>JAEUQO010000207.1 GCA_016789605.1 Acidobacteriota bacterium
GATCGCCAAGCCGGGTTCGATCAAGCCGCACACGAAGTTCAAAGCGGAAGCGTACATCCTGACGAAAGAAGAAGGCGGTCGTCATACACCGTTCTTCACGGGCTACCGTCCGCAGTTCTACTTCCGCACGACGGACGTGACAGGAGTGGCGAAGTTGCCGGATGGCGTGGAAATGGTGATGCCGGGCGATAACATTGCGATGGAGATCGAATTGATCACGCCAATCGCGATGGAAAAGGGGTTGCGCTTCGCAATCCGTGAAGGCGGCCGCACGGTCGGCGCCGGTACCATCTCCGAAATCATTGCTTAGTTGAGATTTTGCGGCAAGGATATCTTTCTTCCCTGCCGCACTTTGAAGGTTCAAAGATATGCCGAGAGACAATATCGTTTTGCAATGCACTGAGTGCAAATCGCGTAATTACGTTACGACCAAAAACAAAAAGAAGACGACGCAGCGCTTGGAGTTCAAAAAGTTCTGCAATAAGTGTCGTAAACACGCAGCACATCGCGAAAGCAAATAGTTATTTACTAGGGGTATAGTGTTAACGGTTAGCACGTCGGTCTCCAAAACCGAAAGTTCGGGTTCGAATCCTGATACCCCTGCCAGTTCCCTGGAAGCATCAGCAACCTAGCGACTGACGATTTTGAATGCCGATGCGCATCGGCAATCGAGGTAAGAAAATGGCAACATCGAGTACGCGCGAAGGAGCGGCGGCGATGGCAGATGAAGCAAATGAACAATCATTAGCTGCCAAGCCCGCAAATTGGTGGGCTAGCGTACAGCAATTTTGGCACGACGTAGCTTCGGAGATGAAGAAAGTCTCCTGGCCGACACGCAACGAAGTTACGTACACAACCATCATCGTAGTCGTCGCAATTTTCTTTTTTGCGTTTTATCTCTTTGCCGCTGATCTTGTTTTTACCTATTTGATCAAAGGTCTTGAGTGGGTGGCACGCAAGATTTTCGGGTAACTCACACATCAAATAGTTCGCTGGCAAACAATCTGAATCATTTATGGCGAAGCAGTGGTACATCATTCATACCTATTCTGGTTATGAACGCAAAGTTCGGGACAGTCTGAATTCACGGATTCAGGCGTTTGGGATGGGTGATGAAATCACACAGGTTTTGATTCCCACCGAAACCGTTGTGGAAATGCGGGGATCGAAGCGTGTTGAAAGTACCCGAATGTTCTTCCCTGGCTATGTGTTGGTCGAGATTGAGTGCAACGACAAAACCGAGATTTCTGATCGGGCTTGGCACTTGATTAAGAGCACTCCAAAGGTGACGAGTTTCGTTGGCGGTCAAAAACCCACGCCGCTCTCGCCAGAAGAAGTAGACCAGATCGTCCACCACGTAACGACTGCGGCAGAAAAGCCGAAGCCGAAGTTTAGTTTTGAGCGCGGCGAAACAGTTCGCATCACGCACGGCCCTTTCACCAGCTTTATGGGAACGGTCGAAGAGGTGAACGCCGACAAGAACATGCTCAAGGTCAATGTCACCATCTTTGGGCGTGCAACACCTGTTGAATTAGGCTTCTTGGAAGTCGAAAAAGTCTCGTTTTCTGACGAAGGATAATAGTAACAATTGGGAGGGAGCTCTTCAGAGCGCCCGATCTTCATTACATACCAATTATGGCTAAAAAAGTTACCGCAATGATCAAGCTCCAGGTTCCGGCTGGCAAAGCCAATCCCGCGCCGCCTATCGGCACGGCACTTGGCCCCCAAGGCGTGAACATCATGGAGTTTTGCAAGCAGTTCAATGCAAAGACGTCGAATTTGGGCGATATCAAAATCCCTGTCGTCATCACCGTCTATGCAGATCGCTCTTTTACCTTTATCACCAAGACGCCTCCGGCCGCCGACTTGTTGAAAAAATCGGCCAAGATTGAAAAAGGTTCGGGCAAACCGAATCGCGAAAAAGTCGGCACCATTACGCGCGCTCAGATTGAGGAAGTGGCCAAAACCAAGCTTCCCGATCTGAATACGACGGACCTCGAAGCGGCAATCCGCACGATCGAAGGAACCGCCAAGAGCCTGGGGTTGGAAATCAAGTAGTTGCAGAAGTGGTTCACAGGTCATCCTCGACCTGCGTTTGAAAATTCACTATCCGCATTCTCTTAAGAGGGAGTGGCTGACCCAATCGGCAAACATGTCAGGATCGCTGATTCCGGTTTCGCCACGTTAAGACCTGAAAGGAAGCAAATCATGGCAGGAAAAAAGTTTACGGCTGCGCTTGCTCAGATTGAGCAGGCCAAACTCTATGCGCTCGCAGACGCCATCGCATTGGCCAAGAAGGTTTCTTTCGCCAAATTCGATGAAACTGTCGAAGTCACAATGGTGCTGGGCGTAGATCCGCGTAAAGCAGATCAATTGGTCCGTGGCACAATTGTGTTGCCGCACGGTTTGGGCAAATCGAAGAAAGTCGCGGTGATTGCCGGTTCGCCGGAAAAGCAGCGCGAAGCTCAGGAAGCCGGCGCCGATGAAGTCGGTGGCGATGAATTCGTCGACAAGATCAAAGGGGGCTATCTCGACTTCGACGCCTTAATTGCGACGCCGGATATGATGCGCTCGGTCGGTGCCCTGGGTAAGGTGCTCGGTCCGCGTGGTTTAATGCCAAACCCGAAAACCGGCACGGTGACCCTGGATATCGCCAACGCAGTCAAAGAAACCAAGGCTGGTAAGGTTGAATATCGCGTGGACAAAACGGGCGTCATTCACGTGCCCGTGGGCAAAGTCTCCTTCGCGGCAGACAAGATTGTCGAAAACGCCAAGGCGCTTATTGATGCAGTCATCAAAGCCAAGCCCGCCACGGCCAAAGGCAAATACGTCAAGAAGGTGAATGTTGCGACAACGATGGGGCCGGGCATCTTGATTGATCCGACTTCTGTTGGCGCTTAATGCATCTGCCCTTCTGGGTTCAACCGAATTCATCGAACTGAGAGAGTAGCCTATGAAAACGAAAGAGCAAAAAGAACAAGACCTGGCAGTCCTGAGAGAAGAATTTGGCAATATGGGCAATGCGCTCATCGTCAGCTTCCAGGGCTTGCCCGTCGAAAAAGATTGGGAATTGCGCAAAGCGATGCGCGAAGCCAATTTGAACTATCGCGTGGTGAAAAACACGCTGGGCCGCCTGGCTGTTGAAGGCACGCCGTTGGAATCGTTGAAAGATCATTTCATCGGCATGACGGCTGTTGCGTACAGCGACAAAGACCCCGTGGGGCTGGCCAAAGTGCTGAGCAAATTTGCCAAAGAGAATGCGCAAATCACCTTCAAAGCTGGCGTGGTCGAAGGTCGTGCGATCAATGTCAAAGATATCAGCGCGCTGGCGTCAATGCCGTCGAAGGAAGAGCTGATCAGCAAGTTGATGTTCTTGCTCAATGCTCCTGCGCAACGTTTGGCCACGGTGGTCAATGCAGTTCCGCGCAACCTGGCGGTGGTTGTCAACCAGATTGCAGACAAAAAACGCGAAGCTGCTTAAACAGGTTTTTGCGGGCATTGTGACAATGCCCTGCCCTTCAGTTTTTTTGAAATCGTATTTAATGGCCGAATGCAATGTCAGTGCTCGGCCCCTCGTCACCCGAAGCTGACAAAGGAGTGATGCCCGGCGTCAGTCAAAGGTAACGTCGCTGATGAGTTCTTGAGCGACGTAAGAGTCAACCGAAATTCAAACTCTGCCGTCAGGCTTTGTTATGAGCGGGCAGAGATCGTTTAGGAGGAATCGTAAAGTCATGGCAGATATCAATGGTTTGGTCGATCAAATTGGTGGTCTCACGTTGCTCGAAGCTTCTGAGTTGGTGAAAGCCCTCGAAGATAAGTTTGGCGTGTCGGCGGCGGCGGCGGCGGTTGCGGTTGCGGCTCCTGGCGCGGCGGCGGCAGCGGCTCCGGCAGCAGAAGAAAAAGACACCTTTGACGTAGTGCTGACCGGCGCTGGCGCGAACAAGATCAATGTGATCAAAGTTGTGCGCGAACTGACCGGCTTGGGCCTGAAAGAAGCCAAAGATTTGGTGGACGGCGCGCCCAAGACCGTGAAGGAAGGCGCCAGCAAGGAAGACGCCGAGAAGATGAAGAAAGCCTTGGCCGACGCTGGTGCGACGGTCGAACTCAAGTAGTTCATCTTTCCAAATCTGATTGGTGAGCAGCGATTCACGCCGACAGGCTGGATCGCTGCTTGCCTTTTCAGTTTGCCGTCGGCAAAATGTTTGGCGGAGGGGTCAGCGGGCAGCATCCCTCGATCTCGACAGGTAGTGCCTCACCTGATTTTGAGTCAGACTGTTGGCCTTAGCCTCCTGGCAAGATCACGACAACGCCCCACACTTTGCAGCGCAGGTTGTTTTTCCGTATACTCCGGGTTATCAACATCGGCAAACTTCAAAATACAAATCATCAAAATCAACCGCGAAAGCGCGCGGCAGGGGCAGTATTGCCTCTTGCCGCCGTTTTGCCATATTCGGTTTGGGCTGAATGATTGAAATCAAGCGGGCAATCATGCGGCCGGTTACTCCTATTTCCGCGCAGAAGAAGGACGTGATTCACAATGGCTATCGAGATGGATCCCATCACAAACAGTGGTAGTGCCAATGGAGCGAGAGGCTACGAAAAGCCACCGCGTTACGACTTCTCGCAGATCCGCACCGCGGTTCGCATCCCGAACCTGATCGAAGTGCAGCGCGAGAGTTATGACCGCTTTCTGCAAATGGACTTGCTGCCGCCCGAGCGGGATTTGATCGGTTTGCAGGCGGTTTTCAAATCAACGTTTCCCATCTCCGATTTCCGCGACACGTCGTCGCTGGAATTCGTCGAGTTTCGTCTTGGCAACTGGCAATGCAAGTGCGGTCAGTTGCAAGGTCTGCACCACTTGCGCTCAAACTGCCGTCAGTGCGGTTCAGTAATCAAGGTCAACCCGTTGTCTTCCGAAGACGTGGTTTGCGGCGAGTGCGGAACCTACAATAAAAACGTCGTCAACACCTGCGACAACTGCGGCGAGCCGGTGGGCCTGAAACACAAATACGACGTGAACGAATGCCAGGAACGCGGCATGACCTATTCCGTTCCGCTGCACGTCAAAATTCGCCTGACGGTTTGGGACAAGGACGAAGAAACCAGTCAGAAATCCATTCGCGATATCAAGGAAGAAGAAGTCTATTTTGGTGATCTGCCGCTGATGACAGACAACGGCACCTTCATCATCAACGGCACGGAGCGCGTGATCGTTTCGCAGTTGCACCGTTCGCCGGGCGTTTTCTTCGAAAAAGCGCAGAACAATACCTATTTCCTGGCCAAACTGATTCCTTATCGCGGTTCGTGGGTGGAATTCGAATACGACGCGAAAAACCTGCTCTACGTTCGCATTGACCGCAAACGCAAATTCCTGGCGACGATCTTTTTGCGCGCACTGGGCCTGAAGAGCGATGAAGACATTCTGCGTCAGTTCTACACCGTCGATAAGATTCGCGTGGCGGGCAGCCAGCTTTACTGGCAACTCAGCTCAAGCGTCATCGGCATGCGTGTGTCGTCTGACCTGACGGACAAAAAAGGCGACGTAGTCGTCAAGAGCGGCAAGAAAATCACGTCCAGCGCGTATGAAGCGCTCGTGTCTGGCGGCGTCACCGAAATTCCGGTCAAGATCGAAGACCTCGCTGGCGCCTTTACGCTCAACGATCTGGTCAACACCAACGACGGCGAAGTGATGGCGGAAAGCAATACCGAGCTGACGCCGGAAACGGTGGCCAAGGTGATCGAAGCCGAGATTGGGACGTTTGAAGTCTTCTTCCCGGACAAAGACGACATTGGCCCTGTGCTCAGCTTGACGGTCAAGAAAGACGCCATCAAGACACCGCAGGAAGCGTTGATTGAGATTTACCGCAAGATGCGTCCGGGCGATCCCCCGACGCTGGAAACCTCGCAATCGCTTTTCCACGGCATGTTCTTTGACGCGCGCAAATTCGATTTCTCGCGCGTGGGTCGTTTGAAGTTCAACATCAAGATGGGTCGCCCCGAACGCGATCGTTTGGACGATCCTCTGCTTTCGCCGTTGGATTTCTTCGATGTGATTGATTACGTGCTGAAGTTGAAAAAGCTTGGTCTGCGCACCGATCCGGTACAGACCCTGGACGGACGCACGATCTATTACAGCGACGATGACATTGACCACCTGGGCAACCGCCGCGTGCGCGCGGTCGGCGAACTGCTGGAAAACCAGTTCCGCCTGGGCTTGGTGCGTATGGAACGCGCCATCAAGGAAAAGATGTCCATCCATCAGGAAATGCAGACGGCAATGCCGCGCGACCTGATCAACGCCAAACCTGTGACTGCGGCGGTGCGCGAATTCTTCGGTTCCAGCCAGCTTTCGCAGTTTATGGATCAGACCAATCCGCTGTCGGAAATCACGCACAAACGCCGCTTGTCGGCGCTTGGACCGGGCGGTCTTTCGCGCGAAC
This sequence comes from Acidobacteriota bacterium, assembly GCA_016789605.1. GTDB lineage: Bacteria > Acidobacteriota > Blastocatellia > RBC074 > RBC074 > RBC074. The sequence continues at coordinate 6,441 of JAEUQO010000207.1, forward strand.
GCGCGGGATTCGAAGTCCGCGACGTGCACCCGACGCACTATGGTCGTATCTGTCCGATTGAAACGCCGGAAGGTCCAAACATCGGGCTGATCTCTTCGCTGTCGTGCTTTGCGCGCATCAACGAATTCGGCTTTATCGAATCGCCGTACCGCAAAGTCCTCGCAGGCCAGGTGGTGGATTACGTCAAGATCATCAATCCGGGCGATTCTGAGTTCAAACCCGGCGATCACATTCCCGAAGCGACGGCGCTCACTGCCAACAAGAAGCTCGGCGAAGGCAAAAAGCAGGCGACGTTCGAGCCGTGGCCGTTCTATTTGTCCGCCTGGGAAGAAGACAAATACGTCATCGGTCAGGCCAACATCGAACTCGACAAAGATGGCTTTTTGGTCGGTGATCGCGTCAACGCGCGTAAAACCGGCGAGTTCATTCTGGCCACCCGCGACGAAGTCGAATTCCTGGACGTGTCACCGAAACAGCTGGTGTCGGTGGCTGCCAGCTTGATTCCCTTCCTCGAAAACGACGACGCGAACCGCGCGTTGATGGGTTCGAACATGCAACGCCAGGCTGTGCCGCTGTTGCGCGCTGAAGCGCCGCTGATCGGCACCGGCATGGAAAAAGTCACCGCCCAGGATTCCGGCGCGGTGGTCGTGGCCAAACGCGACGGCATCGTGGATACGGTGGACTCCGAACGCATCATCATCCGCGTTGACCACAACGTGGACGGCACGCTTTCGCGCGAAGTGACGGCGGACATTTATCCGCTGATCAAATTCAAGCGTTCGAACCAGAACACCTGTATCAACCAGAAGCCGATCGTGCGCAAAGGTCAGCGCGTGCTGAAAGGACAGGTCATCGCTGACGGTCCTTGTACGGAAGGCGGCGAATTGGCCCTGGGCCGTAACGTGCTGGTGGCCTTTATGCCCTGGCGCGGTTACAACTTCGAAGACGCGATCCTGATTTCGGAAAAGATGGTCAAGGGCGATTACTACACTTCGATCCACATCGAAGAACTGGAAATCGAATCCCGCGACACCAAACTTGGACCGGAAGAAATCACGCGCGACATCCCGAACGTCGGCGAAGCCGCGCTGCGTGATCTGGACGACAGCGGCATCATCCGCATCGGCGCGTATGTCAAACCGGGTTCGATCCTGGTCGGCAAAGTCACGCCGAAAGGGGAAACGCAACTGACGGCAGAAGAAAAACTGCTGCGCGCCATCTTCGGCGAAAAAGCCGGTGACGTGCGCGACGCCAGTTTGACCTGCCCGCCCGGCATCGAAGGCACGGTCGTGGACGTCAAGGTCTTCACCCGCAAGGGTCAGGACAAAGACGCCCGCAGCGTCGCCATCGAAGCGGCGGAAGAAGAAAAGCTGCGTAAGAACCTGAGCGATGAAATCCGCATCCTCGAAGAAGAACGCAACAAACGCATTTACGAATTACTCGAAGGCCGCAAGCTCGAAGCCGAGTTGGTCTTCCGTGGCCGCACGGTTGCCGAAAAAGGCGCGAAGCTGACCCGCGAAATGCTGGAAGGCATGGACATCGGCGCGCTCAAACGCGTTGAAGTCGCAGGCGCACGCGACGTGGCTGCCGAAATCAAAGACCTCGAACAGCGCACCGAACGTCAGATTGCGATTCTCGAACATCTGTACGAAGAAAAGATCGACAAGATCAAGAAAGGCGATGAACTGTCGCCGGGCGTGATCAAAATGGTCAAAGTCTTCGTGGCGATGAAACGCAAACTGTCGGTCGGTGACAAGATGGCCGGACGTCACGGTAACAAGGGCGTCATCGCGCGCATCCTGCCCGAAGAGGATATGCCCTATCTGCCCGACGGCACGCCGGTTGAGATCGTGCTCAACCCGCTGGGTGTGCCTTCGCGTATGAATGTGGGTCAGATTCTCGAAACGCACTTGGGCTGGGCGGCGCACGTGCTCGGTATGCGGTTCGCGACGCCCGTGTTTGACGGCGCAGCCGAAACCGAAATCAAACGCTTCCTGCACGAAGCCGACGACAAGCTGGATATGGAAGGCTTGCCGGAAATGATCAACGAATCCGGTAAGACCGTGCTGTATGACGGCGTCGGCGGCGAAGCGTTCGAGCAGAAAGTGACCGTCGGTTACATCTATATGCTCAAGCTTTCGCACCTGGTGGATGACAAGATCCACGCACGTTCGATTGGCCCCTACAGCTTGATCACGCAGCAGCCGTTGGGCGGCAAGGCCCAGTTCGGCGGCCAGCGTTTCGGCGAAATGGAAGTCTGGGCGCTCGAAGCCTATGGCGCGGCGCACATTCTGCAAGAGTTGCTGACCTGCAAGTCAGACGACGTTGCGGGCCGTTCGAAGATTTACGAATCCATCGTCAAAGGTGAATCGGACTTCGAACCCGGCTTGCCGGAATCGTTCAACGTGCTGGTGCGCGAACTGCAATCGCTCTGCCTTGACGTGGAATTGCGTCGGCGCGAAACGCAGGAAGCTTAATCATCCGGGGACGCAATCAGGGAGGAAATAATGCTTAGATATGCAGGTGAAAAGACACTGACACCGGATTTCGAGGCGATTCGCATCAGTCTGGCGTCGCCCGAGAAGATCAAGGCGTGGTCGCATGGCCACGTCACCAAACCTGAAACGATCAATTACCGCACCTTCAAACCGGAACGTGACGGCCTGTTTTGCGCACGCATTTTCGGGCCGGTCACCGACTGGGAATGCTTGTGCGGTAAATACAAACGCATGAAGCACCGGGGCGTGGTGTGCGACAAGTGCGGCGTGGAAGTCACGCAAGCCAAAGTTCGCCGCGAACGCCTGGGCCACATTGAACTGGCCAGCCCGTGCTCGCACGTTTGGTTTTTCAAAGGCCTGCCCTCGCGCATCGGCCACTTGCTCGACATTCCGCTGCGCGAACTGGAAAAGGTTCTTTATTTCGAGAACTACATCGTCATCGCCGATTCCAAGGAAATTGCCGAACTCGGTTTGCCGCTGAAAGAACGCGAATTGCTCAGCGATGAGCGTTACCGCGAACTCAAACGCGACATGCCTGGCAAATTCACCGACGAAATCGCGCGTATGGGCGCAGAAGCAATCAAAACCCTGCTGATGCGCGTTGACGTCGAAGAGCTGGCCGAAGAGCTTCGTCACAAGATGAAGAACGAAACCAGCCAACAGAAAAAGCTCAAGTTCTCGAAACGGCTGAAAGTCGTGGATTCCTTCCGCAAATCGGGCAATCGCCCCGAATGGATGATCCTTGACGTGATTCCCGTGTTGCCGCCGGAGCTTCGTCCGTTGGTGCCGCTCGATGGCGGTCGCTTTGCGACGTCGGATTTGAACGATCTGTATCGCCGCGTCATCAACCGCAACAACCGTTTGTCGAAGCTGATCGAGCTGAAAGCGCCCGAAGTCATCGTGCGCAACGAAAAACGCATGTTGCAGGAAGCCGTGGACGCGCTGTTTGACAACGGTCGTCGCGGGCGCGTGCTGCGCGGCGTCAACAATCGTCCGCTCAAATCGCTCTCTGACACGCTCAAAGGCAAACAGGGCCGTTTCCGTCAGAACCTGCTCGGCAAACGCGTGGATTACTCTGGCCGTTCGGTGATCGTCGTCGGCCCGGAACTGAAACTGCACCAGTGCGGTTTGCCCAAGAAGATGGCGCTCGAACTCTTCAAGCCGTTTATCTATAACCGGCTCGAAGCCGAAGGCCACGCCGCCACCATCAAACAGGCCAAGGAACTGGTCGAAAATCACGACGACGTGGTGTGGGATATCCTCGAAAAGGTGATCAAAGATCACCCGATCCTGCTCAACCGCGCACCAACGTTGCACCGTCTGGGCATCCAGGCCTTTGAACCCGTGCTGGTCGAAGGCAAGGCGCTCAAGATTCACCCGCTCGTTTGTACTGCGTTCAACGCGGACTTCGACGGTGACCAGATGGCCGTGCACATTCCGCTTTCGCCTGAAGCGCAGATCGAAGCGCAAGTGCTGATGCTGGCGTCAAACAACATTTTGTCGCCTGCGTCGGGTCAACCGATTGCGGTTCCCTCGCAAGACATCGTGCTCGGTTGCTATTACATCACCCGCGCGCTCGAAGGCGCGAAAGGTGAAGGCCGCGCCTTCGCTTCGCCGGACGAAGTGATGCTGGCACTCGACGCCAAGGAAGTCACCATCCAGACCAAAATCCGGTTGCGTTACAAAGGCCGCCTGATTGATCTGGAAACCGAACGCGACGGACAGGACATCATCAAAGCCACCGTGCACGAAGTGGATCGCACGATCAACACCACGGTCGGTCGCGTGATTCTGAACGATTACCTGCCGAAGGAAATGCCTTACGTCAACGGCATGCTCAAGAAGAAAGGGTTGACCAGCCTGGTCAATTACTGCTTCTTGCGGCTGGGTCACAGCATCACGGTGACCATGCTCGACCGCGTCAAAGAACTCGGCTTCCTTTACGCCACCAAAGCAGGCTTGTCCATCGGCATTGACGACATGGTCACGCCGCCGAACAAACCGAAGCTGGTGGGCGATGCGCAGGAAGAGGTCGTCAAGGTTGACCAGCAATACAAAGACGGCGTCATCACGAACGGCGAACGTTACAACAAGGTCGTGGCCATCTGGTCAGAAGTGACCGAGCGCGTCGCCGACGAAATGTTCAAAGAGATGAGCCGCCGCGAAAAAGAATCGCACACCTTGAATCCGATTCTGGTGATGGCCGATTCCGGTGCGCGTGGTAACCAGCAGCAGATTCGTCAGCTTGCCGGTATGCGCGGTTTGATGGCCAAGCCTTCGGGCGAAATCATCGAAACGCCGATTCGCGCCAACTTCCGCGAAGGCCTGAACGTGTTGCAGTACTTCATCTCGACGCACGGCGCACGTAAAGGTCTGGCCGACACCGCGCTCAAGACCGCCGACTCGGGTTACCTGACCCGTCGTCTGGTGGACGTCGCGCAGGACGTCATCATCTCGGAAATGGATTGCGGCACGGTCAAAGGCATTTGGGCCGAACCGATCACCGAAGCGGGCGACATCATCGAAGGCTTGCGCGAACGCATCATCGGTCGTGTGGCGCTCGACGACGTCATTGACCCGGTCACCGGCGAAACCCTGGCCCAATCCGGTCAGGAAATCACCGAAGACCTGGCCACCGAAATCCAGAACGCCGGTATTGAACGCGTGCGCATTCGTTCGGTGCTGACCTGCGAATCACGTCGTGGCTGCTGCATCAAATGCTATGGCCGCAACCTGGCGGTCGGCAATCTGGTGGACATCGGCGAAGCCGTGGGCGTCATTGCGGCGCAATCCATCGGCGAGCCGGGCACGCAGTTGACGATGCGTACCTTCCACATCGGCGGTACGGCGTCGCGCGTCAGCGAACAGAACGCCCACGAAGTGCGCAAGAGCGGTCACATCAAATACGACAGCTTGAACACGGTCATCAACCGCGAAGGCAAAATCGTGGCGATGAACCGCAACGGTTCGGTCATCGTGGTGGACGAACGCGGACGCGAAGTGGATCGTTACCCGATTGCGTACGGTGCGACGATCAACTTCCCCGACGGAGGCCGCGTGGAAGAAGGCCAGAAGATCGCCGAATGGGATCCTTACACCTTCGCCATCCTGACCGAAGTCGGCGGCCACGTACACTGGCGCGACCTGATCGAAAACGTCACCGTCCACGAAGAAGTGGACGAAGTGACCGGTTTGACGCGTCCGATCGTGATGGATTCGCCCGACGAAAAACGCCAACCCCGTATCGAAATCAAAAACGAAGCGGGCAAGGTGCTCAAATTCTACTCGATGCCGATTCGCGCCAACCTGATGGTGCAAAACAACGATCAAGTGGAACCGGGCGACGTCATTGCCAAGATTCCGCGTGAAACCACTCGTCAGAAAGACATCGTCGGTGGTTTGCCGCGCGTCGTCGAACTCTTTGAAGCCCGCAAACCGCGCGAAACCGCGGTGATGAGCGAAATTGACGGTATCGTCAAATTTGGCAACGTCACCAAAGGTTCGCAGAAAATCAGCGTGGTCGGCGAAAACGGCGAAGAGCGTGAATACTCCATCCCGCGCGGTACGCACATCAACGTGCAAGAAGGCGACCGTGTGCGCGCCGGCGAACCGTTGATGGACGGCCCGCTCAACCCGCACGACATTCTGGCCGTGCGCGGTATGGAAGAGTTGCAACGTTATCTGGTCAACGCGATCCAAGAGGTGTACCGCCTCCAGGGTGTGCATATCAACGATAAGCACATCGAAGTGATCGTGCGCCAGATGTTGCGCTGGGTGCGTATCAAAGACGTGGGCGATACCGAATTCCTGCTCGAAGAACAGGTGGATCGCTTCCGCTTTGCCGACGAAAACGCGCGCGTGATCAGCGAAGACGGCCAGCCCTCAACGGCGGAACCGCTCTTGCTCGGTATCACCAAAGCTTCGCTTTCGACCGATTCGTTCATCTCGGCGGCGTCTTTCCAGGAAACGACCCGCGTGCTGACCGAAGCGGCCATTTCCGGACGCGTGGATTACCTGCGCGGGTTGAAAGAAAACGTCATCATGGGCCGTTTGATCCCGGCGGGAACCGGTATGGAATTCTACCGCCGCGTCAAAATCGCCCACGACCCGACGATGAAGGACCTGCGCGCCGAAGAGGTGGACGATACGCAAAGCTACATCGAACAGATGGTGGCGGCCTCCACGGCCCGCAACGTCCCCGAACCGGAAGAAGAATATGAAGAATTGAACCTGGAAGAAGAGTTGTCAGCGGAAGGTGAATTCAACGAAGAAGACATCGTGCCCGCCGACGACAATCTGGAAGAACTGATGGAAGACGAATTCGCCGACGAATTCTAAGCCGTCTGTTCGACCGACAGGTCAACGATGCAAAGCCGCGAGGAGCAATCTTCGCGGCTTTTTTCATTTCCAGACCGCAAGCCAGATGACCAGATTGCCCAAATTCCCTGCTGCGTCGTATGATGCGCCGCGTGTGACACAATCCCCGGCAACCTCTCGGTGACAAGGTGATGAGCAAGAAAGTCTTCGTCAGCTACAGCCACAGACAAAGCGACTGGGTTCTCAACCGGCTGGCACCCTGCCTCAAAGCAGGCGGCGCAACCGTGCTGCTGGACGTCGAACAATTCAAAGCCGGACAAACCGTCATCGGCCAGATGGACAGCTTGCAGGATCAAGCCGACGTGTCGGTGCTGGTCCTGACTGATACCTATCTGGCCAGCGATTATTGCCGCCACGAGATGAGCCGCGCCCTCGCGCGTGATCCCGGCTTCGTCAACGGCACGACGATTCCCGTCAAACGCGCAGACTGCCCATTGCCGCCTGACATTGCCACGACACCGCTCTGGGTCAACCTGATCAACGACAAAGACGCCGCGCAATGGGATTTGCTGCTCGCAGCCTGTG
>JAEUQO010000267.1 GCA_016789605.1 Acidobacteriota bacterium
CGCAATCTGGGCAAAGCGGACAAAGCGCGGCTGGATCAATACTTCACTTCGGTTCGCGAAGTCGAACAGCGATTGGTGATTGCGCGTGAATGGGAAACGCGTCCGCTGCCCAAAACTGAGCACCCGGCGCCTGCCGCGATTCAGGAAGGCAAATACTTTTTTGAAAAGTTCGAGTTGATGCTGGATATGGCGCAGCTGGCGTTTGAATCCGATTCCACGCGCATCGTCACGCTGATGCTGGATGCGTTCTGGACGCCCATTTTCAAACTCGAAGGCAAGCAAGACACGACCGAGAGTTACCACGGCCTGAGCCATCACGGCCAGAGCGAGAAAAAACTGCGTCAATTGGAAGCCGCCGACCGCCAGAACATGGCTGTGCTGAACAAACTGATGACCAGCCTGGCCAGCAAGTCAGAAGACGGCCAGCGTTTGCTCGATCGCACGATGGTTTTGTACGGCAGCAACATGGGCGAAGCCAACATTCACGACAACACCAATCTGCCGATCATTTTGGCCGGTGGCGGTTTCAAACACGGCCAGCACATCGCGTTCAGCCGCAATCACAACACGCCGCTGTGCAATCTGTTTGTGACGATGCTGCAACGAATGGGCGTCGAAACAGATTCCTTTGGCAGCAGCACCGGCACTATCACCGGGCTGAATCCAACTTGATCTATGCGGATACTCAATAGATTGTGAAGCGCTATGTACGTAGTTCCGCCTTCAGGCGGTTGCGGCTGCGAAGCAGCCCTACCGCTCGTTCCGAGCTGTCACCGCCTAAAGGCGGAACTACGAACTCGGTCGTGCAGTCGCGGCATCTTTGTGCGGGCGCGGGTGATGTTCAGCTTGCGATTGATGGCAGTTTCAACCGGATTTCGCAGATGATCTTTCATCCATGCGCCCATTTCTCGCTCCGCCGAATTGGGTAAAATCGGGTATATTTACGGGTATGGAGAACCAGACTGCACCAACCAGTTTGCAAATAAACCTACTTGTCTCGCACGACATGCTGCGGCTGATCGCGGAAATTGACGAGTTCAAAGGCCGCTGGGAAGCCTTGCAAGCCCTTTCTCCTGAACGACTTCGGGCACTACGCCACGTCGCGACTATCGAAAGCATCGGCTCGTCCACGCGCATCGAAGGCGTCAAACTCACCGACCAGCAAATCGAAACCTTGCTCAGCAATCTGGAACGCCACACCTTCAAATCGCGAGACGAAGAGGAAGTTGCCGGTTACTCCGAAGCGATGGATTTACTTTTCCAGTCGTGGGAAGAGCTAACGCTTACTGAAAACCACCTGAAACAATTGCATGCCGTCCTGCTCAAATTCAGCACCAAAGACGAACACCATCGCGGCCAGTATAAACGCACGCCGAACAATGTCGTCGCTTATGACCAGGAAGGTAGAGAGATTGGCGTCATCTTTGAAACGACTTCGCCATTTCAGACGCCACTGGAAATGCAGCAGCTTGTCGATTGGACGAATCAGGCATTCACCGAAAAACATCTGCATCCGCTGCTTATCCTTGCTGTTTTCGTAGTTCGTTTTCTGGCAATCCATCCGTTTCAGGATGGCAACGGGAGACTTTCGCGCATCCTTACAACGCTCCTGCTGCTGCGCAGCGGTTACGTGTACGTCCCTTACGCCTCGCTCGAAGGCGTGATCGAAGAAAACAAAGACCTCTATTACGCGGCACTGCGCCGTACACAAGGCACACTCAAACAAGCCGAACCGAACTGGGAAGCCTGGATCATCTTTTTTCTACGCTGTCTGAAAAAACAAAAAGACAATCTCGCCGCCAAATTGCAACGCGAACAAACCATTGCGAAGGCATTGCCGCCATTGTCGCTGACGATTTTGCAACTGCTCCGCGAACACGAACAGCTAACAATTTCCGACTTAGAGCGGCTGACAGAAGCGAATCGGAATACGCTCAAGCTGCGGTTGCGGGAACTGACCCAGGCTGAGCAAATTTCAAAGCATGGGCAAGGACGTGCGACGTGGTATACGCTCAAGAATGCTGTGTTTGAAGGGTAGTTTTGTTGAATTGGAAACCCTATGGCAAAGAAAAGAAGTAAAGAACGTGAGATTCAGCGAGCAATCGACCTTGGGCAAAAGAACGCGGAGATTCTTCCGAAAGTCAGAAACTGGTGTCGACATTTGGACATAAAGATGGAATCATCTGGGCTAGTTGCTCAGCTTTATCAATTGCCAGTCGGAATGATGTGTATCACGTGCCCTCACGCTTCGGCAGGTGGAAGTATGTCCATGCACCTAACGCAAGTAGCGGCAGATTTCATAACAGCAAACTGCCGTAATTGCCAATATCACGAATTGGTGTCGCTCGATAACATTGGACGGGCCATTCTCGACAAAGAGGACGAAGTCATAAAGCGTCGAGACTCTGAGACTAAAAAACATAATTTGGCGAAGCACCGCCTTCAAAAAGAGGTCTCAGGTGATCTGACAGAAGCCTTACACCGTGAAGATGTAACGGCTCAGTCTGTACTCGAACTCGTTGTACTCCTGGATAATGAAACTCATCATATCGAAGCTGCAAAAAAACTTGTAAAAGCAGCAGAAATAGCGCCAGAGTTTTTTACCAAAGATGCTGTTGAGGTGCTTTGCAGCCACTTTCCAGACCCCGTGCATGGAGAGTTTTGCATTGACACAGTGCATCTTCTGGCAAGTCCAACAGGGTTGCTCTCTGAAATGGCATTCCGCGCGGCCAAAAGCTGCCTGGAAGAAGTCAAAAATACTGACAAGGCTTGTTCTCTAATTGGCACCTATTTGCACCAGCATAACCTTGTACCAGAATCAGAACTCGTCAGGCAGGTTGTTTACACGCAATGGTATGCTTCTGATCTGCCCAATCGCGTTTATCGCAGTTATGCTGGTGGGAATTTTGCGCTCAAAGTGATTGGGGAGAAAGCTTTTGATCTACTCAACTATGCCTTGAGAGAACAATTGAAGTCAGACAGCAAACATATCCGATTCAATGCCGCCAACGTTATTCAAGCCTTGATTGATGATCTTCCTGAGCTTGCTAGGCAGATGATTGACCCGCTTATTGATTCTCTAGAACTGGAAGACGACATTTATAACGGTATCTCAGCAGACGGTGCCGCTTGCCGCACGCTTGCGGCGATTTATATTAGGCATCCTGATCACACCCAGGAAAAATTGAATGAAGGGTATCGGCGGCTTTCTTCGGATGCGAAAGAAGAGGCAGTTCGTGTTTATCGTTTTATCGTCTTAGGTGGTAAGAGACTCTCAGATCACAGTCAGGAACTGGCTGGTAGCTTCGAATCTTGTATATCCCACGTAGTTTCGCCACTCCTGCAAATTGTCAGTGGTTTTGCTTATCACGTTGATGTCAAAGCAGCAGCAGCAGAAACGCTTGAAACGATCGGAAAATATAACCCTGAGTATTTGCTTGAAAATTTGGATGGCTTGTTGGGAGCCGTTGCCAATCTCACTCACGAAAGTGTTTTGTTGAATGAAAAGAAGCCTCAGACTAATTTGGAAGGGTTAGAGCACCAAGGCACTCAAGCGACATATTCAAGAACCACACATCAAGTCATAGATGCCTTAAAAGGCATCTGCAGGCACAATCCTCGCGCTGTACTGGGACGATTGAAAGAGATCATCCCAAATCTTGACAGCAGCCAGCGTCACCTTGCGGCTTATAAGGCAGCACTCGCCGCGCTTTTTGGTGAGTTGGGGAGAAATGCGGAGCTTCTGCCTGAAATCATCCCAGAGCTTTATAAACTCTTCCTTGATTTCAGTTCGGTGTTGGTGAGAGGCGCTTCGATTAATGCAATTACAAACTGGACATTGGCGAAAAAGAGTTACTTTTCTGTGCCACGGTCTGCCCTCTTGAGTGGCTTTAGGTAACACAACTCCGACCCCGGCGAAAAGTTCATTTTGGCCAGGCGAGAGGTGCTACCTGTTCGACATCGAGTTGTC
>JAEUQO010000382.1 GCA_016789605.1 Acidobacteriota bacterium
GGCGATTCTTGCCTGCCCTGCGCAGTTACGGTATCCTCGCCAACCTTAACGAACGTCTTAAATCCACAGGAAAGTTCTGCATGAAGGTTATTCCAAGCGAAGGCTACAGCATTACGCTGCGGCTGAAGATTGCCAATCACCCGGGTGTGCTGGGACGGCTGACTTCGGCCATCGGTGAAGCGGGCGGCAACATCGGCGCAGTAGACATTGTCGAAGTCGGCGCGCATCACCTGATCCGCGATATCACCGTGGCGACCGGCGGCGAAGAGCACGCCGAACAGATTGCCGCCGCCGTGCAGGCGATTCCCGAAGTCACGATCGTCAACATCTCTGACCGCACGTTTTTGCGTCACCTGGGCGGCAAGATCGAGATTCGCAACAAACGCGCGTTGCAGAACCGCTCAGACCTTTCGATGGCGTATACGCCGGGCGTTGCGCGCGTGTGTCTGGCCATCCACAAAGACCCGGAAAAGGTTTACAACCTGACGATCAAACGCAACACCATCGCCGTGGTCACCGACGGCACCGCCGTGCTCGGTTTGGGCGACCTTGGCCCGGCAGCCGCGTTGCCCGTGATGGAAGGCAAAGCGATGCTGTTTAAGGAATTTGGCGGCGTGGACGCCTTCCCCATCTGTCTGGACACCAAAGACACCGAAGAGATCATCCGTACGGTCAAGGCCATTGCCCCCGGTTTTGGCGGCATCAACCTGGAAGACATTGCGTCGCCACGTTGTTTTGAAATCGAAGCCCGCTTGAAACAGGAATTGGATATTCCCGTGTTTCACGATGATCAGCACGGCACGGCGGTGGTCGTGCTGGCGGCGTTGATCAATGCGCTGAAAATCGTCGGCAAACAATTGGGCGAAATCAAAGTCGTCGTTGTGGGCGTCGGCGCGGCGGGCACGGCGTGCACACGCATGCTGCTCAATGCGGGTGTGCGCAACATCATCGGGTGCGACATTCACGGCGCGGTTTATCGCGGACGCACCGAAGGAATGAACGCCGCAACGCAGTGGTATGCCGAGCACACCAACCCCGAAAATCAGCAAGGTGCGCTGGCGGATGTGATTGCGGGCGCGGATTTGTTTTTGGGCGTGTCGGGGCCGAATGTGCTGAAAGTCGAAATGCTGCAAAAAATGAATCGCGATCCGATTGTTTTTGCGCTGGCCAATCCGACGCCGGAAATCATGCCCGAAGAAGCCTGGCCCTATGTCAAAGTCATGGCCACGGGCCGGTCGGATTATCCCAACCAGATCAACAACGTGTTGTGTTTTCCGGGAATCTTTCGCGGTGCGCTGGATTGTCGCGCCACCGACATCAACGAAGAAATGAAGATGGCTGCGGCACAAGCAATCGCTTCGGTCATTACGCCGGAAGAATTGCATCCCGAATACATCATCCCGTCGGTGTTTAACCGGCAGGTCGGGCCGCTGGTTGCGCGCGCTGTGGAAGAAGCAGCGCGACGTTCTGGCGTGGCGCGCCGTGAACGCGCAGAAAGCCGTAGTTCAAGCCCCGTCCCGGATTGGCGCGGCGGCGGTTATCAAAGTCAACAAGATTGATGCCCCGGCGGGCGAACAGCGGTTTCGCCCAGCCTTGGATTAACCCCAACGACAGAATGCAAAACCCTCCCTTACTCTCTATCTTGATGCCCGTGTATAACGAGGCACAGACGTTGCGTGAGATCATTCAACGAGTCGAAGCCGTGAACTTGGGCGACGTGCGCAAAGAACTGATCATTGTGGATGACGGTTCCAAAGACGGCACGCGCGAAGTGCTCAAGCAAATGGCGCAGGATTCGCAGCACAAAATCTACTTTCACGGACAGAACATGGGCAAAGGCGCGGCGTTGCGCACCGCACTGACCTATGCCCAGGGCGATATCATCCTGATTCAGGATGCAGACCTGGAATACGATCCGGCGGAATACACCGAACTGATCAAACCGATTTTGGAAGGCCGCGCCGACGTGGTTTACGGTTCGCGGTTGACGGGCGGCAAAGTCGCGCGCGCGTTCAATTTCTGGCATTACCTCGGCAACAAGATGCTGACGTTTGTCACCAACGTGCTTTACAACGCGATCCTGACCGACATGGAAACCTGTTACAAAGTCTTCCGCGCCGACGTGATCAAAAACTTCCAGATCAAATCGAACAAGTTCGACTTCGAGCCGGAAATCACGGCCAAGATTCTGAAGCGCAGATACAAGCTGTACGAAATGCCGATCTC
>JAEUQO010000391.1 GCA_016789605.1 Acidobacteriota bacterium
GACGCCCGACACAACCTTCAGTTTGGACGGGGTGCGGACGTTATCCGTTTGGCCTGATACCAGCACCAACAACGGTGGCCCGGAAGGATTCAAGTCAGTGGCCGTGCAACCGGACGGCAAAATCGCAGTGCTGAATTCCACCTTTTCGGGCAGTTATCGCTTGCGACGTTTCACTTCGACCGGAGTCTTTGACAACACCTTGCTGGTAAACGCGGCGGCGGGCGAATACGGCAATACGATCCGGGCCGGAAGCTCCAGCGTTTGGGTGGTCGGAGCCAAAGAACAGCAGGGCGTAAAGTACGGTGCGGTCTTTTCGCGCAATACCAGCAACGGCAGCGTGGACACTACTTATGGCGGCGGAGATGGCATGGCGCTTTCGGCGCAACCTTCCGAATGGAGCGAGATGGCTTCGGTGCCGTTTTCCTTTCCGTCAAAGTATGTGGTCGCCGGCTGGAACACATACCCCTTTCTGGGTGAACCGGATTATAAAGCCGTGATCACACACCTTTCAGGCACAGGCGTTATTGATACCGGTTTCGGCACGAACGGCAGCGCTGAAACGGTTGGGTTCAGTTACCCGGCTGGTGGTACTAGCCCGGATTCCAGGTATTTTTCTGTCCGAATTGGACTCAGCGGTAAAATCGTGACGGCGGGTCAGGCTGGCAACTTTAGCTTCACTGCCCCGCCGACAGAATTCGGCGTTGTCGCGCGATATTTAGGCAACTGAAATCTTCAGCTTCTAAACGCAACTGTTCAGACCATCGAATACGTCTTTGATGAAAGGCAGGAAAATTAACGGAACAGACGGAAATAACAGAACAAACGGAAAAGAAAGAGGGAGCGTTTCCGTCCATTCCGTTATTTCCGTTTGTTCCGTAATCTCTTTTCATTCCCTCTGAGCAGTTACCTTCTAACAATCAAAGGATGAGCTTATGTTCAAAAAAATAATTTCGATGTTTCTGGTTTTCACGATGGTTTATGTGGGCGGAGCGATGACGGCTCTGGCGGCGACCAGCGCCGAAAAAGACGCTGCGCGCGCCGCCAAGGTCAAAGCCGCCGTCGCCAAACTCGGCGTCGGAACCGACACGCGCGTTTCGCTGAAGCTGAAAGACAAAACCAAACTGGCGGGTTATATCGCCGAAGCCGGAGAAGAATCCTTTGTCGTCGCTGATTTGAAAACCGGTGCAGCGACAACCGTGGTGTATCCGGCAGTGACGCAGATCAAAGGTCACAATCTATCAACCGGCGCCAAAATCGCCATCGGCGCTGCCATCGGAGTCGGCGTGTTGGTGTTGATTTTGATTTTGATTCGGCTGGATAACGAAGGCGCGTTCAATTAACGCGAGGGTAAAAACGAGGGCAAAGACCTGGTCTCTTCGAATTCGTAAATTTCGCAAATGCAGCGTACAGGTTTAGCAGAATTCAGCCTGCAAAAAATTGACTTGCTGCGCGCGTCGGCATAGATTGGCGGCGCAATCGTCTCTTTTATCTCGCAAAAACCTGTACGCTTCATCGGAGGACCAAGATGAATCTGCCCAAGCTGCTCCGGCTGGCTGCCGTTGTGCTCTCTTGCGCGGTTGTGCTCATGATTGTCGGCGCTTCCCTGCTGGACGGCATCGCCCGCATGCGTTCTGCCTCAGTGATGGCAACCGCAGCCAACAACTTCCTGGCGTCGCTCAACGCTGATCAACGCACCAAAGCTACGTTTAAATTTGACGACGAACAGCGGTTCGACTGGTATTTTGTGCCGCGCGACCGCAAAGGTTTGCCGTTGAAAGAAATGACTGATGCCCAACGCAAACTGGCCATGGAATTTTTGAAGGCTGGCGTGGGTGCAGCCGGGTTCCAAAAAGCGACTTCGATCATCAGCCTGGAACCGGTGCTGGCCGAAATCGAAGGCCCCAACCGTCGCTGGCCGCGTGATCCAGGTTTGTATTACGTCACGGTGTTTGGCACGCCGTCTGCCAAAGGCACCTGGGGCTGGCGCTTCGAAGGCCATCACATGTCGCTGAATGTCACCGTCGTCAAAGGCGAGTTGATTTCCAATACGCCGTTCTTTTTCGGTGCGAATCCGCGCGAAGTCCGGCAAGGCGACCGCAAAGGCTTGCGCGTGCTGGCCGGTGAAGAAGACAAGGGGCGCGCACTGGTACAAGCGCTGGACGAAAAACAGCGCGGCACCGCAATCCTCTCTCCCAAAGCGCCGGACGACATCGCCACGATGAACAGCCGCAAAGCCGACCCGCTGAAACCGGAAGGCATCGCTTACAGCCAGCTCAACAAACAGCAACAAGGATTGCTGGCTGATCTGGTCGGCGAATACCTGGCGCGCATGCCCCAGGATATCGCGGATGAGCGGTTGAAAAAGCTGCGGGCAGCCAAATGGGACAAGGTGCATTTTGCCTGGGCGGGCGGCATCAACAAAAATGAGCCGAGCTATTACCGCGTGCAAGGCCCGACCTTCCTGATCGAATACGACGACACGCAAAACAACGCGAATCACATCCATTCGGTTTGGCGCGATTTCAACGGCGATTTCGGCCTTGATTTGCTGCGCGAACATTACAAGACCACACCGCACAACGCGGGAAATTAACCACCACCCCAACCCTGAAAAGCGCACAGAACACACCACCTCGTTTCTGTGCGCTTTTCAGCGTCTGTTCACCTTTTACTTCTGCAATCCAACGGGGAGATTCATCAGCAATGAAACTTTTAGAAGGTAAATCAGCAATTATCACCGGCTCTGGTCGTGGCATCGGGCGCGCTGTGGCGACGCTCTTTGCGCAACACGGCGCGCATGTCGTCGTCAACGATCTGGACGGCGAAACCGCTGAAGGTGTCGTCAATTCCATCAACGCAGCGGGTGGCGTCGCCACCGCCTGTGTCGGCAGCGTCACCGCGCCGGATTTTGCCGAAAACGTCGTGCAAACCGCCGTACAGACGTTTGGCAAACTGGACATCATCGTCAACAACGCGGGGTACACCTGGGATGGCGTGGTGCAAAACATCACCGACGAAATGTGGGACGCGATGATTGACGTGCACCTGACCGCACCGTTCAAAATCATTCGCGCCGCCGTGCCCTATATGCGCGAAGCCGCCAAGCAGGAACTGGCCGCCGGACAGCGTATTCACCGCAAGATCATCAATGTGTCTTCGACGTCGGGCGTGGCGGGCAATCCGGGGCAAGCCAATTATTCCGCAGGCAAGATGGGCATCGTCGGGTTGACCAAAACTCTGGCCAAGGAATGGGGCCGGTTTAGCATCAACGTGAATGCCGTAGCTTATGGCTTTATCGAAACGCGCCTGACCGCCGCCAAAGAAGCGCAACAGCCCGTGCACGTCGGCGAAAACGAAATCCAGCTCGGCATTCCCGAACAAATGCGCCAGATGGCGATGAACTTCATTCCGCTGGGACGCGCCGGTACGCCGGAAGAAGCCGCCGGGCCAGTACTCTTCCTCGCTTCGCCGCTGTCGGATTACGTGACCGGGCACGTGCTGCTCGTCACAGGTGGTTCATACGTCTAGGCATTCGTTTTAACCAGAACAGCGGCAGAAAAATGAGGGCAGAAAAAGAGAATGAATCTTTTTCTGCCCTCGTTTTTGCCAGGAACACAGCTTCAGCGGCCATCCGTGGACCAATGCGGGACGTCTTTGTTGACGTTGATGAAGTGAATGACGTTGTACGTGCGCCCGACGTTGATCAGCGCGGCGTTTGCGCCGTTGCGCGGCTGCGAACTGATGACGACAGACTGTCCGTTGGCTTTTTTGATCGGCAAAACGCTCGGCCAGGAAATGCTCATATCAATTGCGCGCCCTTGCGTGTGGCGCGACGCCAGCGCAGGCGCGACGCCCAATCGTTGCAACCCATAACCGGCGACCATTTCCTGTGCCGCCCGCAACGTGTCAGCAACATTGCCGTGCCACCAGTTGATGTTCACACCGGGCATTTCGGGAATGTTCTCACCCGTGCTCAGCCCTTTGCTGATTTTCCACGACCAATGCATCAGATACGCGCGTTCAGGCGGACGCAGCGTCGCCGAAAT
>JAEUQO010000421.1 GCA_016789605.1 Acidobacteriota bacterium
AGTTTTCCCTGACCATGAGCATCATCAATCGCAGCCCTGTGAAAATGACTCGTGGCGAAACAATCATCGCCCCCCCAAAAGGCTGGGAAGTTAAAACCAAAACCACGTCTGGTGATCTGCCGGTCAACAATTCAACGCTGAAAGCCCAGTTTGACGTCAAGGTGGCGGACAACGCCGAATATTCGCGGCCGTATTGGTCGCGCGCCAGCGAATTGCGTGATCACATTTACCAGATCAACAAGCCGGAATTCTTGCACCTGCCCTTTGCCCCGCCAGACGTCGTCGGCTGGTTTAATTACGAAGTGGACGGTGTGCGCTTTCATCTGACGCAACCTGCCCAGACCGTCTATATCGATCGTCCCTGGGGTGAACAGCGTCGTTTGCTGACGGTAGCGCCTGCGCTCGGCGTTCAGTTGTCGCCGCGCGTGGGAGTTGTGCCGGTCGGAGCCGCGCAAACTTCGTTTAACGTTACAGTTAACGTGCTCAACAACGTCAAAGGCAACTCCACCGGCAAAGTTCGGCTGAAACTGCCAACGGGTTGGACGGCTGCGCCTGCCGACCAGGCGTTTAACTTCACCCACGAAGGCGAAATCAGCAATTTCTCTTTTAAAGTCTCAGTGCCGCGCGTTTCGGCAGGCGATGCTGATTTCAAGATTCAGGCTGTCGCTGAATACGCCGGGCGCGAATACACCGAAGGATACGAAGTCATCGCTCACCGCGACAACGAACCGCGTCATTTGTACCGCCCGGCAACGATGGCTGTGCGCGGCGTGGATGTGAAAGTCGCGCCCAATCTGACGGTCGGTTATGTGATGGGCGTCGGTGATGAAATCCCGAAAGCGCTGGAACAAATCGGCGTCAAAGTCACGATGCTTGGCGAAAACGATTTGGCCAGTGGCAATTTGGATCAGTTCGACGCCGTGCTGATTGGCATTCGCGCCACCGCCGTCCGCGATGATCTGAAAGCTTATAGCAAACGTTTGCTGGAATATTGCGAACGCGGCGGCAACTTGATTTATCAGTATCAAACCCAGGAATTCGACGCCGCGCCGTACGGGCCATATCCATACAAACTCGGTGCGCGCGCCGAAGAAGTCTCTGAAGAAGATTCCAAAATCACCATCCTCGATCCCGCCAATCCGATCTTCAGCGGACCGAACAAAATCACGCTGACGGATTTTGACGGCTGGGTCGAAGAACGCGGCTCGAAATGGATGAGCACCTGGGATGAACGTTACAAACCGTTGCTGGAATGTAATGACCGGCAACAGCCGCCGCAAAAAGGCGGGTTAATGTACGCACAATACGGCAAAGGCACATTCGTCTATGCCGCATATGCGTTCTATCGGCAGTTGCCCGCAGGCGTGCAAGGCGGGTATCGCCTCTTTGCCAACATCATCAGCCTGAAAAAACAAACAAAGTAATCACCTCGATCCGTGCCAGGGCGGCGAACCGCGTCGCCCTGCGAGCTTCGCTGGAATGAAGTAATCCGCAAGATCACGGGAATCTGGAACCTGTCGGATTTCCATCGCCAATTTGCAATCACGGGACAGCCCTTATCCCTCAAGGAGGATTGTATGAAGAGCAGTTTGCGGTTATTGCTGACAGCAGTGCTTTGTTTGCTCGTCAGTTCATCACTCGTTTTTGGTCAGGCCGTGACCGGGTCGTTGGTCGGTAATGTCAATGACGCAGGCGGCGCAGCAATCGCAGGCGCCAAAGTCACCATTACCGAAACCAACACAGGCATTGCGCGTTCTGCCACCACGAATTCCGATGGCGGTTACGTCATGCCGTATTTGCCGCCCGGCGTTTACAAGGTCGAAGTCGAGAAACAAGGGTTCAAGAAGTTTTCTACCAGCGGATTGGTGCTGGCCACAGGCGAAAAACGCCGTCTGGATGCTTCGCTCGAAGTCGGCCAGATCAACGAAACAGTCGAAGTTTCGACCGCCTCCACCTTGCTGCAAACGGAAAGCGCCGAAGTGAACCAATCCTTCGAGGCCAAGAAAATTCAGGAATTGCCGCTGAACGGGCGCAACTTCCAATCGCTGTTGACGCTGGTGCCGGGGGTGCAACCGTCAAACTCGCAAGTCGGCGTATTTGACAATCCGCAGGGCACGCAATTTTTGCAGGTCAACGGTCAGAACAATTCCGCCAACAACTTTCAGATTGATGGTGTGGATAACAACGAACCGTTGCTGGGTCTGGTCATTCAGATTCCCCCCGCCGAAGCCATTCAGCAATTCAGCGTTTCGACCAGCAACTATGACGCAGAGTTTGGACGCGCGGTCGGCGCGGTCGTGAATGTCACCACGCGCCCCGGCACCAACGAATTTCACGGCAGTCTGTATGAGTTTCACAACAACAGCGCCTTCAAAGCCCGCAACTACTTCCAACTGACTGGCAACCGCAATTCCGACGGCAAGCTGAAAGTTCCGAACGCGATCAAAAACCAGTTCGGCGGCACGTTCGGCGGGCCGATCATCAAAAACCGCACCTTCTTTTTCGGCGATTATCAGGGACAATATCAGCGGCTGGGCCGCGTTTCGGCGATTCAGACCGTACCAACCCAAGCCTTTCGCGACGGCGATTTTAGCGCCTTGCCAGCCAACACGCTGATTTACGATCCGGGTGCGGACCTCAACAATCCGACTGCGCCCACCGCGCGCACGGCCTTTGCCAACAATCGCATTCCGGCCAATCGCATCAGTCAGGTCGCCAAGAACATTTTGCAGTTCTTGCCGCTGCCCAATCTGCCCGGTCTGAACAATAACTATCTGCCGCCCGCGATTCCCTTCTCGCTCGACACGCATTCGTTCGACGTGCGCGTAGATCACCAATTCAGCGAGAAGACGAATTTCTTTGCGAAGTACAACTACTTTCAATCACTGATGTCTGATCCGGGCTTGTTTGGCGACGCAGGCGGGCCGACGGCAACCGGCGACGCCAATTCGCTGGAATCAGGCAAAGGCCGCAATCAGGTCGTCACGCTGAATTTGACGCGCACCTTCAGTTCGACGCTGACTACCGAAGCGCGATTTGGTTTCACCCGCTATTTCATTGATGCGCGCGGCCCCGGCAGCAGCAAAGACGTTTCGCAGCAAGTCGGCATCAATGGTTCCAACGAAGCCGGCCCGGCGCACAAAGGGCTGGCCATCATCGCCATCGACGGCTTTCCGCAAATCGGTATGTCCACCAACATGCCGACCATCAACGCCGACAATATTTTCAACTGGATCAACAACTGGACGAAGGTTGCGGGCAGTCACACTTTCAAATGGGGGGCTGACATTCGCCGCCAGCGGCTGGATCGGTTGCAGATTCAAGGCACGTCGTCGTTTGGTCCGCGCGGACGGTTTGCCTTTGCGCCCGGCGTGACGTTGTTACAAGGCGGCCCGGCGCAACAAAACACGTTTGCCAACGCGTTTGCCAGCTTTTTGCTCGGTCAACCCGACGTGATCGGACGCGCGATTTTCACCACGACGCCCACCAATCGTTCGACCAATCTCTTTTTCTTTGGCCAGGACACCTGGCAGGCAACGCGCAAACTGACCTTCAATTTGGGATTGCGCTACGAAATTTACACGCCCATCACGTCGCGCCTGCCCGGCGGCCAAGGCAACTACGATCCCGAAACCAATAACCTGCTGGTCGCGGGCGTTGGCGACGTCGGCATGTCGGCGGGCGTCAAAACCGACTGGAACAATTTTGCGCCGCGCGTCGGATTTGCCTATCGCTTCGGCGACAAAGACCGCAACGTGTTGCGAGGTGGATTTGGCATCAGCTATTTCACGGCGCGCTTCGGTTTCACGGGCGGAACGCTTTCGACCAGCTTCCCGGTCATTGCGGATCAGCAAATCGGCGCGGCGGGCGATTTCCGTCCTGCGGGAACGATCAGCAATATTCCGGCCTTCACGCCGGTGCCGATTCCATCCAGCGGCATCATCAACCCGGCGCCAAACATCGGCCTGTTTGCCATCCCCTTTGAAAACAACATGCCGATGGTGCTCAGTTACAACCTGACGGCGCAACGCGAAGTCATGCCGGGCCTCAGCGTCGAAATCAGCTATGTTGGCAATCGCGGTTACAATCAGCCGTACAACCGACAGTTGATGGCATCGCAACCGGGCACCGGATTGGCAGGTGTGCCGCTCAACCAGAAATTTGGGCGCACGGCAACGACGACTTTGCGCGCTTATGGCGTAGATTCGTTTTACAACTCGTTGCAGGCTTCGGTCGAAAAACGGCTGGCGCGTAATTTCTCGTTCACGATGGCGTATACCTGGTCGCGTTCGATTGATTACACCAGCAACAACGGCGGGCTAGGCAATCCACTGATCCTCGAATACAACAAAGCCGTGTCTGATTTTGACCGCAAACACGGTTTCACCCTGAGCCACACGGTGGAACTGCCGTTTGGCCGCGGCCAGAAGTTTTTGAACAAAGGCGCGGCGGCAGTCATTTTGGGCGGCTGGCAAGCCAACGGCATTTTCCAGGCATTCAGCGGACGGCCTTTCAGCGTGACGATGAGCAACGCGCAGCTCAACGGCGGCCCCAACAACGCCCAGCGGCCAGATCAACTGCGCTATCCTTCGATCAGCGGTTTGGTCGGTCCGGGCACGCAATGGTTTGACGTCACGGCGTTTGCGACGCCCGCGCCCAACCGGTACGGCACGGCAGGCCGCAACACATTGCGCGGCCCCGGATTGGTCAATTACGACTTCTCCGTGTTCAAAGGTTTTGCCATCAGCGAAACCAAACGCGTCGAATTCCGGACGGAGTTCTACAACCTGACCAACACGCCGCACTTCAATCAACCGGCGAGCAATTTCAGTACACCTGCCTCGTTCGGTTCGATCACCAGCACGATTGCCGCCAGCGGCGTCGCGGGCGGTGGCGAACGTGAAGTGCAATTTGCCTTGCGTTTCTTGTTCTAAACCAGCGTAGAGACAGCACGTTGGCCACAGACGCACAGCAGACACAGAATCAAAACCAGGGAAGACGGTGGCGAAACCGTTCCCTTTGTTTTGCTTCGTGACGCTGGCTTCTGTGGCCAACTTCGTTTCAGGGCTTCGCGCAATCTCGCACGCGAATTCTCTATTTCCGCTCAGCGCAGCAAAAAGCCCGTTTGTAGCGGGTCTGTCGGATCAAGCAGAAATTCGTGGCGTCCGGTGATATGAGCGGTGCCTTCGACTTCGGGAATGATGGCGGCGTGTGGGCCGAAAGTTGTCGTGTCTGCCACACAGCCGGAAAAATAACTGCCGAGAATGCTTTCGATGCCGATGCGCTGGCCGAGCGCGAGTTCGCCGCCCGCGTGATGAATCGCCAATCGTCCGCTGACGCCGGTGCCGGTGGGTGAACGATCCACTTCGCCTTCGGCAAAAATGCAGACGTTGCTGCTGTGGTGCGCCGGATCAGCAGGCGGGCCGATAAAGATCGTGCCGTATAAAAAGCTGAGGTCTTCTTCAAACGGATGCGGAATCGCGCGACTGGCCATAACCGCGCGTTTGATCCGCATTCCCTTTTCGATCAACGAACGAAAGTCCGCAGGCCGACAACTCAGCCCGACATCCGCCGCTTTCACATACGCATAAAACGCGCCGCCAAACGCCAGGTCATAGCGCACACGGCCCAATTCGGGCACCTCCACTTCCGCATCGAGTTCGACGACAAACGATGGCACGTTGTGGAAATAGACGCTTTGCACACGGCCATTGTTCACGCGCGCATGCGCAGTGACCAGGCCAGCGGGCGAATCTATGCGCAAAGTCGTTTCGGGCTCCTGCATCGGAAACATGCCGGTTTCGAGCGCGACTGTTGTCAGACCGATGATGCCGTGGCCGCACATCGTCGAGAAACCTTCGTTGTGGATGAACAGCACGCCCAAATCCGCCGTGGGCGAAACCGGCGGCGTGACGATGCAACCATACATATCGGCGTGACCGCGCGGTTCCCACATCAACGCCGTGCGCAATTGATCGTAATGCGCTTTGGCATAACGCCGACGCGCCAAAATCGTCGCGCCCGGCAAATCGGGAAATCCGCTGGTGATGACGCGAAAAGGCTCGCCTTCGGTATGCGCATCAATCGTCGTAATCTTGTGCCAATCGGCAGGCGGTTGCCATTGCGTGGCACGAAGTAATGGAGCAAAGCTCATGGACATTTCCTCAAGCCAAAAGGTCAAATTCAACGCCCAGGTTTTCCTGCAAGGCTTTTCGGTAGATGGCGTGGGCGACGGCGACATCCTGGACGGCGTTGCCGACCGATTTGAAATAGGTGATGTCTTCTGTGCGCTCGCGCCCCGGTTTCAGTCCAGCGGCGATTTCGCCAATTTCACCGTAAATGTCGGCCAGCGTAATCACGCCTTGCGAAAGCGGAATCAGCAGATCACCGGCTTCGTCCAAGGCAGCCGCGCGTTGATCCACGACAATCTTGCTGGCGCGTTGCAAGGTCACGGCGTCAATTTCCTGCACGTGCGGCTGGTAAGACCCAACGGCGTTGACGTGTGCGCCGGGTTTCAGATCGCGTCCGTCAAAGACTGGCGTATGCGAATTGGTCGCCGCACAGATGACGTCTGCGTCACGGACGGCAAGCGCGGGAGAAGCTGCCGCCAGCAACTCGACCGCAGGCAAATGCGGCTGCATTTCCGCGATCATCTGTTCGGCGCGTTCGCTGCGTGGCGCGTAAATCCAGCAGCGTTTGAGTTGCCGCACCGCCGCCACGGCCAGCAATTGCGTGCGCGCCTGGGTGCCTGCGCCAAAGATGGCGGCGGTTTCGGCGTGCGGATTGGCCAGCAAATCCGTTGCGACGCCGCTGCCTGCGCCGGTGCGTAACGCGGTCAGAAATCCGCCTTCGAGCGCGGCCAGCGGTACGCCGGTCGCGGGGTCAATCAGAATCACCAGCGCGTTGATGCGCGGAAGCTGACGCGCCGGATTGCGACCGTGCACCGAAACGATTTTGATGGCCAGCGCGTCACTGCCGGGCAAATAGCCGGGCATAAATAACGTGACGCCGTCGTGCTGTGGTTCGGCGACGGACAAACGTACGGGCACGTTTGCCTCGCCGGTAGACAGCGCCTGAAATGCGGAACGGACGATCTCGACCGCTGCGCGCATCGTGATCGCCCGTTCAATGGTTGTTCGATTGAGAAATCGCACGGATCAGTTCCAGGTCACTTCGATTTCGTAATCATCCGCGCCGCCCGATGAGTCGCGGATTTGTATCACTGCGGTGTAACCATTGCGACGCGACGGCTGTTCAATGACGTCTACGCGGCCACGGCCACGGCGTTTTTCAACGCGCACGTTGACTTCGCTGTTGGGCAGCGACGAATCAAACTGAAAGCGTCCGTTGTTGTATTGCTGACCGGAAATTAACCGTTCGCGCACGTTGCGGCCACGAACTTCCAGTTCGATCACATCATCCACACGCCCGCTCCAGATCAGACGACCTGCACCAAAATCGGGACGGTTCTGGTTGGGGAACCGATCAGGATTCCGATCAGGATAGCGGTCAGGATTACGGTCGGGATAGCGATCGTCATAGCGCCCGCCGCGGACTTCGCGCAGCAGAAAGCGCTGGTTGGCTTCGCCGTTGCGGTCATAGATCTGCATGCGGCCACCATCAAAGCGCGCGCTGCTGGGCGAATCCATCGCTTTGCCGCGCCGCGTGATGAAGTAATAACCATTGTCGGGGCCGGGCCGCACTTCCCACAATTGATCATCGCGTCCGCGTTGCATGCGCGAAAGCGTAATCGTCGCGCCGTTGCGTCCATCATTGCTGTAAGTCATGACTTCGCCCGTGTCGGCAGAGCGAATGTATTGATAGCCGTTGCCGGCGTCCACCAATTCCCATTGCTGCGAACGCGAATTGCGCGAAGACGATTGCACGACTTCGCCGCCGTTGCCGATATCCAGCAGACGCCGTGTGGCCACCAATTCGATTTCATAGCGCGTATTGCGGGATGAGCCACCGCCACCGCCGGGCCGCCAACCGTCACGATCCCGATTTCCAGAGTTGCTCGAATCGCGCCCATAGCCCCAATCCGAACGGCTGATGCGATTGCGGCGCGCATCCACGACAAAATCAAACCAGATATCTTCGCGGCTCCCGCCCCGGCGGCTGGTGATCGTGGCCGTTCCCCGCACGTTGTTTTCAAAATTGCTGGAGCGTATGGACTCGGCGGTTTCGATGCGTACAAAGACGTCGTTGCCACGATCACGGGCAAGCTGCGCTTCCAATTCGCGCCGCACCAGATCGCGTTCCGTGCTGCTGGCGTTATTGCTTTGCGCGCCAGCCAGGCTGCTGGCACTAATCCACAGCAGAAACATCCCTACAAACAAGAATGCTTTTTTCATCTCGTTATCCTTTGATTGATATAGTTGTTCGATAGTGGGGATTAAAGGTTCAACGTTGCTGCTGAGCCTGGCGCACCGTCAACACTGCCATCGTCCCTCAAGTCTCGGTCTTCCAAGCGGTCAGCACATATTCGTGATCGAGTTCAGGCCAATCGCAGCGCAACAACACACGATCTTGCCCGGCAACCCAGAAATGCGCTGCCGGCATGCGTACGCCGTCCAACTCCAATTGAAAGTGCGTCGTCTTGAACCGCCCGGCAGGCACTTCGACTTCCTCTTCGCCCAGCAAACGAATGCGACAGGTTTCCAACCGCCCAAGCGGCCCGTCACGACCGTCACGGCGTGTTGACGTGTTGTAAATCCGGCGCAACTGTTCGCCCCCTCGCGACCGGTCATACGCGAAAATCACCCAGGCCGTTTGCATGACCGAATACGTGGCCAGAAAAATCGGCTCCGTTGGCAGCGCAATGGACTGTGTAACGTGTCCGAAGTCTTGTCCATACGCAGAGACGTGTAGCGTATCCGCCTGCGTTCGAAAATGCCCCGATCCGACCCAGTGTTCGCCGACCTGTAACCGGAGAAAAGCTTCGCTCAGCCGCCCGTCCACAGCTCGTGTGTAATTAACGTCACGCACAACGCGTGAATCTTCCGTGATCACCAGCGAGCGCAAAGTCGCCGAGCCATCGCGATTGCGCGTCAGCCACCAGTCTTCTCGACCGCGCTCTTCGCCAGTTGATTTACGCCGATATAACAACCTGCCGTGTTGATATTTGAGTTCAGACATCAGTCTTGGATTAGACCATCAAAGGGGGGAGATGACGGGGCGTATGGTTTGCGGTTGCCTTGTTTGCAGATGCGACAAACTGCGGCAAGCGCAGTTTGTCGCATCTTTTGAAAACCGGAGAAAACCGGATTTGTTAACGACGGCCGCCGAGCAATCCGCCCAGCATACCGACCACATCATCCACTGCGGAGCCGTCGCCATCACGATCCAACACCGAATTCAACACGCCCATCAACGGAGAGCCGCTGCCCATTTGCTGAGCCGATCCGCCCAGCAAACCGGCCAGATCTCCTGCGCCGCCGATGGCTCCTTGCTGCCGAGCACGCCCCAATGCGCCCATCACGATCGGCGCCAGAATCGCCAACAACGGGCCAACTTTGCCCAGGTCCAGTCCGCTGGCTTGGCTGATGTGTGATTCGGCAGTGTTTTGCTGGCCCCCCAGGATGTGTCCCAAAATGCCTGCGCCAGAGCCGCCGCCCATGCTGCCGATCAAGCCCGCGATATCGTCCAGCGCGCTGCCGTCGTGATCGCGGTCTAGTGCGCCCAACAATGAAGATGCGCCCGATTCGTTGGCGCTATTGTTGGCCATCGCCCCCAGTAACATCGGCAAAGCGGCTTGAATTGCGTTGCTGGTCGAACCTTCGTCCGCGCCAATCGTTTGGCTGATTTGACTGACGGTGTCGCCACTCAAAGCATCGTTGAGCAAACCTGAAATATCCATTGTGTTCCTCCAATTGTGCGATTGCGAATTATGTGGGGTGATTGCCGTTTTTCGCGTTACAGAAAGCAGTTTATGGTGCTGCGTTGATTGTGCTTAGGCGGCACCGACACTATAATCCGCGCCGCAATTCCCTGCAAAACGTTTCCAGACGCAACCGAATTTTCTTCTTCAAGCACAATGACACCTGAGTCTTCACCAACGAAGGACCCAGCTAAGGGTATGGCTGTCAACCTGACCCGCTATCAGCGCGAACTCTCTGCGGCGCTGGCCTATCTGGCCTTGCTGATGCTGGTTGCCGTGGCTGCGCCAGCGTTTTACTCATTCGCCAATCTGCGTGATTTGTTGCTCAGCAATGTCCCGGTGCTGATTGTCGCTGTCGGTATGACCCTGGTCATTCTGGCAGGTCAAATTGATATCTCGCTTGGCTCGCAATTCGCTATTTGCAGCGTTGCGGCTGGGTTGCTGGCCAAAATCGGATTGCCGATCGTGTTGGTCTTGCTGGTTGTGGCGCTGCTGGGAGCGGCGCTCGGTTCGTTGAATGGGATGCTCGTGGCACGCCTGCAAATCCCGGCGATTGTTGTCACGCTGGCAGTGATGGTCACCTTACGGGATGGATTGCGTTGGCTGACCGAAGGCCGCTGGGTACAAAACCTGCCGCGCGGCTTTCAGTGGTTTGGCCTGGGACAAAATGCCGGACAGGTTTTGATTATCTTGCTGGCGTTCAGCGTGTTTGCGCTGTTTGCCTGGGGTCTGCAAAACCTCGCCGCCGGACGGGCGATCTATGCCGTTGGCGCTGATGCCGAAGCCGCGCGGTTGGCAGGGATTTCGCCTTCGCTCATCATCGGTGGCGTATTCATCATGATGGGCGCGTTGACCGGGTTGGCAGCCGCGCTCAATTCGATTCGCTTTTCCGACATTCAAGCGAACGCGGGCGCAGGACTGGAACTCAAAGCGATTGCCGCTGTCGTCGTCGGCGGAACCGCTATCAACGGCGGACGAGGCACGTTGCTGGGAACCCTGATCGGCGTTGCCTTGCTCGGCACAATCGGTACAGCCCTCACCTTTCTGGGCGTCAATCCGTTCTGGGAAAAAGCGCTGCAAGGCGCAATCATCCTGGCGGCCATCGCCTCTGATGTGTTGTTCACACGTGCCAAACAGCGGCGCGCTCTCATCCAGACGCAACCTGCATGACGCCTACGCCTTCACTCGCCTTACGAGCGCCGCTCAAACAACGAATCTTCCCCAATCACGAATGGGCGTTGTTGCTCTTGCTGTTGGCTGAAGTCGTGATCTTCGGCGTTACCGGCAGCAACTTTCTGACCCGCACCAACGGGTTTGAAATCATACGGCTGAGCGTAGAAATCGGCTTGCTGGCGTTGGCGTTGACGCCTGTCATCATTACGGGCGGCATTGATCTTTCTGTCGGTTCGATGATGGGCCTTTCCGCCATCGTGTGCGGAGGATTGTGGCGTGATCTGGGTTTGCCGATCTGGCTGAGCGTTCTCATCACCTTGCTGCTGGGACTGTGCGGCGGCGGGCTGAACGCATTGTTGATAGCGCGCTTCAATTTACCGCCGCTCATTGTCACACTCGGCACGTTCTCACTGTTTCGCGGACTGGCCGAAGGCATCACCGGAGCCGTGGACAATTATTCCGGCTTCCCGGCTTCGTTTCTGTTTTTGGGACAGGGATACTGGTTTGGTTTTCTGCCGCCACAAACGTTGTTTCTGGTTGCTGCCGCCGCCATTTACTTTTTCCTGTTACATCGTTCGCCGATTGGCCGCAGCCTGTTTGCCATAGGCTTTACCGCCGAAGGTGCGCGTTATGCCGGATTGCCGGTCGCACGTCGGCTGGCGCTCGTCTATTTGCTTTCGGGTTGCGCTGCCAGTCTGGCCGCAGTGATTTACATTGCCCACCTTGGCCAAGCCAAAGCCGATGCCGGCACCGGTTATGAACTGATGGCGATCACAGCGGTGGTGCTTGGCGGCACTTCAATTTTTGGTGGACGCGGCACCGTTTGGGGGACGTTGTTGGGATTGTTTGCCATCGTCGTTCTGCAAAACGGTTTGCGGTTGGCATCTGCCCCGGCTGAGCTGGCGGGCATTTTGACCGGCGTGTTGCTGGTGGCCACTATTTGTCTGGATCGGTTTACTTCACGAGCGGCGCGACGGGTTGCGCCCGCGACTATTTCGACAGAGGAACTCGACGTGAAAAATTCACAAGTCGCTGTGTTGAGCGTTGTCATTCTGGCTGCCGCCGCCATCGTCGCAGGCAGCAATTGGTTGTTGGTTCGCACGATTAAACAAGAGCTTGCGCCAGCGGCGAATCCGGCGGCAACGGCCACAACTGGCGGCAAACGCATCACTGTCGCGATGATGCCCAAAGCCAAAGGCGATCCGTATTTTGTCAGTTGTCGCAAAGGCGCCGAAGAAGCCGCACAGCAGCTGGGCATCGAATTGCTCTGGGACGGTCCGACCGATCTTGATCCGGCCAAACAAAATGAAGTGGTCGAAGGCTGGATCACACGCGGCGTGGATGTCATTGCCGTCAGCGTCGAAAATCAGGCGGGCATTTCGTCTGTGTTGCGCAAAGCCCGCCAACGCGGCATCAAGGTGTTGACCTGGGATGCCGACGCAGAAAAAGACGCGCGCGATTTCTTTATCAACCAAGCGACTCCGCAAGGCATCGGCCAAACACTGACCGATGAAGCCGCTCGTTTGCTCAACGGCCAAGGCGAATTTGCCATCATCACCGCCAGTTTGAGTGCGGCAAATCAGAACGAATGGATCAAACACATCAAAGCGCGTCTGGCAGAAAAATATCCCGGGTTGAAACTGGTGGCGATTCAGCCCAGCGACGGGGACCGCGACCGCGCCTTTGCCGAAACCCAGACGGTGTTGAAAGTCTATCCGAACGTGAAGTTGATTATGGGCATTGCCGCGCCTGCCGTCCCTGGCGCAGCCGAAGCCGTCAAGCAAGCAGGCCGTCAGGACGTAAAAGTCATTGGCCTGTCGGTTCCCAGCCTCTGCAAGTCGTATGTTCACGACGGTATCATCGAAAGCGTCGTGCTGTGGAATACGCTCGACCTGGGCTACTTGACGGTGCTGGCGGCAAACGAAGTGAAAGCAGGAAAACTCAATCCTGGCGACCGGGAATTGAAAGCAGGAAAGCTGGGCGCGCTTGAAGTTCGCGAAACCGATGTGCTGCTTGGCAAACCGTTCATCTTCAACAAAGCGAACATTGACCAGTTTGACTTCTAACACCAAGCCGATCACGCAGCAGTACAGCCGCAAAAGACGAGGGCAGAAAAAGATTCAATCTCCTTTTCTGCCCTCGTCTTTTGCCAAAATTATCTGACCTCTGCCCGAGAGAAACTGAAATGCATGCTAATTATGGCTGAGGCTGCCATTTGGGACGATTGCCTTCGGCCAGTGCGCGAGGCGATCCCGTCGTATCCGTGAGCACCACATTACTGCCATCATCATAGGTGAGCAGCGTGTCAGTGGCATTCCATTCCTGCGGCAAACTCAGCATCATTTCGATGGAAAGCTGTAACTGCGGTCCGCCGTTCCAATCCACCAGATACAACCGGCCATAACACAATCCCAACTCGGAACAGGATTGCATGGGATTGAACAACACATAGCGCCCATCCGGCGACCAGGAAGCCTCCAGCACACGGCGTCCGCCTTCGGTATCCACAGACTCTTCAAAACCACCCAACTGATACAAATTGGTGATCTGTTTGCGCGCGCCGGTTTCAAGGCTGGCAATAAACAATTCTTCGCCCGCACCGACAGAACTTTTGAAAAGCAGCCAGCGCCCATCGGGCGAGACAGACATTTCACCTTGGTTATTGATGATGCGTGACCGCACGGGCAACAATCCGGCGTATTGGTCAATGGAAAGTTCGCGCGCTTCGCGCTGGCCGATGGTCACGGCATACAACCGCGAAGCTGCATCGGCATCGAGGGCGTGAACGATCAGGGTCTTGCCGTCTTTCCCCAGTTCCAGCCGATCTATGACGACACCAGGCGGCGCAGTCAATTCGCCTGCGCTGGCAGCGTTGGCTGATTCGACAACCACCTCGAAGATGTATGTATTGATGGAGTAATACAGCCGCGTCCCGTCCAGAGACCAGACAAAATCCTGAATGGTGGTGCCTTCAGGAGCAATTGCCAGCGCACGTTCTCCCGAACCATCGCTGCGCACCAGCCATAAGTTTCCGTCACGCAAAAACGCAATGTATGGTTCGGGCTTGGGCGTAGGCGTCGCTGTCGGAGACGCCGTCGCCGCAACATTGGCTTCGGTTTTCTTGCGACAGGCGGTTTGGCCAAGCACGCCCAGACCGATGCAAAGCAGCAGGATCGGTGCGAAGCAAAAACTGGGAAAAGCAATAGCGGCAGGTTTCCCGCGCAAGAGCACGGTCTTTCGCGGTGGCGTGAATTCTCTGATTGGCAATGCGGATCGTTCGTTCGGTCTCAAGCAGGTATCGTAATCACAATCAATTATTAGTGTCTGATCGTCTATGGGGGAAATTGGCAACGATGCGGCATCTTCGCCGAGCAACGACGAAAGATCAAGCGGCCCCTTTGGGAATGCAGTCAGGGCAATTGTCGGAACGAAGCCCCTCGTGTACACTGACGCCGTTTTTTCACGGCCAAATCCTCGCAAGACTTTTTGGCCCAAACGATAACCAATCTTCTAGTTTGCAAACGAGACCATGAAAACGATTTCAATGTTTGGACGAGCCGCCCTGTTGCTGGCGTGTGCGTGTCTGGCATTGGCTTGCGCCAAATTAAATGGCACATCCAGTGAAGTCAGTCCGGCGCCGCCCAGCACTGCCAATGCGGTGACGCCACCGACCGCTGCGCCGCAAAACCCTGAAGACAAGATGACGCGCATCACCGCGCAAGATTCCAAGAAGCTGGTTGATGCAGGCACAGCCGTCATCATTGATGTGCGCGGCACCGATGCCTGGAAACAACAGCACATCAAAGACGCCCTGGACATCAATCTGGGCAAACTGGAAGGCAACGACTTCCAGAATTTGCCGCGCGACAAGCGCATCATCGCCTACTGTACCTGACCGAACGAGCATAC
This sequence comes from Acidobacteriota bacterium, assembly GCA_016789605.1. GTDB lineage: Bacteria > Acidobacteriota > Blastocatellia > RBC074 > RBC074 > RBC074. The sequence continues at coordinate 14,963 of JAEUQO010000421.1, forward strand.
GAGCGCCCGTGCGGCGTTCTTACTCGACAAAGCCGGATACAAAGATGCCAGCGCCCTGTTGGGCGGATTGCACGCCTGGGAAGCCGCCGGATACGAGACGGTCAAAGCGCCGCCTCCCACACCGGAACCAGCGAAGAAAAACTAACAGCTGATCTCATTCTTCATCGTGATCGCCTGATTGGAATGGCACCTGGCTTTGCCGAGCACTCCTGAATTGCTGCGAGACAAAATCACTGACTCGCAATTCCGCTCTGTAAGCCGTTGTCTGTTGCGGACTGGGTGAAGCGCATTTGCCGCCCTCACCCAGTTCCGAAGTTTTCAAACTCCAATCGAGGTGAAACGATGAAAATGACCTTCGCTCATTCTCTGTCTCGCGTCTTGCGCGGGATGGTGTTGTCGATTGTTTGCTTGCTGGCCTGGGCGTGTTCTCAACCAGCAACCAATGGAACCGAAACAGCCGCGCCAGCTCCGCCCAACAGTGCTTTAACGCCACCGCCACCACCGACGCCGAAACCGGAAGACGCACAACCACGCTTGACCGTTGAGCAAGCAAAAGCGCTGGTGGACCAAGGCAAGGCAGTGATCATTGACGTGCGCGGTCCTGATGCGTACCGCATGGCGCATATCAAAGATGCGCTGGATGTGCCGTTGACCAGATTGGAAGCGGGTGATTTTGCCAATCTGCCCAAAGACAAGCGTATCATCGCTTACTGTTCGTGCCCGAATGAAAACACCAGTTCACGCGCAGCGTTGTTGCTGAACCAGGGCGGTTTCAAAGAAGCCAGCGCTTTGCTCGGTGGCAATCACGCGTGGGAAGCGGCGGGCTATCCGATGGTGAAATCCGCCGCAGCGACCCACTAACCCGCCGCCAGCAGTTTGCAATTTGTTGTTTGCCTCACGAAGGCTTGGCGTACCGAAGTCTCTGAACGTAGCCGACGGCTATGTTGACCGAATCCTGATCGCCAAGCCTTCGTTGTTTGTATCCTCAGCTTTACCGATTGCGTTACGACCAGCGGCGCATTGCCGCAACGTGAGATTCATGCCGTCACACGAATTGCCAATCATCACCATCCTGCGCCCGCTGGAAAACGATTTGCTCCTGGCGGAAGCGCTCTTCTTTCCTGAAATCCTGCGGTGTGGCGATGACCCACAGCAAGTCCAGGAAAGTGTGCGCGCCAACATCGAGCGCCTGACAGGCGAATTGCCGCTGCAACTCATTCACCAACGCCACCCGGCAGGCGAACCGGAAACCAGCGTCATTGAAATCACCTTGGAGCCCCTCAACCGTGAAACGGCCTGGCGTGCGCCCGTGACGTTGCGCTTGCCGTATGTGCGTTGGGACCACGGCGAAACGACACAGATCGCCTATGTGCCCGCGCTCCATCTGGAAGTGGTTGCGCCCGGTTCATCAGCGCCAGAAACGCTGGCGCATTTGTTAAGCGAACAAATTCAGGCGGCGCTGCGCCGAATCAACGCGCGCAATTCGCTGGGCCGCCTGATCTGGCTGCAACGCAATCACACGCTGGAGCTGCGTCGCCAGACCGTATCGGTAAATTTGCCCTCGCCCAAACAAATTGCGGTGCGTGCCGCTTCCCGCGATGAAGAAAAAAAATCCGCGCTGGCAGAAGCGGCAACCGACCTGACCAAACAAAAATTGCCTGCGGCGTTTGAGCTGGACGCCACCATCGAACAGTTGGCCGAATGTCTGGTTGGCCGCCAACCACGCAGCGTCTTGCTCGTGGGAAAGTCCGGCGTCGGTAAAACCGCAGCGCTCTATGAGCTGGTGCGACGTCGTCACCAGCTACAACTTGGCTTCACGCCGTTCTGGGCGACAAACGGGTCGCGGTTGATTGCCGGGATGTCTGGTTTTGGACAGTGGCAGGAACGTTGTCAGCGGTTGTGGCGCGAAGCCGCGCAAGAACGCGCGATTCTCTATCTAGGCAATCTGATCGAACTGATGGAGGTTGGCAAACACGTCGGCAATACCCAAGGCATCGCCGGATTCCTGCGGCCTTACATCGCCCGCGGCGACGTGCTGGCCATTGCCGAATGCACGCCCGAACAGTTGACCTTGATCGAACGCAACGATGCGCGCCTGCTGCAAGCCTTTCAGCAACTCAACGTCGAAGAGCCGTCTGCCGAAAGAGGCCGCAACATTCTGCTCAGCGTGGCGCTGGCTGAACGCGGCGACAAACACGCGGCGGCGGCAGACGTTGAACTGGAAAGCATCGAACGCACGGATCAGCTGCATCGCCGCTATGCCAGCTATTCGGCGTATCCGGGACGCCCGGTGCGCTTTTTGAAAAACTTGCTGCAAGACCGGCGCAACGCTGCGCCGTTGACAGCCGAGGAAGTCACGGCGGCCTTTTCGCGTGAAACCGGGTTGCCGCGCGTCTTGCTCGATGAACAGGCGACGCTCGATCTCGACGCAACACGCGACTGGTTCAGCAGCCGCGTCATCGGTCAGCCGGATGCCGTGGATTTGATCGTGGATTTGCTGGCCACGGTCAAAGCCGGGTTGACGCGCCCGCGCAAACCGATCGCTTCGTTACTCTTCATCGGCCCGACCGGTGTCGGCAAAACCGAAATGGCGAAATCGCTGGCCGAATTCCTGTTTCAGGATCGCGGACGCATGGTTCGCTTCGATATGAGCGAATACGCCGATCCGCTGTCTGTGCATCGCTTAATCGGCGGCAGCTTTGGCGGCGACGCTGGCGCTGAAGGCTTGCTCACGGCCAAAGTCCGCGAACAGCCGTTTGCCGTTGTGCTGTTGGATGAGTTTGAAAAAGCGCATCCGTTGTTTTTCGACTTGTTGTTACAAGTCCTGGGCGAAGGCCGACTGACAGACGCAATGGGCCGCGTGGCGGATTTCTCGAATGCGGTCGTGATCATGACCTCGAACCTGGGCGCGGAATCGTTCCAACGCGGTCTAGTCGGTTTCCAGCAAACTGCTGCCACGCGTCAGGCTGCCAGCAAGCACTTTCTGCAAGCCGTGCGAAACGCATTGCGACCCGAAATGTTCAACCGCATTGATCGCATCGTTCCGTTTGCGCCGCTGGACGAACAGACGGTCGAGCACATCACCAAACGCGAATTGGATCGTCTGTGGCGGCGTGACGGCATCCGTTATGGCCACGTGCAACTAAAACTCAGCGACGGCGTGGCCGAACATTTTGCGCGGCGCGGTTATGACCCGCGATACGGTGCGCGCCCGTTGAAGCGAATCATTGAACGGGAGTTGCTGGCTCCTTTGGCGGCTCGGTTAGCGGCGCGGAGCAGCGAGGAATCGCTGGCCATTGACCTGCAACTGGAAGACGGCAAATTACAAATGAACGCCCAGCCTCTGCGCGAAGCCGGGCCCAACATTGATCCGACAGAACATCCGATTGCAGAATCTGTCCGCGATTGCCAAACCACGCGCCGCGAAGCGCAACAACTACAAAGCAGTCCGACAGCGCGCACGTTGCGCAATGACATTTACACGCTGGAGCGCTTGGCTCAACGACAAAAGCGCGGCAAATGGCTTTCGCCTGACGACCTGACGCGCCTGGCCGAATTGCCGCAATTGATGCGCGCCGAAGAGGCCATTCTTGATTTCGGCGCGGGCATCACCCAACTCGAACACGAAGCCTTGCTCGCGCTATACAGCCAACGCCCCATCGCGATAGAAGCCTTGAGTCAACGAATCGCCGCTGCCGCGACCGAATGGACGGAGTTGCTGTTGGCGACCTATACGCTCGGTTTCAAAACACCCGACCGCATTACGCTGATCGTTTATAGCGAAAACACCAAACATCTCTTTGAACTGGCGCAAGCTTACGTGGCAACCGCCGAATCATTGCAAGCCAGAATCGAAGCCATTGAATTCACCGCTCCGCGCACACGCACACGTCAACGCGGCAAGGACAAAGAAAAAGAAGAAGACATCGCCTTGCGCCGCGAGCCAATCAAGTCGCTGGCGCAATATTTGGCCTCACCGCGCGAAAATGTCATTGGGCTGGCGTTTGGACTGTCCGCGCCGCGCGCATTTCCCTGGTTTGTGGCGGAAGCAGGCGTGCACCGCTTTGTGCAAGACAAAACCCAGGTGGATTGTCTGGTGCAAACGACCGAAGTGCGGCTGAACGATTATCTGCCGCCAGCGGGAATTGCGCGACACGGCGCGCTAAGCAATTACGAACTGCGTCGCCGATACAATTACACACAAGGAAAGATCAAAGACACGGTGCTGGACCGAGAGCTGCTGTGGAACGGCGACGTGAATTCCGCCACCATGCGCGGTTGGCTGGAAGAGGCATTACACAAGCGAGCGCGCCTGTTGTTGCAAGAGTAAACCCCACACACCATCAACTTTCGCCGATGAACATCACCATCCCTGTTTACATCGAACAATTGCCACAGGCAGAACAGACGCCGCCGCTCTATAGCGTGCGGCCGCTCTTTTTCTTTGAGCCGGTCGTACGCGCCGAAGAGTTGCAACGCGCCATTGCACGCTTTGTCAAACAGATGCGCCGCGAATTGAACGACCAGGGCCGTGCGATCCGTCATGATACACTGGCAGCGCTCGGCTTTGCGCCAGAAATCGAAGACTACTTTCTCAAGCTCGATCTTGACCTGAAAACGCGCACAGCGCATTGCCGCTTTTTGTTTGTCGTCCTGCATCAGTTTGATCGCCGTGTCGCGTTTACGCCGGGTTTGCCTCAGCTTTGGTTTGAATTGACGCGCGGTGAAGATTTGCAAACACGCGCCACCGAAGTATTGACCCAGTATTTTCGCGGCAAGGAAAAGCACGGAATAGAGCCTGTGCCCCGCCCCGAAGACGTCAGCGCACAAGGTAAATCCTGGACGAGCACTGTCGAGATCGAAATCCAGCCGCCGTTGCTGGGCAAAACTCCGCGCGAAGAGTTGCGCGCCATGCTGGGCGGGAACGAGTCGCTCGACGGCGAAACAGAGTTGTATCAGGTTGGCCGTTGCCTGGATTGGTTGTATCCCGACGAATTGAATCGTCTGGTTGGTCGCCAACCTGAAATCGAAGAGCTGATCCGGTTGTTGGAAAGCGCCGACCGGCGTCCCGTATTGCTGGTCGGTCCGCGTCAAGTCGGCAAAACGGCATTGATTGAAGAATTTGTCTTTCGCAAAGTCGCGCGTCATCAATCGCCGTATCAAAACAAAAACAATGTTTGGTTGCTGGCGCCGCAACGACTGATTTCCGGCATGTCATATGTCGGCCAATGGGAAAACCGTTTGCTCGCGATTCTGCAAGAAGCCAAGACGCGCGATCACATTCTTTATTTCGACGACCTGGTCGGCTTGTTCAAAGCCGGTATCAGTCGCGACGCCAACCTCAGCGTCGCGCAAGTGTTAAAACCATATCTGGAGCGACGTGATGTGCGCATGCTGGGTGAAATCACGCCAGAAGCCTGGCGCGTGTTGAGGGAACAGGATCGCGGCTTTGCCGACCTGTTTCAGGTGTTGCCCGTGCTCGAACCCAACGAAGAAGAAACGCTGGAAATGTTGCTGGGTTTGACGCGTCAGTTGGAACATCAGCACCGTTGCCGCTTTGAGCTGGATGTGTTGCCTGCAGTGATTGACTTGCAACGACGCTACGTACGCGAAGCCGCCTTTCCTGGCAAAGCGGCCACGTTTTTGCGGCAACTGGCGGTCACCCGTCAGGGCGGACCGATTTTTCGTTACAGCGCCTTGTGGGAATTTCAGGCCAAAAGCGGATTGTCGCTCTGGTTTCTGGATGAGTCTTCGATGACGCGCGAAGAGGTGACCGACAGTTTGCAAGCTCAGGTCAAAGGCCAGCCTGCCGCGATTGAGGCGCTGACAGATGCCATCCTGATTGCCAAAGCCCGCCTGAATGACCCGGACCGCCCCATCGCGTCTTTTTTGTTTTTGGGGCCGACCGGCGTCGGCAAAACGGAATCAGCCAAAGCGCTCTCGGCGTTTTTGTTTGAAAGTGAAGACCGGCTGTTACGCTTCGACATGAACGAGTTTGTTTCCTCTGACGCCGTGGCGCGCCTGGCAGGAACGTTTGATCAACCGGAAGGCTTGTTGACCAGCGCCGTGCGACGACAACCGTTTTCGGTCATTTTGCTGGATGAAATCGAGAAAGCGCACCCGGACGTTTTCAACCTGTTGTTACAAGTGATGGGCGATGGACGGTTGACCGATGCGCTGGGGCGAACAGCCGATTTCAGCAATACCATTTTGATTTTGACCTCGAACCTGGGCGTCAAAGAAGCCGCCAGCGAACTGGGCTTTGCCACGCAGAGCGCCAACGAAACCAGCATTTATGCGCAAGCCGCCCAGCGTTTTTTCGCGCCTGAATTTTTCAATCGTCTGGATCGCGTGGTGCCCTTTGGCCGTCTCAGCGAGGAAACCGTCAAGGAGATCGCCGCGCGGTTGATCTGGAATATTTTCCATCGCGAAGGTTTGCAACGACGACGCTGCACGTTGATTGTGTATCAGACTGCGCTCGACCGCATCGTCAAAGCAGGCTATCACCCACAACTAGGCGCGCGCGCGCTCAAACGCGCGGTTGAAAAACAGGTCACGCAGGCAATGGCCGGCCATCTTGCCACCTTGACCAGCACGGAACCGATGCTGATCGAAGTGTGGCCGACCAAAAACGACTTGCACATCCAC
>JAEUQO010000427.1 GCA_016789605.1 Acidobacteriota bacterium
TAACGGCAGAGCTTGCGGTCACCGCCATACGGCATCTTGAAGACATCACCGTTGAGCAACAAATTGTCCGGGCGTTCAAACGGCAATTCGCTGACGCGCTCTTCGTCTGCCAGCTCAATCGCTTTGTTGAGCGCGTCAATCAGCGAATCGCCCAGCCGCAACCGTTTCAGGCGGATGCGAATCGGCTGAAAGCCTTTTTGCCACAGGTCTGAACAAAGCCGCAGCGTAAACGAAGATTTGCCCGCTCCGGCAACGCCCTGAACTACAATCGGTTCGTTGAATGTAGAATCATTGATGTACGCCATCACCGTTTTCAATAAATCGTGCCGTTTGCCATAATTTTCTGAAAAGGGATCGCAACGGTCTTCACGTTCAGTCTGCGCATTGCCACGGCTCTTGTCCGCCTCGCGGCGAATCTCTTCCCACAACAGCTTGCCGCATTCGGTTTCGACGTAAATGTGTTTCAGCGCGTATGGCTCGCGTTTGAACAGCGGCTCTTTTTCGTATTGATCGCGCTGGTATTTGGCGTGAATTTGCAGCGCCCTGAACGACGCATTGCGCCCGCCGTCCACTTCCATCCATTCTTTGAAGGGCTCGAATTTGGTCGCCGTCTTACTGTCGGTCAGCAGCAAATCCAGATTCTTGCTAAATCCGTCGTGCGTGGCGTCAATCACCTTGCGGCGCTGGTCTTCATCAAATCCGGTTTCGCTCATCAACGCGGTCAGGATGTCATCCGCCCGGCGAATGAACAGATGCTGCATGGCGGTATGGCGCGTAAAGGTGCTCAGGTCCGCCGCTTCTGCCGGTGGCAGGTTGCGAATCTTTTTCACCAGGCGATCACTCACCGCTTTCGCTTCGCTGTAACCGATGGCAGACGTCCAGTGTTTGGCAACCGCGTCTTGCACGGCTTTTTGATACGCCAGCGTGCAAGCGACTGCGCCGAGTTCAAACGGATGCGTTTGCTCCAGCCACTTTTCGGCCAGTTTGACGGCGGCATTGACAATGGGCACGGCGCTGCCGACAGCTTCGGCGGCGTCTTTCAGCCAGGGCGCGGCTTCGGTCAGGGCGGTGGTCCAGCCTTTGCCGTCTTTGAGTTGTTTGGCGGCGTTGCCGAGGAATTCCGAAATGGGTTTCACTTTGCCGAGGAGCTTGCGAACTTTCTCTTGCTCATCCCGGCTGAGGACGATGTCGCGGTTGGGATCGCTCATAGCAGTGTCGGGAAAATGGCTTACTGTTCGTGATGTTCCAGGTGCAAATGGGTAAACGACAGAATCATCAAATAGACGGCGCTAAACAACAGCGTGAACAATCCGGCAAAGGCGATGGTTTGCAAATGCGCCATCGGGTTGAGGATGCCTTCGACGACTTCGTTAAACAGACTGGCAGGACGAAACAACGCATCCCAACTGTTCCAGCGCAGGAAGCGCCCGAAATACACGCCAAAGCCGTTGAGCAACAAGACTCCGGCGACAAACAACCAACTGGCGGCATTGCCGATGGTGCGGCGTACCAGCATCTGCATCAAATACAGCGACACCAATCCGAGAAACGACCCCGTCCAGGCAAACGACACCAGCGTGATCAAGTCATACCAGAGCGGAATGCGGCCCGATTGTTTCAAATGGATGATGTCGGTGATCAGGTAGGGCGCGTTGGGCAAAAACAACAGCCACAACACCGAAAATCCAATGATGGGCAGCCAACGCAACTTTGTCGGCAGGTGGTTGAGGTTATATGCGGCAAACGCTCCCAACGCGGGCAACCAGGCGAGAAACAGATTCCACACCAGCCAACGTTGCGACGAAGCGCCGTAATACCAGGCGCGCAACGCCAGCAAGCCCAGGCAAAACGCCGTGGCAAAACTGAGCGAAGCAAAGACCGCAAATTGCCGTTTCAAACTGGTGGCCGAAGCAGAGAGTGTTGAGCGTTTGATCATCGTATAAACCTCTTAAATTGATCAGGGGGCGCGGGGCTGAGCTTAGCATAGCGGCTGCGGAATGGGTACGCCCGCCCTTGGCAGGTTTTGCCAGGAGCGGGCGTGATGGCGTTGTGTCGAAACACACGGTTAGGGCTTTTTGGGCGGCGGGCTTTGCCACAGCACATTGACGATTTTCCATTTGCCGTCGTATTTCGCCAGATGGAAATAATCAATGCCCCATTCGGCAACCAGCTTGGCCGAAGCGGTTTGATCCAGCACTTCAAAGATCGTGATTTCTTTGGGTGCGTCTTTGCGTAACTTGCCGCTCTTGTTCCAGGTTTTGGCGACTTCGATCAGGCGCGTGTACGTCATCGGATTCGAGACGTATTCGGTTTTGCCGTTTTCGCGGTAATAGCCGCGTTTGGCCAGATCGGGGTGCACGCTGCGTTCGATGCGCGAAGGGTCTACGTTATAAACGCCTTCGACGTAATCGAGCACCGCCAGACGCACGGCTTCGCGGTCGTCTGTCGTTTGCGGCGCTTGCGCCTGGGCCGCCGAAACCGCGACCAACAGCGTCAAGGCCAACATCAACCAAATTCGTTGTTTCATCAGCTTCTCCTTAGGTGAGCTTATTCGTAGCGCAACGCCACCAGCGGGTCTACTTTGGTCGCTCGTCGCGCCGGAAAGTAACAAGCGCCGAGCGCTACGATGGCAAACAATAACGCGACCACGGTCAGGGTCAGCGGGTCATTGGTGCTGATCTCATACACCAAACTTTGCAACAACCGCGTCAACGCCAACGCACCGGCCAGACCGAGCAAGACGCCTGCGCCGGCCAGCCGCAATCCTTGCCACACAACCATGCGCAAGACATCGCCAGCCTGTGCGCCCAACGCCATGCGGACGCCGATTTCCTGTGTGCGTTGTGACACGCTGTAACTCATCACGCCGTACAAACCGACCAGCGCCAGTCCCACTGCCAGCCCGGCAAAAATCCCCAACAGCATCGTCGTGAAACGCGGCAAGGCGAGCGCTTCGTGGCGATAGGCTGCGAGGGTTTTGACATCGGTGATCGGCAGCGCCGGGTCGAGTTCGCGCACCTGTTGTTTGACGGCGTTGACCAAATTTTCGGGCGGCGTCTGGGTGCGCACAATCAGCGTGATGCCCGCGTTGTCAAATTGCGCTTGCGGCACATACATCTCTGCGCGCGCCGCATCGCTCAAACTGCGATGGCGAACATTGCCGACAATACCAACGATCTCTTTCGGCCCATTCCCGCCCCAACCCAATTTCAAACGTTTGCCCAGCGGGTTTTCGCCGTGAAAGTGTTCGCGCGCAAACGCCTCGTTGATCAGCATCACGGGCGGTGAATCCGGCGCGTCTTGCGGATTGAAATCACGCCCAGCCACAAGCGGAATGCCCAGCGTGCGAAAATATCCGTTGCCGATGAAGCGCAATTGCGCCGAAGGCTTTTCGCTGGAAACCTGGTCAACAATTTGGAATCCGGTGTTGTTTTCGACGCCGGTCAGCGGCACGCATTGCGCGTGGGCAACGTCAGTCACTCCCGGCAAACGACTGACGCGGTCTGACAGTTCCGCCAAAAAGGCGTTGATGCGCGCGGCAGGTTGTTTGCGATCCTGATAGCGGTCGCCGCTCAACGTCATTTGCATCGTCAACGTGTGATCGGTTCTGAAACCGGGATTGACGCGCTGCAACCGTAACAAGCTGTTAACCAACAATCCCGCACCAGTCAGCAAGACCAGGGCAATGGCGACTTCGCCCACAACCAACGCATTGCGCAACAGAGCGCTCCATTTGCCGCCTGAAATGCTGCGGCCTCCATCCTTGATGGTTTCGGCCAGATTGCCGCGCGTTGCGCTCAGCGCCGGGATCAATCCGCACAACACGCCCGTGACCACAGCAGCCAGCAACGTAAACAGCAACACGCGCCAATCCGGTCGCAAGCCCGTCAGTTGCGGCACATCCGACGGCAACAGCGCCGACAATCCATCCACCAACCACAACGAAAGCACGACGCCCAGCACACCGCCCGCCAACGCCAGCAGCAAACTTTCGATCAGCAGTTGTTGCACAATCAACCAGCGATTAGCGCCCAATGCGCTGCGGATGGCGATTTCACGTTGCCGCGTGGTGGCCCGCGCCAACAACACATTCGTCACGTTGACACAGGCGATCAACAACACTGCGCCGACAATGCCCAGCAACAACCACAGCGTTTTTCGCGCATCGCGCACAAACAGTTCGCGCACGGGCGTCAGGTTGATCACCCGATTGCCAATCACTTTGGGATAGCGCTCTTTCAGGCTGTTTTGCAGCCCGGCGAGTTCGGCTTCGGCTTGCGCCAATGTCACGCCCGGCTTGAGCCGTGCAACCACACCGGCATACGCGCGAAAGTTGCGGCTGCCGTTGACTGATCCCGGGTCGGCGGGATCGCCGTTGACCGCTGTCGTTACCCAAAAATCAACCGGCTCTGGCCGCACGGGAATGATGTCGGGCGGCGTTACGCCAATCACTTGAAACGATTTTTCTTCGATGATGACCTGACGGCCCAGAACCTTGGGGTCTCCGCCAAAGTGTTTTTGCCAGCCCGAATGCGAAAGCATCACCGCGTTCAACCCTTCACTGCCGCTGCCCCGTTCATCGCTGGCGTCAAAACTGCGCCCAAGCAATGGCGCAACGCCAATCGTTTTGAAAAAGTCCGCCGAAACGATGGCGCTTTGCACTCGCATCGGTTCGCCGACGGCTTTGAATGTCGCCGTATCCGCAGCCACAAGCGCCAGCGAAGCAAACGAATTGCTTTGCGTCTGCCAATCCTGAAAGTTCAGATACGAAGCGCCCGCACTGGAGTCTTTGTCGTCCGGGCGAATTTCGCGCAACACGACGACGCGGTCTTCCTGTGCAATCGGCAACGGTTTGAAAAGGGCGACATTGATGACGGTGAAGATTGCCGTATTTGCGCCAATGCCCAGCGCAAGCGTGAAGATGGCAATCAGGGTGAACATCGGATGTTTCAGCAGCACGCGCGCGCCAAAGCGCACGTCTTGCAGCAAAGTTTGCATAGCAACGCTCCGTTCTGCAGTTATGGGACGGCGGACGTGATGTCCTATCCAATTGCCGTGCCAAGCTCAAATTTGCGAAAAGTCTCTGATAACGCTGAGTTTAGCTTGAACTTATGACAGAAGCGTCACAATCAGGTGTTCACTTTTGCAAATCAAAAATGCCAAAAATGGAACGCATTTAGCAAAAATGGGAAGACAAGTGGCAACCTGTCTTCCCCAAATCAGTTACTGCAATTGCTCGAAGCTATTCGTAGCGAAGCGCGATCATCGGGTCCACTTTGGCTGCGCGACGTGCAGGCACCATACATGCACACAAAGAAACGGCTCCCAGCACAACCGCGACAACCCCATACGTCAGCGGATCAGCCGCGCTAACATTGAACAGCAAACTTTGTATCACACGCGTCAACGCCAGCGCACCGGCAAGCCCGATGCCCACGCCCCAAACCGCCAGTTGCAATCCGTGACGGAAAACCATCGCCAACACATCGCGCACTTGCGCGCCCAACGCCATACGAATGCCAATTTCCTGTGTGCGCTGTGCGACGTTGTATGCCATCACGCCATACAATCCGACAGACGCCAGTAACAAGGCAACGACGGCAAAAACACTCAGCAAGGTGACCGAAAAGCGGCGCTGTGCCATTGAGTCGGCCACCAATCGCTCCATCGTCGTCACGCGAAAAACAGGCAATTCACGGTCAACCGATTGAATTGCGGCGCGCACGGCGGGGGCAAAACTGCTGGGCTCGCCCGCTGTACGCGCGACCAAAAACACCGTGGACAACGGGCGTTGACGGTGCGGAATGTAGTATTGCACGGGGGATTCGCCTTCCAAGCCACGCTGTTTGACGTGTCCAACAATACCGACGATTTCGCGCCAGATAGGATTCCCCTGCGCATCACGTTGAAAGCTGATGCGCTTGCCAAGCGGGTCTTCGTTCGGCCAGAACTTGCGCTGCATCGTTTCATCAATGATGGCGACCTGCGGGGCGTCAGTCGTGTCACGATCTTCGAAAAAGCGCCCGCGCAACAGCGAAATGTTCATTGTCTGAAAATACCCCGCGCCGGCATACCAACGATTGCCCCAGGGAGACATCTCGCCCGGCGCCACCGTGCGCCCTTCGATAGAAAAGCTGCCGCTGGAATTCGCGCCGCTCATTGGAACACTGGTCGAAATCCCGGCGGCTTGCACGCCCGGTACGGCGCGGATTTTGTCGAGCGCCTGTTGAAAGAACCCGTCAATTTGCGCAGGCTCGCGGTATTTTGTGCCCGGCAAAGACAATTGCATGGTCAACAGGTTTTGTGGGCGAAATCCGGGATTGACCTCCTGCAAACGTTGAAAGCTTTTCAACATCAGCCCTGCGCCAACCAGCAACACCAACGAAATGGCGATTTCGGCCACCACGAAGACATTGCGCACAGTTGCTCGCCCCGTACCGCCGCGTCCGCCTTCTTTCAACGTGTCGTGCAAATCGTGTTTCGCTGTTTGCAATGCTGGAGCCAATCCAAAAAGAATGCCCGTCAGAAGCGCCAATCCAAACGTGAACAGTAAGACCTGACCATCCACGCCGATTTCGTGACCGCGCGGAATGCGCTCTCCCAAAAAAGACAACAGCAACCGCAGCCCGCCATACGCTAATCCAACGCCAAGCACACCGCCGGTCAATGACAGCAAAATGCTTTCGGTCAGCAATTGCCGAATGACACGAAAGCGCCCAGCGCCCAATGCTGTGCGGACGGCCATCTCTCGCTGACGCAGCGCCGCGCGCGCCAACAACAAATTGGCAACGTTGGCACACGCGATCAACAGCACGAAGCCAACGGCAACCATCAGCATCAACAGCGTCGAGCGAATATCGCCAACAACGATTTCGCGCAACGGGCGCAGCAGCAATCCCCACGTGCTGGGATTTGCCGCATCGCCACCGCCGAAATAGGTCTGACGCACGTTGGCTGCGATCTTGTCCATGTCGGCTTGCGCTTGTGGCAAAGACACGTTGGGTTTGAGTTTAGCGATCACAGTCAGGTTTTCGTTGCGCCAGCGATTGGGGTCCATCAATTCCGGGGTGAACGCAATCGGCGACCACAAATCCAGGGTCTGCCCGAATTCACGTCCGAATTGAAAGCTGGGCGGCATTACGCCAATGACAGTGTAATTTTCGCCGTCAAGCAACATCGTTTTGCCAACAATGTCAGGATCGGCCGCAAACCGTCGCTGCCAGAATTGATCACTGAGCACAACGACACGGTTACGGCCTGGCTGGTCTTCTTCAGGTGAAATAATGCGTCCTTTGGCCGGCGCAACACCCAACAGCGGGAAAAACGTATGTGTGACAGTCATCCCCAGCAATCGCTCTGGATCACCGTTGCCGGTCAGATTCACTGGCCAGGATGTGACGGCGGCCACGCTTTCAAACGACTGGTTATGGTCGCGGTAATGAGAATAGCCAACCGCTGAAACAGAGGCTTTTAAATCCAGCTTGGGATAGTTGTGATTGAGCAGCAGCAACCGGTCAGCGTCTGCATAATTCAACGGCCGCAGCAACACGGAATTAACGACACTAAAAATGGCGGTGTTTGCGCCGATGCCCAAGGCCAGCGCAAATACCGCCACCAACGTAAACCCGGGTTGTTTCAAAAACATCCGTGCGCCATAGCGCAAATCCTGCCACAGAGTTTCCATATGTGTTCTCCTGCGTCAGAAAGGCGTCAGCGCTGGCAATGGCTGTTACGCCATCGCAACCACAATCAATGTTGTGTCATCGGCCAACTCTCCCTGACTGAATTGCTGAACTGCTTGTGAGATTTCGTGTTGCAGCAATTGCGCGCCCAAGGTTCTGTTCTCGCGCAACAACTGTAACAATTGCTGTTCGCCATATTCTTCATCGTTGGTATTGTGAGCTTCGGTCACGCCATCGGTGAACATCACCAACCGGTCACCGGGCTGCAATTCGATCTCGCCATAGTGGTATTCGCTTTCCGGCAACAAACCGAGCACCAATCCGCCTTCGTGCAAACTCAGAGCTGAACCGTCACGACGCACCAGCCAGGGCGCATTATGCCCGGCGTTGGTATAGATCAGGCGCTTTCTGGCCGTATCCAGCAAACAGTAAAAGAAGGTAACAAAGCGCCCGGCATCTACGTTTTGGCAAACCAGCCGATTCAATTGTGCACAGAGCGCCGCCGTCGAAAGCTCAGGCGCAGCCAGCGTTCTGACCGCCGCTTGCACGTTCGACATCAACAACGCGGCAGGCAAGCCTTTGCCCATGACATCAGCAATACAAAGCGCGGCGCTGTGCTCGTCAAATTTCAGCACGTCAAAATAATCACCGCCGACTTCGCGCGCAGATTGCCACACGGCAGCCAGTTCACAGCCTTGCAACTGCGGAATCGTACGCGGCACCAACCCGCGCTGAATTTCGCGCGCATCATTCAACTCACGTTCGCGTGCTTCGGCAGCCTGCTGTTGCTGACGCAACGCATTGCCTGCCAGTAACTGTTTGCGCAAAACGCTCAGCAAATGGGCATTGTCCCAGGGTTTCTGAATGAAATCGCCACTGCCGCCCTGCATCGCTTCGACTGCCAGCTCAATGCTGCCCCAGGCAGTCATCACCACAACGGGCAAAGTGCGATTCAGTGCACGAATCTCTGACAACAAATCCAATCCTTCGCGCCCCGATGTGGTATCGCGCGCGTAATTCAAATCTATCAACACCACGTCAAACGCTCCGCCCGACAATGCATCCAGCACAGCGGCAGGCGACGTCACGGTTTCGATTTGAAAGCCTTCGTTTTTCAGCAGCAGGTGCAGCGCTGCCAATACATCTGGTTGATCATCCGCAATCAAAACTCTTGGCGGCATGTTGGCAAGAACCTCAGCCATGACACCCGACGCCGAAACGGGCCAGCGTGGCAAGCCATAACTTGTCTGAACAATTGTTTGCATAATCTTCCTGGGCTCGTTTAGCCCTGTTGTGTTGGGGTGCCTATTCTGCCTTACCAACTCTCGTGCCAGCCAACTGGTTTGAGTGTTTTGCTTAAGTCGTTGCATTTATTAACGGATTGCTTGAAGGCAACGAGTGCAGAAAATTACGACCGTTCGTTTCTGGGAATCCACCGTCCCATAACCGAAAGAGAGTGTGCGGTTTTAGCAACCTTTCGTTTTCAGGCCCAGGATCACAGTGGGGCTTCTTGCGCGGATTCGGTGCTGCGTGCTATAGAAGTAAGCACTTACTTACTTCTATGCAAAGCGGTCAAGCAGAGACGAAGCGGTGAATTGAGAGAGCGAAGGAACATTATGCAAAAACGATATTTGAACGCGCTGGCGGTACTCGTTCTGACAGGAATAACTGCGCTGTTGAGCAGTTGCACCACAACGGGCTTTGGTTTCAAACGAGATGATGCCCTGCTGTTTTCCGGCACAATCGAAACGCGTGAAATTCGTGTCGGTTCAAAAGTCGGCGGGCGCGTGCAAGAAGTCCTAGTGCAGGAAGGCCAGCAAGTAGATGCCGGACAGGCCTTGGTGCGTTTTGATATGGCCGAGTTGCAGGCGCAAAAATTACAGGCGCAAGCTCGCATCGAACAACAAAGCGCGCGGCTGGAAAAGCTGCAACGCGGTGCTCGGCCCGAAGAAAAAGCGCAGGCGCAAGCTGTCAGCGAAACGGCGCGCGCACAACTGGAAGCCATTCGCACTTGGCCTCGGCCTGAAGAAGTTGAACAGGCGCGTGCTTCGGTCGCAGCCGCCGAAGCCGACGCCAATAACGCCGAAACCGCTTTTCAGCGCATTTCGCGTTTGTATCAATCTGGCGATCTGGCGCAACAGGAATACGATTCGGCAAAATTTCGCGCGGACAATGCGCGCGCACGACGCGACAGCGAAAAGCGCCGCCTGGAATTGTTGCTCAATGGCAGCCGTAAAGAAGACATTCGCGCGGCAGAAGAAAAATATCGGCAGGCCAAAGAGGCTGAACAGCTCGTGCTGGCCGGTCCGCGCGCCGAAGAAATCACCGACGCACGTGCGCAACTGGCCGAAGCGCAAGCCCGCCTGGAACAGCTCAACGTGCAAATGGCCGAAGGCGAAGTCAAAGCGTCAGCCAACGCAACCGTCGAAGTATTGACCGTCAGACCTGGCGATTTATTAGCCGCCAATCAACCGGTCGCCCGTTTGCTCGAACGCGATCAAATTTACGTCCGCGTCTTCGTTCCCGAACCCAAACTGGGTCTGATCAAAGTCGGCCAGAAAGCCAAAATCAAAGTAGACAGTTTCACTGATCGCACCTTTGACGGCGTCATCGAGCAAATCAACACGCAAGGCGAATTTACTCCGCGCAACATACAAAGCCGCGACGAACGCAACCATCAGGTGTTCGGCGTCAAAGTGCGGATTGATAACCGCGAAGGCAAATTGAAAGCGGGCATGGCTGCCGACGTCACGCTGGAGAAATAACGCCATGCAAGCCATTCAAACAACTGACCTGACAATCAAATTTGGCAATTTCACCGCAGTGGATCGCGTCAGCATCGGAGTCGAGGAAGGCGACATTTTCGGTTTTCTCGGCCCGAACGGTTCTGGCAAGACAACATTGATCAAGGCGCTTTGCGGGTTGTTACTTCCCTCCAGCGGCAAAGGCACCGTACTGGGCATGGATTGCGTGAACGATGCCGACCAAATTCGCCAGCACGTCGGTTACATGTCGCAAAAGTTCAGCCTCTACGAAGACCTGACCGTGCTGGAAAACATTGATTTTTATGCCGGTGTGTATGGATTGCGCGGCGATTCGCTTCGGCAACGAAAAGACGACGCGATTGCCTTGACGCATCTGGAACCGTATCTGGATCGCCGCGCGGGCAAACTATCAGGCGGTTGGAAGCAACGGCTGGCCTTGGCCTGCGCGTTCATTCACCAACCCCGCTTACTGTTCCTCGATGAACCGACGGCGGGCATTGATCCGGTCGCACGGCGTGATTTGTGGGATTTGCTATTTACGTTGTCAGGACAAGGCGTGACCTTTTTTGTCACGACACACTACATGGACGAAGCCGAGCGCTGTGGACGTGTGGGCTACATCTATCTGTCGAAACTGATTGCCTATGGCACGCCTGACGAACTGAAAGAAATTCCTGAAGTCTCGCCGCCCGGCACGCGGCGCATCGAAGTCAACACTTCGCGCACGTCCAACGCACTGGCCGCACTCAAACGCAAACCCTATGTGCAAGGCGCCACCATCTTCGGTCAATCCATACACCTGTTGATGGACAATCAGATAAGCCTGGAAAAGGTCAAAGCCGATCTCAGCAGCGAGGGATATGCAGAAGCCGAATTGCGCCCGATTACGCCTTCGCTCGAAGACGTTTTCGTCACGCTGACTAACAGCCTGAAAGAGTAACGCCATGAAACAGTTGGAACGACCTTCATCCACTGCGCGCCACAACACTGGCAACAGCAATCCGTTCAGCGGCCTGTTGCCCGTCTTGCGCAAAGAAGCGATTCACATCCGTCGCGATCCGGGCGCGCTCTTTTTCACGGTCTTTTTGCCGATGTTGCAACTTTTCATGATTGGCTTTGCCATCAACACCAATGTGCGCAACATCCCGACCGCCGTTTACGATGCCGCCAACACGCAAGAAAGCCACCGGCTGCTTGACCGTTTCGTCAATTCCGACGATTTCAAAATCGTCAAAACGGTTTTCTCTGATGACGAACTGACACGCGAAATCGTCGCCGGACGCGCACGCGTTGGCATCAAGATTCCGCCGGAATATTCGCGCCGTTTGATGGCCGGGCAAACCGCCAATGTATTGATTCTGGTGGATGGCTCGGAATCATCCGTCGCAGGCGAAGCCGTCAACGTCGCCAACGGCATCGCCCTGACCGAATCGCTGGAACGCGCATTGTCGTTGTCAGTTACACGGCAATCGCTGCCTGTCGAAGCGCGGCCCAAGGTGCTTTTCAACCCGGATATGAAATCGGCGAACTTTCTGATTCCCGGCATGATCGCGGTGTTGATGCAGATGATGACGGTCTTGTTAACGGCTATCACCATTGTGCGCGAACGCGAACGCGGCACGCTGGAGCAGTTGTATATGACGCCGATCAAACCGCTGGGCTTGATGATCGGCAAGATTCTGCCCTATGCCGGCGTCGCCTATCTGGAAATTTGCCTGTTGCTGACGTTTATGCGCTGGATATTCGGCGTTCCGATCAAAGGCAACATCGGCTTGCTGCTCTTGCTGGTCACGCCTTTCATCCTGACGATGCTGGGGTTTGGGTTGTTGGTTTCGACACGCGCGCGCACCTATCAAGAAGCTACCCAGATGGCGTTTGGCACAATGATGCCGTCTATCTTTTTGTCAGGCTATATTTTTCCGATCGACAACATGCCGACCACCTTTCAGTACGTCAGCAAAATCATCCCCACTACGTACCTGATAGATATTTTTCGCGGCATCATTCTGCGCGGCGCTGAGTTGCAAGACCTATGGAAGCAAGGGCTGATTCTGACCGGCATGAGCATATTCATGATCGTGGTCAGTGCGTTGCGCTTCCGCAAGAAAACAGGATAATGGGACGCGTTTAAGTAAGACGAACAAACAATTGGCATCAGCCGCGTCGCCCCTCGTCGGCAACGAATTCGTGCGCGCGGCATAAGCAAATGACTGAAATACACCACGCTGGAGAATTGGGCATGACAGAGGTGCTGGAGCCAACGCCCAACGAAGCACAACGTGAATCCTGGTACGGCATGACCGCGGGCACGCTGCTGGCTGATCGTTATCGCATCGAGCGATTGATCAGCCGTGGCGGCATGGGCGCAGTATTTGAAGCGACACAATTGGGCCTGGATCGCGCAGTCGCGGTCAAAATGCTATTGCCCACCTTAAGCCGCGACGAAAAGGTACAAGAGCGCTTTCGCCGCGAAGCGCGCTCGGCGGCGGGCTTACACCATCCGCACATCATCCAAATCTACGATTACGGCATCAGCGAACACGGTCCTTACATCGTGATGGAACTGGTACGCGGACAGAGCTTCCGACAGGCGTTGCGCCAAGGCCCGTTTAATGTCGAGCTCGCCGTCGAACTGATGGAGCAAGTTTGTTCCGCACTGGCGACCGCACACGCGGCGGGCATCATTCACCGCGATTTGAAACCCGACAACCTGTTGATGGAGCAACTGACCGAAGGCCAGTTCGCGGCCAAGGTACTCGATTTCGGCATTGCCAAAATGCGCGAAGTTCAGGTGGAAGAAAACGACACGAACCTGACCGGCACAAACATCATCGGTTCTCCGGCGTATATGTCGCCGGAACAGAGTTTGGGCCTGGAGTTGGATGCGCGCGCAGATGTCTATTCGCTGGGCATCGTGCTCTATGAAATGCTGACCGGCACCACCCCGTTCGGCAAAGCCACGCCCGGCGCACTGTTGATGCACCACGTACATACGCCACCGCGTTCCGTGCGCGACTTTCGCGGCGAAATCCCCGAAGCAATCGAAGCCGTGGTCAACATCGCACTGGCCAAAGACCGCGCCTATCGCTTTGCCACCGCAACGCAATTTGCGCAGTCGCTGCGCGAGGCGCTGGATAACCCCAACACATACGATACACAGCTTTACCGTCCGCCGTCGGGCGAGCTCGGAAACCCATTCGGTTTGAGAGATGGTTTCGCGACCTCAACGCTGCCGCCAACGTCAATACCGTCAAATTCGACGTCGGTAACGACCGCGCAACGCCGCCGACTAGCCATCTTGCCGTTGCGCAATTTGGCGGGCGACGCCGAAATCGAATATCTGGGCTTTGCGCTGGCCGACAGCGTCATCACGCAACTCGCCCCCTTGAAATCCCTGATCGTGCGCCCGTCGTCAGCCGTCGAAAAGTACCGCAATCAGATTGCTGATCCGCGCGCGGTCGGGCGCGAACTGCAAGTAGACACCATCCTGTCTGGCAGCTATCTGAAAGCGGGCGAGATGTTTCGCGTCAACGTGCAACTAATTGATGTGCTGCACAACGAAATCCTCTGGCAAGAACGCATTGATCAAAAGTTCGATAACGTCATTACCTTGCAAGACAAACTCTGCGAAGAACTGATTCGCGGCTTGCAATTAAAAGTGACGACGCACGAACAGGAAGCCATCAAACGCGACGAAGCCAGCAACCCCATCGCATATGAATTGTATTTGCGTGGTTTGGCCTGGGGTTCGACGGCAGAAGAACAGAAGCTGGCGATTGACGTCTTGCAGGCGTCGGTCAATCTCGATCCGACATATGCGCCAGCCTGGGCCGCACTCGCCGGACGGTATTTGAATTCGCGCAGCTACCTGCACGACGAATCCATGTTTGCCAAAGCGGAAATCGCCGCCCGCAAAGCCCTGGAAATCAATCCGCAATTGCCTTCGGCACTGTTCTGGCTCGCCGTCTATCTGGGCGAAAAAGGCGACATCCCGCAAGCGCTGGCAACCTGCAAACAACTGCTGCAAGCTGCGCCAAACAGCGAATATGCTTATCAGGCCATGGGCCACGCATATGAATACGCGGGGCTGACAGATGTGGCGCTCACCCTCTTTCGCAAGGCGACAGAGATCAACCCGATGGCATACCCATACATGATTGGGTTGGTGCTGTATCAACAAGGCAACTATGAAGAAGCCCGCCACGAACTGATTCGCCATATGGATGATTTCAACGAAGCGCCGTACTGGCTTTCGCTGATTGATATTTCGCAAGGCGATCTGGCTGCGGCCAGCAACCGCCTGAATGACCTGGCGCAAAAAGAGGATCGCATCTGGATGCTGGCCCTGATCAACGCGCTCAGGGCTTCGCTTGATGGCGACTTCGAACGCGGCCAAGAAATCCTGGATGGTGCGCTTGCCGGTGGCACACAGTTCGCGGGACATCATTACATTATGTCCGCGCAAATTTACGCGCAGCTCAAGGCACCGGAAAAAGGGCTGGCGTTGCTGCAAAGAGCCGTGAAATCCGGCTATGCCAATTTGCCGTTTGTGTCGTCTGATCGTTTGCTCGCACCGGTGCGCGCCTTGCCCGGCTTTGCCGAACTCTCAAAATCCATGCAAAAGATGCAAACCCAGATGCAGTTGATGCTGGTCACCGGATGCCCCCACCAACCACGCACAGACCAATTCACATTCCAACCGCGATTTCGAGGCAATGATTTCCCTGCGCTTTCTTCTGTGGCTTTTCACTGTACCGATGGTGTTGGGCGGGTTAGTGTATTACCTGCTCGCCATAGTCTGTGCACGTCGTGCACAGACTATGGCCAAGTCCGAACCTTCGCCCTCAATCACAGAGTGGCCACCGATCACCCTGCTGAAACCTCTCTGCGGCGCAGAACCCGAACTCGAAGCCTGTCTCGCCAGTTTTTTCGCGCAAGACTATCCACAATTTGAATTGCTTTTCGCCGTACGAACAGAAGCAGACCCCGCTGTGCAAGTCGTGCAGCGGTTGCGTACGCAGTTTCCGCACGTTCCCGCGCGGATGATTTACACGGGCGAGCCGCCCTATCCCAACGCCAAGGTCTATAGCATGGAAAAGATGACCGAAGCAGCACGCTTTGAACTGCTGGTAATCACAGACAGCGATACGTCAGTAGCACCGAATTACCTGCAACAAATGGCGCGCGAATTTGCCGATCCGCAAGTTGGCGCTGTCACAAATTTGTATCGCGGCGTCAGCGGCAACGATTTCTGGTCGCGTTTGGAAGCGTTGGGCATGTCCACCGAATTTATGGCTGGCGTCGTCGTAGCAGAACGCCTGGAAGGCATGAAATTCGCGCTGGGGCCTTCGATGGCGATT
>JAEUQO010000448.1 GCA_016789605.1 Acidobacteriota bacterium
CCGGGATGTTGACCGTGGTGTAGTTGAACACGCCGCTTTCGGGCAGTTGAATCATCTGGCTCTGGGTGGGATTGAATGCGCCGTCCGCGCCGGTCGAGCCGCTGTTGAAGTTGCCTTGCGCGTAGGCGGTCAGCGCGGTCAGGCCGACTAGCAGCCACATCGCCAGCCAGCGCCAATCGCGTCGGGGGATTCGCTGAAACATCGAAGTCATTTTGATTGCTCCTCGTTGAAACGGTAGCGCAACCTGCCGAGGTTGCCTGGTTCCCGGCAATGGCGGAATCGTGAAGCGCCGCAACCTTGGCAGGTTGCGCTACCACGTTCGCCAATTTGGTCGTGAAACGTGACGCGCGCTGGGTACGCGATGCCTCCGGCTCGCGGTCTTGAGAAGTGGCGTAGTGAAATAAAACTAGCTTCCCGCCACGTCCGCACGCTGGAAGCGATGCGTACCCAGGGGTTACGGCGGAGGCTTGCTTTGAGGGGCAGTTTTAGATTTTCGATTGTTGCCAGCCGTTGCGCTGGCGGGTGACGCCTGCACCGAAACGCCTGCGCTAACCGGCGCAATGTTGCCTGCGGCACTGGTGACGGAGGGCAACTGCACCGACACGCCCGCGCTGAGCGGCGCGGTCTGGCTGGCGGCATTGGCTGACGACGCAAATTGAACGGAGACCCCGGCGCTCAAGGGCGCAACGTTGGTGGCGGAACCGGTAGCCGCATTGAGTTGCACGGAAACCCCCGCGCTGAGCGGCGCGGCCTGGCTGGCGGCATTGGCTGATGACGCAACTTGGACAGAAACTCCGGCACTGAGCGGCGCGATTTTGCTTGTGGCATCCGATGCCGATGGAACCAGCACGGACACGCCGGAACTAAACGGCGCAAGCTTCGCCGCCAAATCCGTTGGCGAAGGCATCATCACCGACACGCCTGCCGCTAGTGGCGCCGCTCGGCGCGCATCGGCAATGGCTGCGACGTTGATTGTCACTGTCGCTGTCGCGCTTTCCAGCAATCCATCGCTGACTTTGAAGGTAAAACTGTCCGTGCCGCTGAAATTCAACGGCGGAATGTACGTCACATCCGCGCCGGTCGCCGCGGTCAATTTGCCTCGTGCTGGCTGGGCGACGATGGTGAACGTCAGCGCATCGCCGTCCGCATCATTGCCTGTCAGCATGATTGTTTTAGCTGTGGCTTCGTTTGCGGCGACGGTTTGCGCAGTGGCGGTCGGCGGACGATTGACGCGGAGTGCAACGGTTTGCGACGTCGTCGCTCCCAAATTGTCGCGCGCCGTCAGCGTCAATGTGAACTGGCCGCCTTCGGTCAGGCCTGGAGCCAAACGCAATGTGTAAGCGGGACCTCCGCTGGCTGAAACTGAAGCGAACCCTGCGCCGGAAACGCCGACCTGAACAGTTTGCCCTGCGTCAGGATCGCTGACATAGACGTTGGCGTTGAGCGTCGCGCCGGGATTGATGGCCAGCGCGGTGGGCGCCAGCAACACTGGCGGACGATTTGCCGTCGCTGATTGCAGAATCAGATTTGGTGCGACAATCACGTTGCCGGTCAGGACTAACGACGCAATGCGGTTGCCCGCTCGGTCAACTCTGCCGTCGGGTCTTAAGGCGGCGGCGTCAAGCGCGGCGGTCGTTCCGGTCACTTCCAGCAAAACGAAACGTCCGGTGCTGTCTGTAAATGCTGCGCGGCCATTGGCGACAACCAGCCCGCGGGTGACCGGCGTCGCGCCATCGCTTTCAAACACAAACCCTGTGATCGTCGTTGATTGCTGATCGGGCGCGGCAGAGTCGGCGTCGTTCGCATTGCCCGCAAACGACTGGTTTCGTTGTAACGCAATGAAATTGGGAAATTGATTGTCCCGGTTGGCGCGCACCGTTGTCGGTCGTATGACTTTGGGAAACGGCTGCGAAACGATCAAGCCGCTGGCGTCTATTTCCAGTTGAGCGACAGGTTGGCTGGTAGTATTGGCCGGAACATCTGGCAGCAGAAACACGCCTTCTGCCGAAGTCGTTACGCCCGAACTTCCGCCCAACAAACGAACCGAAACGCCTGCCAACGGTTGCCGCCCGGCGTCTTCGACAAAGCCGCTGACCGAAGCGCGAATGGTAAGCGGCGCGGCGCTCATCGCTTCGCCCGCCGAAGTGCGAACCAATACCCGGCCTGCGCCTGCGCCGAACGGAACCAATACGCGAAGCTGATTTGGCGTAGCCGCGATGATTTTGGCGCGGAATGGTTGTTCCTGCGCGTCTATGATGAAGACCTGATTGTCAGCTGTGCTGGCCGCAAAGCCTGCGCCATTGATGGTGATTTCGCTGCCCGCCAGCGCAGTTGCGGGAGCAATGCCGCTGACACTGACCGACGAAGTTCCGACGATTTCAATTCGCGCGACGTTCGACGTAAATAGCCTTGAGTAGTTGACGGCCAGATTGACTGCGCCGCGTCCAAGCATTGAACGCGGAATTTCGATGTTGATTTGATCCAGTCCAATGAACGTTCCTTGCGCGCCTGCATACGCCGGAACGATTTCATTGCCGCCCAGCAAGACGTGAATCGCTTCATTGAAATTGGCGTCGTTGTTTGGATCAATCGCTTTGCCCAAGCCGGTCAGGTACAAAATCAAAAAGACGCGCTCGCCGTCCGCTCCTAAACTGATTGGGCGAGGCGTGAAAATTCCCGTCGCAGGATCGAACTGGAAAAGCGGTTCTTCGGTCTGTGCGCCGCTGGGCAACACGCGCAAGACGCTGCCCGCCGGAGCTCCCGCGCCGCTGCTGTTGGCGGTGAACAGCGACGGAGCGGAAGGCAACACTTGCGCCGTGCCGTTCGACACCGTGCCATCGCCTGAACGGACAACGACGTTTGCCGAACCCGTTTCCGTCACCGTCGGCATCAGGTAATTGATTTGCGTCGGCGAAACGAAAAACAACCCGGCGCGGCGTCCATTGACTTCGACCGTGGTGCCGCCGAGTTCCGTCGGCAATTGAATGCCCGGTGTATTCGGGTCGGCGTCTGTCGCAATTACCGTTTGCGTTGCCAAGCGCGAACCGAACGCCGCGACAATTTCTCCGGGCGCGACTTCTGCGCCGTAACTGGCGGCGGAAACCGTGGCGACCGTTTGCTGTGACGTTTTGGGCCTTGCTTCAACCGTGCGGCGGGCAGGTGTGATTGAAACGACCGCAGGGCTTAAGTCCGGGCGCTGTTTACCGCTATAACTGCGATCATTTTGCGCGACGGTTGACGTCGCAGCCATGAACCACAACCACGCGAACAATAGGATTCGTTTTAGTTTTGAGTTCGCCATAACGGTATTGGTTATTGTTTGATGTACGGCCAGCTGAAGGCGCTGGAACAAACCAGAAACAGTAGTTTCTTCTCTCACTTATGGCTTATCTTGATCGTGCTCGCCGTTCATACCTGATCGCCTGTCGCAGTGAGCGCCGAAAGGAAAGTTGGCTTCATCCCTATGGTCTCTGTGATTGATTGGATTGATGTGATTGATTGGCCCAGTCTCGCCCAGAAGGCTTTGGCGCTCACTTATTTTTTGCGCTCTATCAAAAAAGCCGTTGGCAAGAAGTGAGCTTCAGCATCCGCCACTTCGCGTTGGATGGGGTAATCGCTGAATTCAATCGCGCCGCCCACGCCTCGCGCGGTCAACTGCACGACGACAATTTGTCGCGCGCCTGCTGCCAGCCGCTGTCCGGGTGCTAACGCCAGCGCCACGCCAACGCGCCCGCGCACCGAAGCATTGACGTGCAGACTCGCTCTCGCTGCGTCGCGCCCCGCCGTTGCCGAAACGAAACTCCACGCGCCAGGATCGAATTGCAGGCTGAAGCCGAGCGCGTTTTCCGTGCCCACGGCGTCGAGTTCAATCGTGATGATGGTCGGCGATTGGCGCTCGGTGGCCGGTTGCCAACGGGCACTCACCCGCGAGCCTCTGGCATTGACGGCGGGCTGACCGCTGCCCGCCGCGCGCCGCTCGATGCTTGCGAACGAGGATGGGCTGACGGACACGTTCGGCCCGGCGGCTGCGGTCACGGAGTCAGCGCCGGTCGCGTAACGTCCCGCCTGCACCCAATCACTGATGGTCAAACTGCCGTTGCCCCGCGTGTCGCGCGGCGCGCAATCGGCGCGTTGGAATTCTATGCCCGCCGCCGCCGTGTCCAGCCCGGCGACCAAACGCCCGATCTGCACCCAGTCGGTGATGCTCAAGCTGCCGTTCCCCTGCGGACGCGGCGCGACATCGGCTTCAAGGCCCGCGACGATGGAAATTGAACCGCCCTGGTAAACCGCCGGCAGCGCACCCGCGGCCACGTCCGAAACTTCGCGCGCCGAGGGCAGATCGTCGAAATCAATCTGCGCTGTCCCCGAAGTCAGATTGGCTGGAGTGGTGAACGTGACGACTGCGAATTGCCGCGTCCCGGCGGCGAACTTCTGCCCGGCGGCCAGCGCCAGCCCAATTCCCAGCCGCCCTTGCGCCGTTTGGTTGGTGTTGGTGGCAAGCTGCGCGCCCGTCGCGTCCGCGCCGAGCGTGACCGCCGGATTGCCGAGCACCGCGGGGTCGAAGCTGAGCGTGAAGCCGAGCGCGTTTTCATCGCCTTGCGAGACGATTTCGAGCGGCACGCTGATCAAGCCCGGCGCGCTGCCCGCCGTCACCGCGCGAACGACGCGCGGCGTGGCCACGCCCGCTTGACGGACGATGAAGCTTTGCGTGCCGATGGCCAGAATGCCGGTGCGCGGGCCGAGCGTGTTGGCGGCGACCGAGAAGGCAACCGCGCCATTGCCCGCGCCGCTGCTGCCTGCGGTGATGGTGAGCCAGTTGGCGTTGCTCGTCGCCGTCCAGGTGCAGCCGCCTTGCGCGGTGATGTTGACGCTGCCTGTGCCGCCGGTGGCGGCGAAGGATTGGGTAGTGGAGGACATGGTAAGCGGCGGGGTGATGGAATAGCGTCCGCCTGTATTGCCGCCACCATCGCCACCCCAGACGATCATTTCACTGCCTGTCCACACGGCGGAATATTCATATCGCGCACTGGGCACACCAGTAATAGTTGTGTTCGCCGGCCAAGAATCCGTTGTCGGGTTGTATCGCCCACCGGTATTAAGAAAATTGTTGCCGGTATAGCCGCCCCAAACGATCATTTCACTTCCTGACCACACAGCGGTATGGCCGAGTCGCACACTGGGCGCGCCAGTGACAGTGATGTTAGCTGTCCAGGAATTGGTTGCCG
>JAEUQO010000451.1 GCA_016789605.1 Acidobacteriota bacterium
AAGCCGAAAGATTCCGGTGTCAGCGCGGCGGCTGCGTTTTACGCCGCGAACTAATTTTGCGTCATTCGTTTGCGTATCAGCCAGAGCCTGGCCAGGGCCAGAACTGCTTTGGCTGATGCGCGGGCGAATAACAAACCCGACGAAAGAACGCCGATATGTATTGTCCACGTTGCGGCTCTGCGAATACGGAAACGATTAAATTTTGTCGGCAGTGCGGATTTTCGCTGGCGCACATCAGCGGATTGGTGACCGGCAGCGGCAACACCGGTCAATTGCCGCCGTCGCCAATGCAACCGCCAATGCAAGCGCCAATGCAGCCAATCGCTCCCATACCGCTGGGCGAAACTTCGGCTATGCTGGCGCTCAGACAAAAACGCATCCTGACCATTCTGGCCATGCTTTTGTTGCCGATTATGGCTGCCATCATTGCTGAAGAGGCGTTCAACGTGGGCGAAGTTATGGCGGTATTCTTTTTACTGATTCCGCTGGGCGTTACCTGGGCGATTTACCATTACAAAACCGAAATGCGCCGGTTACAGGAACAACAACTGCAACAGCATTATGCGCCGCCAGCGTCCTTGTATCCGCAAGTTGGACAGGTCGGACAGGCCGCACAAGGATTTCCGGCGGCGTACCAGGCTCCGGCGCAATTATCGCCGCCGACTACCAATCCGCTGGGTGTGCAAGCCAGCGTGATCGAAGACGAAACCCAGAAACTTCCTCACAAACGATAGCCTTGCGAACGAGCATTTAAGTAAGGAAAGCGATATGTATTGCCCTCGTTGTGGCTCTGCAAATACGGAAACGATCAAGTTTTGTCGGCAATGTGGTTTGCCGCTGGCGCAAATCACAGGCTATGTGGCGACGGGCGGCACCGGAGCGCTGACGCCGCCGCCGCAACCTGCGCCGCAATTTCACGCGCCGGTGCAATTGCCTGAAACCGCCGAGATGCTGGCGCTCAAACAAAAGCGCATTTTGACGATGATGTGCATTCCGATTTTGCCGGTCATTCTGACCATTGCGCTGGGTGATGTGGGAGGCTTAATCGCGATCCCGTATGTGCTGATTCCGATTGCGCTGGCCTGGGCGCAATTTCGCTATAAAACCCAACTGCGGCAATTGCAGGAGCGGCAACTGCAACAATACTTGTCTCCGCAGCCGCAAGGAATGCCCGCAACAGGCTATGCCGCGCTGCCGCCGCAAGCCTATCCGGCTGCGCCGCAAGCATTGCCCGCAGCGCAGCCTGCGCCGCTTTATCAAGCTCCCGCGCAAGTCATTCCCACCAATCCGCTGGCGCACCAACAGGGAAGCGTGATCGAAGACGAAACGCGCCGCCTGCCGGATCAGCGTTGAGTGTCGAAGTTCGCGGTCGGGGCGCTCAATTGCAACTGCGACAACACCAGCCCCGCTGCGCACAGGATCAACGCGGAAATTTGCAATGCCCCGCCAAGTCCAATGGCTTGTTTCAGCGCACCTGCCGCCCAAGCCATCGTTCCGCCGACCAAAGTTCCAGCCAGATTGAAAATGCCATACCCTGTGGCGCGCAGTTGTTCAGGGGCGATTCGGCAAAGCATCGGCATTAGCGTGCAATCCCAAAATCCGCGACTCAAGCCGTATACGATCAAGCCGGGAATCAACACGGCTTTTGACACCGTCCAGCCAACCAGAAACAGAAACACGCCGCCAGCCAGAAACCCCACAAGCGGGATCATCCTTCGCGCGTGCGGATTGGTTGCACTCCAGCGATCTGCCAACCAACCGCCGACTGCTACGCCAACGAATGCCGCTGCCTGAATCCAGAATGTTGCGGAAAATCCAGCGTCCGCCAAATCCATCTGAAAACGTTCGTACAGATACAGCGGCAACCAGGTCATCACGATCCATCCGGCAATCGAAAAAAACGTGGCACAAATGGTCAGCAAAATGAAAGCGCGGTTGCGAAACAGTGTTCTCACCGCTGTCAGGAAGTTCAGTTGACCTGAGTGTTCATTCGCCGCAGAAACTGTCGTTGAGTTTTCGCGTATGCCCGGCCACAGTATTGGCGCGTACACAATGCCGACTGCGCCCAGCAACGTGAACGCCGGTCGCCAGCCATAATGTTGAGCCAGCCATCCGCCCAGCCATCCGCCCAGAATGACTCCGGCATAAATGCCGCTTTGGTGCAGCCCGGTTGCCAACGAACGCGTGCGTTCACCGTGACGATCAGCAATGAGCGCCAATGCCGCAGGGATGTAGCAGGCTTCGCTCAGCCCCATCAGTGCGCGCGCGACCAGCAGTTGGTTGAAACTACCAGCACGCCCGGTCAGCCACGTGATCGCCGACCAGATGACCAAACTGATGATAATGATTTTTTTGCGGCTGTACCGATCCGCCAGGAATCCCCCTAGCGGGCTGGCCAAACCGTAAACCCAGAGGAAAAATGTGCTGAGCAGGCCAAGTTGGGACGACGTAACTTTGAACTCCTGTTGCAGCGGCGGAAACATCGAAAAGATGGCTTGCCGATCCAGGTAATTCAGCATCGCCACCACCCACAGCAACGCGACCAGCATCCAGATTGAAAGAGCAGAGCGGGCAGGTTTCATTGGCTGGTTTCTGCAAACAGGGTACGAGCGAAGGTGGATTCGGCCAGCATTTGATCCAGTCGCGTTTCTTCTTCAGCCGTCAGCGAGCGGCGAGGCGGCAAACAGTTTCCGCATTCGATCCCCTGGCGCCGCAGCATGGATTTGACCACCGGTTGAACAGGGAAGTTCAGTCCGATGGAAATCAGTTCGTTGATCGGTCGTTGCGTTTGGCGAGCCTGTTCCCAATTGCCTGCTTGCGCCTGGCGGTAAAGCTGCACAAACAATTCCGGCGCGACGTTGTAAAAACTGCCGATGCCGCCGTCTGCTCCCATAATCAATCCGGCCACCAGCATTTCATCCGTGCCGTAAAAAATCGTTGCGCCACTCTTTTTGATTTCCGACAGCAAAAACAAATCGTTGGCTGTGAACTTCAACCCGATGATGTTGGGAATCGCGCACAGCTCCAGAATTTGCGCCAGACTGTTGAGATTGGGGGCAAAAGCAGGGAAGTAATAAATCAGCAACGGCACATCCGAAGCCGCCGCAAGCGCCGCGTAATAAGCTTTGATTTCGCCGAAAGAATAATTGCCGATGGGCGGCAATGCGCTGACGGCATGCGCTCCGATGCGCGCGGCGTGTTGGGCCAGGTCAACGGCCTCCGCTGTGCTCATCGCGCCGATGTGGACGATGACGGTTTTGTCTTTTGGCGAAGCTTTAACGGCGATTTCGGCGACCAGTTTTCGTTGCGCGGCGCTTTGCTGCAAACCTTCGCCGGTTTGCCCGCAAACGTACATGCCATCAACGCCCGCGGAATAACAACGATCCAGCAAACGTTCGAACGAATCTGCGCGAAATCGTCCTTCGGCATCAAAAGGCGTACTGACTGCCGGAAGAATCCCTTGAAATGAAGTCATAGTGCTTTCTTTTACCCGTTACGTTTTTAAGCCCAGCCCCAGCACTTCGCGACAGTATTTGAGGCTGCGTTCCAGTTCGGCTTTCTGAAATTCCTGCTCAGCCAGTTTGCGCTCTTTGTCTGCCGGAGGGCGGAACGGCGCAATCGGTTTTCCGGCTTTGGCCATTGTCGTAAAGCCAAGGAATTCTTTGGCGCGAATGTCGCCGTAGTCTTTCCAAAATTCTTCCTGTTTGAATGGGTAAGGGCGAATCGCGCCGGAGATGATTTCCAGTAGCACGGCTACGCCCGGGCAAAGCTGGGCAAAACGGTCAAAGTATTTTTGCCAATCCACCTGACCTTCGCCCATTGCCGTCCAGCCAGCGTTTGCGCCTTCCGGCGTTTCCCAAACCATCGAATCGCGAATGCCGGTGGTGACGGCATAGGGCCCAAGGATTTCCAGGTTGCGCATCGGATCTTCCAGCGTCCAGGTGGCGTTGCCAGAATCCAGCGTCGCGCCGACGAAATCTTTGCCGCACTCTTCGATCAGATTGGCCAGTTGCCAGGCTTGCATATCGCCCGCGTGATTTTCGATGGCGATTTTGACTCCTGCATCAATGGCTTGTGAGCGGACAGCTTTGCAAACCTTGATCGTGTCTTTCCAACGTGCAGGCAATCCGCCGGGCAGTTTGCGGTCATCGGCGGTGCCTTGATAACAACGCGCGACGCCGGTGCCTATCGTTTTGGCCACACGAATCAATAGCGCCAGATGCTCTTCGGCGGTGCCATATTTCGGATTGAAGCTTTTGGCTGACGGGCAAATGCTGCCCGTGCCGACTTGTACTTCGATGCCCAGATCGGCGGCTTTTTTCCTGACGTCTTTCAGATAAGCGTCGCTGTGGTTTTCGTATACATCCAGGTCGGAAAAGAGCACCACGTCCACTTTTTGCGTGGCGGCATAATCCAGCAATTGCGGCGCTTTCCAGCCAAAGGCGCGAATCGAAAAATTGTCAAAGCCCAATTTCAGATTGCGGCGTTTGCCCTGCGCAAAACCGGGTAGAAAGGTGGCGGCGGCAGTCGTGGCCGCAAGCGATTGCAAAACGTGTCGGCGCGTGATCATCAAGTTGCCTCAAAATGTCGTTGAAGATTGTTGGTGGATGTTGCATCAAATGCGCCGCTTTATGGCATAGGTGAAATGCAAAAGGCAACGGAGCCGATTGACACGCGAGAGAAACTTTTGCCTTTCGCGGGCTAGCGCCGTACACTGCGCCCACTCGCAGGCAAACAACGTTTCTCATTCAACTACAAAACCATCTGACAAGGACACGAAACCATGATTGAAGTCATTGCACGTCGTGCGTTCCTGAAACAATCCGCCCAGGCTGTGGCGGCTGCCGGTCTGACCGTTGCGGCGGGCGAATCGGTGTTGGGCGCAAAGCAATTGTTCAAAATCTCCCTGGCGCAATGGTCGTTGCACAAAGCGCTCTTCAAGAAGGAACTCGACAATCTCGATTTTGCCAAAAAAGCCAAACTCGATTTCGGCATCAGCGCAGTCGAATACGTCAATCAGTTTTTCAAAGACAAAGCCAAAGACAAAACCTATCTGGCCGAGATGCTCAAACGCACGCGCGATCTGGGCGTCGAAAACCGGCTGATTATGTGCGACGGCGAAGGCGCGCTGGGCGATCCCGATGCGGCCAAGCGGCAACAGGCGGTCGAAAATCATTTCAAGTGGGTCGAAGCCGCCAAGTTTTTGGGTTGCAAAATGATTCGCGTCAACGCGCAAAGCCGCGGCAGTTACGAAGAGCAGCAGAAATTGGCGGCAGACGGATTGCGCAAACTGACCGAATTCGGCGCGAAGTACAAAATCGCGGTTGTGGTCGAAAATCACGGCGGATTGTCATCCAACGGGCAATGGCTGACCGGCGTGATGAAGCTGGTCAATCATCCGATGTGCGGCACCTTGCCGGATTTTGGCAACTTCCGCGTCAGCCGCGAAGAAGAATATGACCGTTATAAAGGCGTGACTGAGTTGATGCCATTTGCCAAAGCGGTCAGCGCCAAGTCACACGATTTCAACGAACTTGGCGAAGAAATACAGATTGATTACTTCAAGATGATGAAGATCGTGCTCGATGCGGGCTACAACGGTTTTGTCGGCATCGAATACGAAGGCGAGAAGATGAGCGAAGCCGACGGCATTCGCGCGACCAAAAAGCTGCTTGAAAAGGTCCACGAAAATCTGTCCAAGAAGAAGTAGTCTCGGCACAACACAACGCCACCAAAGACAAAGCGCGGATTGCCTGGCAGGCAATCCGCGCTTTGTCTTTGGTGGCTG
>JAEUQO010000454.1 GCA_016789605.1 Acidobacteriota bacterium
CTCGCCCCACATTTTCGCGTCATCACGTTCGACAATCGCGGCGTGGGCGAAACCGACCAACCCGAAACGCCCTATTCGCTGGCGCAAATGGCAGACGATGCCGCAGGTTTGTTGGATGCGCTGGAGATTCCTTCGGCCTTCGTCTTTGGCATTTCGATGGGTGGCATGATCGCCCAGGAGTTCGTCTTGCGACATTCGCAGCGCGTGCGCAAGCTGGTGCTGGGTTGCACCCACAGTGGCATCAAAACCTGTGCGCCGTCGCCGCAATGGGTCACGGACATTTTCAAAAGCCTGCCCGGCAAACCGCGTGAACAAGTCGTGCGCGAATGCATTCCCTTCAACTTCTCGCCCTACACCCAGCAACACAATCCACAGTTCATCGAATCGCTGGTCCCGCTGATGGTGGACAATCGGCAGCGACTGCACGGCTACACCAATCAGATCAATGCGATCTATGCGTTTGACGCAGATGGACGCTTGCCACAAATCACCACACCAACGCTGATCCTGACAGGCAAAGATGACGCCCTGGTCGTCCCGGAAAACTCACATCGTCTGGCAGCACGCATCCCTGGCGCGCGCCTGATTGAATTCGAACATGCTGGCCATCTCTTCTTCATGGAGAAAGCTGACGAGGTAAATCACATTCTGCGAGAGTTTTTGTTGGGGTAAGCCCCCGGCGCGTAAACTTTCTCGTGAAATGCGAAAGAAGTGATTGCTGGACATTAAAGATCGTGCTACCTTGCGCGAGTTCCTGAACAAAAATTTTCTTCGTTGCCGCAGTAGTATCGCTATCGTCTCTATTGAAACCGGGATGAAGTACGTTCCAGGGATGGACCTGCCACCATTCTTAGTTCCATCTATCCACTACGGATTACGGTCCGCTCTTTCTGATCGTTCGTGACTCTCCTGCCAGCACGAGCGTGTAGTTGCTGTTCAACTATTGAGATATCCGGGGCAAGGTTTGTGACCTCAGGCTGTCGTTAGCGCAGCTTGGGTTTTGCGCCTATTTGTACGTCCCCTACTCCTTTGCGCTGTTTCCTGCCACCAATTGAATGCCCAAACGAACTGAACCTGGTTATCAAGCCAGTTCAGTTTTGTATGGAGGAATCTATGAGCCGCTCGCCAGTGTCTATTTATCGCAGAGTGTCTTTCTTTGCGATCGTGTCAGCATTTCTGTGCCTGCACCAAACAGCCAATGCCCAGACAGCCGGTAAAGATCAGCCAGAAGCTGCTCAAGCGCCTGCGCCAGTCTGCCGCAATACGGTTAAAGCTGCCGTCGTGGCACTGGATCAGGTCATCATGGTCAATCGTTTGGGAACAGTGCGGCCAGGCGGAATGATTTATGCCCTGCGACGCGATGTGATTTCACTGGATGGCAGCACAGAACTCAAACCCGGCAATGTGCAATTGCGCGCAGACAAGCGGCCACGCCCAATTGTCTTGCGCGTGAATCAGGGCGATTGCCTCGAAATAGAGTTTCAGAATCTCCTCAATCCCAACGTGGCCGAGATTGATCCGCTACAGCCGATCACGCGCAATGCGTCCTTGCATGTGGCGGGGATGCAGGCGGTCAAAACGATTGCGGACAACGGCACTTACGCAGGTAACGCAGTGCCCTCCGCCGACGGCAATCTTAATGGCCTGGTCGCGCCGGGCAACAAAATTACCTACACCCTGTTTGCCGAAAAAGCCGGCAGCTATCTGCTTTACAGCACGGCAGGCGATTTCAACAACTTCGCGACCAATCAATTGGGGCAGGGATTATTCGGCGCGGTCAATGTGCAACCGGAAGGGGCAGAGTGGTATCGCAGCCAGGTCGCGGCAGAAGATTTACGCCTGGCAACGACCGGAACGACTGCCGATCAACATCCGATCATCAATTACGATGCCGAGTATCCGGCGGGCCATCCGCGCGCCGGTCTGCCGATCTTGAAAATGCTCGATAGCAATAACCAGATCGTGCATACAGATTTGACGGCAATTATCACGGGCAAAAACCACGGGCGTTTTCGCGAAAACCAGTTCCCGCCGAATCCTTCGACGCCTGACCGCAGCCAGCCTTATCGCGAAGTCACGATCCATTACCACGAATCGCAAGATGTGGTGCAACCATTCCCTTACTTTTATGAACCTGGCAACCAACAAACGCCGACGATCAATGCCGGGCAGGATAGCTTTGCCATCAATTACGGCATCGCGGGCATCGGGCCGGAAATCATCGCCAATCGCATGGGTGTCGGGCCAGGGCGCAATTGCGCAGAGTGCAAATTCGAAGAGTTTTTCCTGAGTTCGTGGGTGGGCGGAGACCCGGCGTTGATTGTGGATATCCCGGCCAACGCGCCTTGCACGGGTGTGCCTGGAACACCCGCCAGCCAAATTGCCAAACTGGAACCGTTGACCGTCGCCACACGCAACGGGCAGGACCTGACCAAGATGCCGCCGCCTGCCTGTCAACCGACGATGGGCAACAAAGCGACGCGTGCGTATTACCCGGATGATCCTTCAAACGTGTATCACAGCTATCTGGGCGATCACGTCAAATTCCAGATTTTGCACGCCGGGCAAGCTGTCCACCACGTCCATCATCACCACGCCCACCAATGGCTGCATTCGCCCAACAGCGACGAAGGCCATTATCTGGACAGCCAGGCCATCGGGCCGGGCGCGTCCTTTACCCTGGATTTGGTGTATGCCGGCAGCGGCAATCGTAATTACACCGTGGGCGATTCGATTTTCCATTGCCACTTCTACCCCCATTTTGCTTCGGGTATGTGGGCGCTTTATCGAGTGCATGACGTGTTTGAACGTGGCACGCCGCTGGATCCAAACGGGCGCGCCCAAACCGGCACGCGCGCGTTACCCGATGCCGAAATTCTCACGGGCACGCCGATTCCCGCGCTGGTGCCATTACCGACCTTGCCGATGGCCCCGTTGCCCGGCGCCGATGTCGCCATTGTAGATGGTCAGGCCAAAATCTCCGGCGCGGGCAATCCGGGCTTCCCCTTTTTCGTTCCTGGCGTCGCCGGACATCGCCCGCCGCATCCGCCGCTTGATTTCGCAGTCAACGACAAGGGCGAAAAGCTGGATGGCGGATTACCGCGGCATCTGATTTTGGGCGCCGTCGTCACCAACGAACAGCACACGCCGTTTGATTTCACCAAAGAAATTTCGCAGATCAACGCCGTTGAAATTCCTGAAGACGGTACGCCCGCCGAAAAAAGCGCGATGAACTTTTTCGGGCAGCGCACCCACGCCAGCTTTACGCCAGAAGGCAAACAGACATTGTGGAATGGCAACCCCGCCAATTTCATTACCAATGGGTTGCCGCGCAAATCGGCGCAAAACCCTAGCGGCGCACAACGCGGCGCGCCTTTTGCCGATCCGGGTGTTGACGACAACGGACAGGCAATCGGGAATTTCCGCCGCTACAAAGGCGTCAATCTGCAACTGGATTCGGTTCTCAACAAAAAAGGCTGGCACTTTCCGCAACAACGCCTGATCGCGCTCTGGGGCGATGTGCAGAATTTCGTCAACGGCGTAAAACCACCTGAACCGCTCTTTTTCCGCGCCAACAGCGGCGACGTGGTCGAATATTGGCATACCAACCTGGTGCCTGCGTATTACGAACTTGATGATTTCGAAGTCCGCACGCCCACAGATATTCTGGGCCAGCACATTCACCTGGTGAAGTTTGACGTGATGGCGTCAGACGGCGCAGCCAACGGCTTCAATTACGAAGACGGCACGTTCAGTCCGGACGAGGTTCGCAGCCGCATCGCCGGTATCAATGCCGTGGGCGGTTTGTGGTCGTACAACCGCCAACAACAAACCCGTTTGCAACCCAAAACGATTGCGGAGTTTGGCAACGGTCCAACGCCTGACAGTCTGGCCTGGCTAGGCGCACAAGCCACCGTTCAGCGTTGGTACGTGGATCCGGTGGTCAATCTGAAAGGATTTGACCGCACGTTGATGACCGTTTTTACGCACGATCATTACGGGCCTTCGACGCACCAGATGGCCGGACTCTATGGCGGCTTGTTGGTTGAACCTCGCGGTTCCAAATGGACTGCGCCCGATGGCACGCCTTTTGGCACGCGCGACGACGGCGGACCGACCAGTTACGCGGCCAACATTCTGCCCGCCAACAGCGCTGACAGTTACCGCGAATTTGCGCTGGCCTGGCAAGATCAACAACCGGCGTATTACGCGGGCAGCAAAAAGAAGCCGGATTGTTATCCGGGCCAGACGCCACGGTACAACAATTGTGTGCCGGTTCCCGCCGGAAAGACCTATCAGGGCTGGGCTGACGCTGCCAACGCCATCAATTGCCCGAACTGCCCGGCAACGACTGCGACCCAGTCACTAAAACCGCTCTTGATCAGTGATTTTGGCTCGGGCACGTTCTCACTGAATTACCGCAACGAACCGTTACCGCTGCGGATTGCCTCGCAAACCACGCCCGCGCCGGGCGCGGACAAATTCGCGCTTGACGCCGCACACGCATTCCGTTCGATCACGCGTCAGGATGCCGCGCTGAATCAACAACCGCGCGGCAACGGCTTCCCCGTGCAACCAATCGCCAACGGGATGTTGCCGACCGACCCTTACACACCGTTGTTGCGTGCGTATGAAAACGACAAAGTACAGATTCGCACACTGGTTGGCGCACATACCTCAATGCACAACCTGAATCTGCACGGGCTGAAATGGTTTGCCGAACCGTTTAGCAACAATTCCGGTTATCGCAACAGCCAGTTTCAAATCCTGTCGGAACATTACGAATTTCTCTTTCAGACGCCGCGCACCAGCAGCAAAGGCAAAATCGCCGATTATCTGTATCAACCCAGCAGTTCCTACGAAGGGCAAATGAACGGAATTTGGGGATTGCTGCGCGCGTATCAAGGCACCGAAGGCGTCGAGAAACTGGCCACGTTACCCAACAATCCCACAGGCGGAGCGAGTGCCCTTCCCGCGCCTGCCATCCCGGCCAATATCACCAGCAATTGTGACGTGGGACAGCCTTGCCGACGCGATTTCAAAATTTCCGCGTTGACCGTACAACAAGCGCTGGGAGCGAATCAGACGCTGATTTACAACTCGCGCGGGATTTACGTCAGCGCAGGAAAGTTTGACGGACAACATCCGCTGGCTGATCCGAACGCACTGCTATATGTGCGTGATGAAGACCTGGACCCGAAAACCGGCCTCTTAAAAGCCGGTGTCAAAATCGAGCCGTTGATTTTGCGCGCGGCGGCAGGCGATTGGCTGCGCGTCACGCTAACCAACAGGTTCAACGCAACAGCGCCGGTCTTTCAAAATCCCACTGGGCTTCACGCGGGGGCGGCCTATATCGCGCAATACGGCGGCATCAACGTGAAGGCGTCCACCAGCGCAGGATTGCACGCCCAACTGGTGTCGTTCGACATCACGCAAAGCGACGGTGCCAATGCAGGCGTCAATCCGGTGCAAACTGTCGCACCGGATGATCCAACGCCCACCGGGCAAAAATATCCGACCAAAGAATATTTGTGGTACGCAGGCAATCTCGCCCCGAATGCGGACGGCAGTTGGAACGCCACGCCCGTGGAACTGGGCGCAGCCAATCTGATGCCTGCGGATCCGTTAACACACGTCTATCGCGGACTTTTCGGCGGCTTGATCATCGAGCCTCAGGGCTCCACCTGGAAAGAAGACCCTGACAGCCGCGCATCGGCCACGGTGTTCAAAAAGGATGGCGCGGTCTTTCGTGAATTTGTGCTGATGGCGCAAGATGACGTTGATATTCAACTCAACAACAATGGTGGCAATAATCTAAGCGCGTTCAATTACAAATCCGAACCGTTCTTCTATCGCTTTGGTTCGCGCTTGACCGGGCTTTGGCTGCCAGAGGCTCCGGCGGCCAATCCTCCCGCCGCCGCACCGCCGCAAAACTGGACCAATCTTTCAGGCACCGACCTGCAAGCGCTCAATGGAATTTTCTGGACAGGCACCGACACCTCCAAGGTCGTCTCAAACGAACTGGTCGGCGGTGATCCGCAAACGCCTGTTTTCCGCGCGCCAGCAGGCATGCCCGTGCGGTTTCGGTTGCTGGATCCGGGCGGCATCGGTGACAACCAGCAAATCTTCGAACTGACCGGCCACCTTTGGCAGGAAGAACCTTACACCAACGAATCCAAAGAAATCGGAAACAACCCAGCTTCGCTTGCGACCGGCACGACTACCGGTTATGGGCCGACCTCGCATTACGACATCGTCATCCCCTCAGCCGGGGGCAAATTCCGTGTGCCCGGTGATTACCTGTACCGCAGTTGGACAGGTAATCAATATCCCGTGGGATTGTGGGGACTGTTCCGCGTTGCACCGTGGCAAGGTCAAGCCGGTTTCCCTGATACCGTGGCGATCACGTCCGTCAATGCGAATGCAAGCAATCAGTTTACGGTCAACGGCACCACGACCGTTTCGCCGCAAACACGCAAATTTGCCACCTGTGTGGCCATTTCGATCAACGGCAGTAACGCTACCTGCAATGTGCCTGTTAACGCGCAAGGGCGATGGAGCTATCGCGGTCGTGGAGCGTTGCCCAACAAACTCGAGGTCAAATCCGAATTGGGTGGCGTGGCCACATATCAAACGTATCCCACGACAAAAGATGCTGCGCCCGCGCCCACGTCACCAGTCGCGCCAAGCAAACGGCCCCCCATGAAACGCGGGCAAAAGTAACAACCAGTCACCATCGTCGTTTCGGCTGACAGCGAACCACAACTGCCTACGGCGCGCTGTCAGCCCGAGCGGAGGGGGCAATCTGGCGGTTGCCGTTTTCTTTTCAACTTGAGCTATTGTCATGCAACGACGCTTCGGCATACCTCAATTGACGCTTTGGCTGGCTTTGAGCCTGACGCCATTGGCATTGGCCCAAACGCCCGTCAACACAGAACCAGCCCCCGCTGGTGTCGCGACACAAGCCGGGGTCAAAGTTTCGTTTGCCATACAGCCGGCGTCTTCGGCCACGACCAATTTAGCTCGCGAGGGTGATGACGCAATCATTCGGTTCACCCTGACAGATGCGGCCACGGGCGCGCCCTGGCGCAATGCGCGGCCTGCTGCCTGGTTGCACCTGCAACGGCAGGGAGCCGTCGCTCGTAATTGCACACAACAAGCAGCGGCATTCCTGGGCGGCAATCTGTTCACCCCAGCGACACTCAATCTGAATCTCTACTATGTGCTGACCTTAAATCAGGACGCGACGATTTCGGTGGTAGACCCGCTGTTTGGCTTTGGCGGCACCAAGCTGTTAGCGCTGGTGATGCTCAAAGCGCCCGGTGAAGATTGGGCGCTGACACCAGACCAGAAGCTGCTCTTTGTTTCCCTGCCCGATGCTGGGCAAGTCGCCGTAGTTGATGTCACATCGTGGCGCGTGCTGACCAATCTGGATATCGGCCCACATCCGGCACGCCTGGCGCTACAATCAGACGGACAATACTTGTGGGTGGAATATGACCAGGGTGTCGCCGCGATCAACCTTGCTACGCGCAAAGTCGTCACGCGTATTGCCACGTCACCTGGGCGGCATGGCCTGGCGCTCAGCGATGACAACCGCACGCTGTTTGTCGCCAACCAAACTGCCGACACGGTTTCCGTACTCGACACACAAAAGCTGTTGAAGCTGGCTGAACTGCCGACCGGGCGTCAACCTGCTGCCATTGCCTATTCGAGCGCAGCGCAAATGGCCTATGTTCTCAGTAGCCGCGATGGACGTATCGTTGCAATCAATGCCGCTGGCTCGCGTCCGGCCATCGTCGCACAGATTGAAACCGCAC
Source organism: Acidobacteriota bacterium (assembly GCA_016789605.1). GTDB lineage: Bacteria > Acidobacteriota > Blastocatellia > RBC074 > RBC074 > RBC074. Next base: position 7,821 of record JAEUQO010000454.1, read on the forward strand.
CGGGCGCGGAACAGCTCAAATTTGCGCCGGGTGGGCGTTACGCATTCATCACCAATCCTGTGCGTGATCAACTCTACCTGCTTGATGCGGCAACCAATCGCCTGTTGCAAACCGCAGGGATTTCGCACGGTCCCGAACAAATTGCCTTTTCGGACAAACTGGCTTACCTGCGCCGCCGCAACAGCGAAACCGTGCTGATGATTCCGCTGGCGCAAATCGGCGCGGAAAACCAATTGGTGCCCGTGGCGGATTTCCCTGGCGGACAAACGCCCTTTGGCAAAGGCAGCCGGACCAGTTTGGCGGACGGTATTGTGCCCGCGCCGGGCAGCTCGTCCGTGCTGGTCGCGAACCCGGCAGACAAAGCGATTTACTATTACCAGGAAGGCATGGCGGCGCCAATGGGCGGGTTCAATAATTATGGCCGCGAGCCGCGCGCGGTGCTGGTCGTGGATCGCAGCCTGCAAGAACGCTCGTCCGGCGTCTATGAAACTGTCGCCCGTTTGCCGCGCGCCGGACAATACGATGTGGTGTTTTTCCTGGATGCTCCGCGTCTGGTGCAGTGCTTCAGCGCGAACATCGCCCCCACTCCAGCCACCGCACAAGCATCGGCTGCGCGCCCGGTCATCGTGCAATCCTCTCTGTCAGAACCTGTCGTGCGCGCCGGTGAACCCCTGCGCGTGCAATTTCGCTTGCTGGATGCCGTCACCAAAGAGCCACAACGCGGTTTGCGCGACGTGCGCGCGTTGATCTTCCGCGCACCGGGCGTCTGGCAACGCCGTCTGGCAACCAGTCCGCTCGGCGAAGAGCAACATGTCCTCGAATTCACGCCGCCCGAACCGGGCATCTATTACATCTATCTGGAGTCGCGAGCGGCAGGTTTGCCGCTCAACAATCCGCAATATCTAGTCATTGAAGCAAAGCCCATTGCTGGCGGGTGAGGTTGCCAGCATCGCCGTTTGTGACGAGTCATCCACGCGGCAACGCAGTTGCCCATCAAACAGATGATTCGTTTCTCCCCAACAACGCAAATCGCAGTTTGCCTGCCATTTCATCGCCATTTCACCAAGGAGCGCAAGGTATGAACAAGGGTCGCAAGAAAGCTGAGACGAAGGGCAAAGCAGATGCCGTTAGTGTGACAACCAACGAAGATCAGGAAATTGCTTATTGCCAGATTCACCCGGGACTGGGCATTGCGCGCATAGGCAACAGCCCTGATGAATATTTCATCGGCCCGGAATCCCCTGGCCACGCGTCCGATCCCCAAGGCGGCTTCAAAGACCGATTAGGGCGCATCAAACGTCAGGCCGCGCGCTTCCGCATTTATGCTTACAACAAACAAGGCCGCGCCATCAAAGAGCTAACCGCACAGGACGCCCACATTACCTGGACCGTCGAGCTTGCCAATCAGAAAGCAGCCTATGACATGTTCCTTGGCGAGTATTGGGCCATGCAATATCCCTGTTTCGCCAAACAAAAAGGGACGCACCCGGGTTTTGATTGTGGACACCCCAAACGCAACCAGGAAGTCAAAGAGGAATCCGAGCGTGAACGCCTGCTCGTCATCAAACCCGGCCCGCGTTCGATTTCCGGCGCCAATGAAAAAGGCCAATCCTATGTGTTTGATAAAGGCGGCATCGGCCCGCTGCCATACACTGTGGTGACCAATCAAAACCGTGATTGCCTATACGGCAGCCGCTCAGGCTATATGAACAAGCTGATGTGCCCGCCGTACCAACCGAGTGAAATGCACAACGGGTGCGATTGGAAAGAAGGACAGTTGCTGGACCCAGTCGCCACATCTGACCGCGTTGAAGTACCGCTCGGTGAATTGCGCACAGATGTCAAAGGGCGATTGCTGGTCTTGGGCGGCACTGGTAAATCCGGCTCCGTCATCCCCAATAATCCGGTGGGATTTCTCAATCAGGATAGTTTTTATGCCAACAACGATTATTGGTATGACGATACTTCTGACGGCCCTGTTTCCGCTGAAGTCGTGCTGCCCGACGGACGCCGCGTCGAAGTCAAAGATAAAGCCTGGGTGATTGTAGCGCCGCCCAAATATGCTCCTCATCAGCAGGTGTTGACGACGCTTTATGACATCGCGTTTGACGCTGTGACGCCCAACGCGCCCTCAACTGGCACGTCGTTTACGCGTGACATCTATCCTGTGCTGGAACGAATCAACGGCTATCAGTGGGTCAACAGCCAGGCCAGCCGCCAACACGGCGCAGGCAAAGTCTATGACGTGTTTGCAGAACCGCTGTTCAGCTTGCTGCACACGACGGGCGGCAAAAATCCTGATGCCGTACAGGCGCGCAATCATTTGTTCAGCCGCTTGCGCACGCCACATCAGTTATTGCCAGAGCAAAACAAGTACAAGACGTTTGAAGAACTGGTGAATTCGCCCGCCGCCGAAGCCCAGGCCAATGCCAGTTACATGCCGCAAATGGCTGGCGATGGCGGCGAACCGGTGACGTTTGGCACCGACCAGGCCAAGCCAGAGAACACACCCGGCGGCCCATATGTGACCTGGCTGACGCTGACGCCCAATCAATACCAGCATTTCAAACGCTGGGCGACGGGAGATTTCACTGATGACTGGCCCGCTGACACCGCCCCCGGCGCGTTGCCCCTGCCCCCACCATTGCCCACGTTGCCGGTAGCGGAACAACCGGCGGCGCTCGATCGCGCGGCGCTGGATTTCTGTGTTGGCGGCGCTTTTTATCCGGGTATTGAAATCACTTACATCTCGCGCGAAGCCAAGACCTGGTCGGGTTTGTGCCGCATCAACCAAAGCTGGAAACCGGGCGATATTACGCGGCACATGGCGCTGCCCTGGCAGGCAGACTTTTCCGAATGCAAAGACCACTGGTGGCCGGCGCAACGCCCGGACGACGTCGTCCCGGAAGCCGAGTATGAAAACTTCCTTGCCTCCTATGACGAATCGCTGGATGGCCCGCTGGCGCAGGTGCTGCAATTTTCCCAGCCCTGGGCGCGCGGCATCAGCACGCAATCGCCCGCGCTGGACAATGACATGGTCGAAGCCTGGAAAGATTTCGGGTTTGTCGTGCCCAAAACCGGTCCCGGGTTACAGACGGTTTACGTCGAAACCGAACGTTCCCCTTATGTCGGATATGATGCGCGGGCGTTCTTCTACTACCTGATGAACATCGACAGTTATCCAGATTTCCTTCCCAAGGCACGACTGCTGGTCGAAGAATTTCTGGCGCAGGCCCGTCACACCATGACCCAGCCCCCCGAACAAGGCGACGCTGAGCGGTATTCGTTTTTCCGCTACACGTCTGAAACGCTGACGGCGCGCCTCAATCAGATCTACAACGATTACGTCACGCAAAATTCCAGCGACGCCACTTACGTCAGCGACATCATGCAAACGCGCGAACAGGTGATCAATCGTCTGATCCAGACTGCGCCGTTCAACCAGCTCGATGGCGCGTGGTTGCGCAATGCCACTCCCAGCGGCCCGATCGGCGATGTGGAATCCCTGATCTTCAGCATCTACATGGACGAAATGGGCGACGGCAATGTCGAACAACAACATTGCAACGTTTATACAGACACGCTCAAAAGCGTAAATGTCTATCTGCCCGAAATCCACACCCAGGAATATACCAACGATCCGCGCTTTCTTGATTCGGCGTTTGATGCACCCGTGTTTCTGCTGGCAATTTCCCAATTCTCGGCGGAATACTTCCCCGAAATTCTGGGCATGACGTTGTATCTGGAATGGAGTTCGATTGGACTGATTCCGATTGTGGACAAACTGCGTTCGTTTGGCATTGACCCGCAATATTACGTCTTGCACGTGGGCATTGATAACGCGGCCTCAGGACACGGCGCGCGCGCAAAAACCGCCGTACAAATGTATTTGGATCAAATCCGCCAAGGCGAAGGCGACGCCACCATGCAGGAAATATGGAAACGCATCTGGACAGGCTATGTGGCATTCGCCACAGCCGGCACGCTGGGACAGGACATGCTCGCCGAAATCAACGATGTGAACGACAGCGAACAAACGCCACCGGATCGCAAGACGGTGCTGACCAATCAGATGATGGACATGATTACGCGCAAAGCGCCGTATGCCAGCCTGAACCATCGGCAAAAAACGTTGGGCGGAACCTATATCAACGATTGGTTTCTCGATCCGGCTGGTTTCCTCAATGCCATGCAAGAAGCAGGCATCATCATCCCCGGACAACCGGACATCAGTCCCATCTTCCAACTGACCAGTTTCAAAGGGCCGATGTATCACGTCTTCACCGATGACGAATTGGATTTGTGGCGCAATTACATCCTCTCGCTGACCGAGCCCGATCCGGGGCCGCCGCTGGGCACGATTGATGCGATGTGTGAACTCATCAATTACCTGCGCGAACGCCAGCAACGAAACGCCGGTCATACGGTATTGCTGACCGGACCGAACCCGTACCCTGACGGGAAGCAGCCTTATGTGACCAACACCATTCACTGGTGGTTCAATTTGAATCTGGAGATGGACCGTCGCGAAGCAGACCTGGCACTGATGCGCACGCTGTGCTTTGCAGGAACCGACAAGGTCAAAGGCAATGGCTGGATTGTCAAAGGTGACGCCATGGCCAGCCCGCTGGTCACGACCATGCTTTCTGGCAACAATGACATGGCCCAAGCGTTTCGTTACGTCGCGCCACATACGGGCGGCAAAACCTATCGCGAAGTCATGGTGCGTTGGATCAACGAAGGCTGCCCGACAGAGGAGACGGTCATCAAAGCCGCCCAACTCAAACCGGCACGCAAACATTATCGGGTGCTGGGCATGGGAACAGTTCACTGAGCACGCCAAGAGTTACACCGTGATCGCTCATCCAACCGTACAACGCAACAAGCCAACTGTCAGCGTGCGCACGCTGACAACCGCCAGCAAGGTCGCCGTCATTGGCGGCGGCCCCGCTGGCGCGAGTGCGGCGCTGGCATTAGCACGCGCAGGCTGCCCCGTCACGTTGATCGAACGTGCCGCGTCGCCAGAACTGCGCGTCGGAGAAACCGTGCCGCCAGCAATTCAACAAGCCCTTGAGCAATTGGGCGTCTGGCGCGAATTTCTCGCCGACGGTCACACGGCTTCAACGGGCAACTGTTCTGTCTGGGGCAGCGCGCAAGCCCAAGAGCGTGATTTCATTTTTTCGCCTTATGGCAGGGGCTGGCACCTTAATCGGCAACGCTTCGACCAGATGTTACGCGTCGCGGCGGTGCGCGCAGGAGCCCAGCTCATCACCGGCGCACACTTGCAACAGGCCACGCCAACCGCAAACGGACGTTGGCATCTGGCGCTGACAAGATGCGGCGCTTCCTCCGCACCGGACATTTCGCTGACTGCAAATTTTGTGGTGGATGCTTCTGGTCGTGGAGCCCATTTTGCGCGCCAGCTCGGCGCTAAACGTCGCACGTTTGACCGGCTGTTGGGTTTTGCCGTCTATCTGGAAAGCGCCCTGCCCTCGTTGTTCACGCTGGTCGAAGCCACTCGTGACGGTTGGTGGTATTCAGCGGCATTGCCGGATGGCCGTCAGATCGTCACCTTTATGACCGATAGTGATTTGCCCGCCGCCCGGCAAGCCCGCACGCTTACGGGTTGGCGGCAATTGTTGCAACAAACCGAACAAACGTCAGCGCGCTGTGCCCACGCTGCCGCGCAAACACAGATCACGCCGTGCATTGTCCCAGCGCAAAGTTCGTGTTTGTCGGTGGCTGCCAGTACCAATTGGCTGGCCATCGGCGATGCAGTCGCCACGTATGATCCGCTGTCTTCGCAGGGCATTTCTGTCGCGCTGGCGCACGGCCTTGCAGCCGCGTCGTTAATTCCCTCCCGGTTTGCCAGACAGTATCAGTCGCTCACGACACACACACAGCAACTCGCACAACGTTATGCCCAATACCTGACCCAGCGCCGCGCCTATTACGCGCTCGAACGTCGCTGGCCGATGGCTCCTTTTTGGAGCCGCAGACAGCCACGGATTCAACCTTTGCAGGAAAACGACCATGCATAATTCTCTCGCCCTTCTCAATTGGCGTCGAAACCTCGCGCTGCTGGCCTGGCTGTGTTGTTTTTGTCTGCAGGCGCAAGCCTGGCAAGCTCCTGCCGACGCTTATGTATGCCCGATGCACCCCGACGTAACTGCGCGCGCGCCGGGTGCTTGTCCTAAATGCAAAATGGCGTTACGCCGTAAAACAACTGCGCCGACGCCACCTGCCGCAAGCGAATCCGAGGTGGGCGCGGTCCCCCATATCCCGGATGTCGTGGTCTCTGATCAGCACGGTGCGCAATTGCGTTTTTTCAGCGATCTGGTCAAAGGCAAAACCGTTGCCATCAATTTTATCTTCACGACCTGCACGACCATTTGCCCGCCGCTCAGCGCGACCTTCCGTCAGTTACAAACACAGTTGGGCCCACGCGTCGGCAAAGACCTGCAATTGATTTCCATCAGCGTAGACCCGACCACAGACATTCCTGGGCGCTTGCGCAGCTTCGCGGCAAAATTCGACGCGCAACCGGGTTGGAGCTTTGTCACAGGCGAAAAGGCGCAGATTGATATGCTGCTCAGGGCATTGGGGGCGGGCGTTGGCAACAAAAACGATCATACGCCGATGGTGTTGATCGGCAATGAACGCGCTGCTTATTGGACGCGCGCCTATGGCTTGGCTCCTGCTCAAACTCTGGCTCAAACCATGCGCGAAGCAGCCGCCAAACCACCAGCGCCAGCCACGCCAGCCAATCTGGCAGCACGTTATTTTCCCAATACCACGTTGCTGACAGAAGACGGCCGCACGGTCCGTTTTTTTGACGATTTACTGGCAGGCAAAACCGTGATGATCAACTTCATGTTTGCCACCTGTACGGGCGTTTGCTCTCCCATGACGGCCAATCTGGTCAAAGTGCAAACTGCCTTGGGCTCGCGTGTTGGGCGTGACATTCAGATGCTTTCGTTGACAGTAGATCCGTTGATAGACACCCCGGCCACGCTCAAACGCTACGCGGAATCGTTTCACGTTCAACCAGGCTGGCACTTCCTGACCGGCAAAAAAGAAGACATGGATACGGTGCTGGCCAAACTTGGCGGTTATGTGACAGACAAAAATCAGCACAACAATTTGCTCATCATCGGCAATGTCGCCACCGGCGAATGGGTCAAGGTGTTTGCGTTGTCCAAACCAGAAGAAATTGCCAAAGTGGCGTTACAAATCGCTGATGGTTCGCAATCTGAGCCAGCCAATGTGCGGAAATAATCAGGCAGGAGTGAACTCGCACTGATGCTACGCCCCAAACATGATTCGCCCAGGTCACGGATAACAGCTCGCCTTTGCACCAGCGCGCTGTTGTTATGGCTGCTTGGCGAGGCGTTGTTGTGGGAAGCGCGCCTAACGGCACAGCAGCACCACCAACTGACTGCGCGCGAAACGCGCGGAAAACTGATTTATCGGACTGGCGCTTCAGATGCGGGCAATGAGATCAAAGCTGTATTTGGTTCTGCAGGCGGAGCGCTTCCGGCAACCAGCTTTCCATGTGTCAATTGCCACGGGCGACGTGGCGAAGGCGCTCAGGAAGGCGGTTTGCAACCGCCCCCTCTGACCTGGCGGGCCTTAACGATGCCGGGACGTTCGCCGCTGACGGATCGTTCGCGCAACGCCTATGATCAAAATTCGTTGGCACGCGCAATTCGACAAGGGATTGATCCGGCAGGTCGGTCGCTGCACCCCGGCATGCCGCGTTATCAATTGAATGAAGCGCAGATGCGCGCGCTGGTGTCATATCTGAAAATCATTGGCACGGCTGCGGATGTCGAACCCGGCGTCAGCGAAACTTCTATCAAGCTGGGCGCTGTGCTGCCCTTGAGTGGCCCGTTTGCCTGGCTGGGCGCAGATGTCAAAACCACCTTGTCCGCGTGCCTTGCTGAGATCAATGCGCGCGGAGGAGTTTACGGGCGGCGCTTTGAATTGCTGGTCGCGGATGCGGGTGGCGATTCCGCCCAAACGATTGACGCGACACGACGTTTGGTTGAACAAGACGAAGTGCTGGCGTTGCTCGCCAATTTCGAGCCGCCGGAATATGCTGCCAGCACCGCCATCGCGGAATGGCTGCAAGCCAATGAAACGCCGTTGATCGGCCCACTCACGCTAGCCCCGCGTATGCCAGACGTTCCCAATCGCGCCGTCTTCTATCTGGCCCCGGATGTCCCCACACAGGCATGTGCGCTGTTGGATTTTGTCGCAGAACGGATGACGCCTGCCTCACCGATTCGGCTGGCGTTGCTTTCCGTCGCCAGCGCATTTGACGAAAAAGCACTGCAACAATTTCGGCAACACGCTCAGACACGCGCAATCCAACTGGTCTATACCCACACCTATGCCGCTGACTCTGGCCCGCGACTTTCTCTGCCGCCCTCGCTTATAACAGCGCCGCCTGATTTCATTTTCGTCTTCGCCTCGGCAACAGATTTTCTCGCCCTGGCAAAAGAAATTGACCAAAAAAATTTGCCCATTGCTTTGCTTGGTTCAGCAGCCGTATTGGGGACCGCAGTTTCGCAAATGCCGCCAGCGGTTGCCGCGCGAACATACTTGATGTCTCCGGTGGCTGTGCCGGGCATCATTGCGCATCCTCCTTTTGAAACCTTGATCCGGGAAACAGGTCTCAGCCCACGCAGCACCGCGTTGCAAGCCATCGCATATGCCGCAGCTCAAACGCTGATCGAAGCAACCAAACAAAATGGACGCCAGTTAGACCGCCACTCTCTGCTCAAAACGCTGGAACGAATGCAGGATTTTTCGACTGGCGTTTTACCGCCGCTCTCGTTCAACGCCAACCGCCGCATCGGAGCGACGGGCGTTTTTGTGCTGTCCTATGACTTGGCGGAACGCCGTTGGGTGAACGCGCGCACGCGCCGCACGGTCAAACCTTGACGCTGTTTGCCCGCCTAAATCGTAACAGCCGTCATCAGAACACGCGACGCTTCAACATTCCGATGAATATCGGCGTCCTGACTTTGCCGTGTACCAATGTCGCGTGTTCTGATTTATGCGCGCAAGCAGCCACAAGCGCGCCTGCTGATTCGCCGCCTATTGCCTGCCAAACCTTGTGCTGCCAAGTTCACAGCGCTACTCTTATCGCCATCACTGTCTGCAGTAACGAACGAGTCTTTCATCATCCACAGAAACCGTGAGCCTTGTTATGACACAACGTATCAAGTTCGTCGTCCTTCTGGCTCTGGCGCTGGGCACGGCCTGGGTCATCACGCCAAAACCGCAACCTGCAAACGCCTCCGCTACGCTGCCCCTTGCAGCGGTCAGTCCGCGCGCCTTTTTCGAAGAAAACTGTGTCGCCTGTCACGATGCGCGCACGAAAAAAGGCGGCCTTGATTTGACCTCGCTGGGCCAGGACTTTGCTCAGGCAGCGACATTCGCCACGTGGGTCAAAATTCACGACCGCGTGCAGGCAGGTGAAATGCCCCCCAAAGGCGCACCACAACCCGAAGTCGCCCAACGCAACGGCTTCCTGAAAGCCATCGCCGAGCCAATGGTTGCTGCTGATGCCGCGCGCATCCGTACCGAAGGCCGTTCCGTGTTGCGACGGATGAACCGTTACGAATACGAAAACACGTTGCGCGCTTTGCTTGGCGCGCCGTGGCTGCAAATCAAGGAACTGCTGCCTGAAGACGGTGAACGCTACCGCTTCAATAAATCCGGCGAAGCTCTCGGCGTCTCGCACGTGCAAATCAGCCGCTATCTGGCTGCGGCCGAACACGCGCTGCGCGAAGTGCTGGCGCGTTCCGAAAAGCAACCGGAAACGATCACCAAACGGTATTACGCCCGCGAACAACGCTCGTTCACCGGTCACGTCGAATTTTCGCAATTCAACACCGCGTCTGAACGCGCGACCTTTCCGTTATTGGGCAATGCCGCCGATGTCGCGGTGTTAAACAAAACCGCACCGATGACCGTCGGCGCAGCCGATCCTGCCAAACGCGAACTGGAAAGCATGGGCGTGGTAGCCAGTTCCTATGAACCTCTCGAAATCCGCTTCAATCAATTCAAAGCGCCTGTGCCCGGTCGCTACAAATTGCGCTTGAGCGCGCATTCATTCTGGGCGGGCCCGGAAAGCCCGGAAAAATGGTGGAAGCCCAGCCGCACCGAAGCCTCTGCCGGACGTACCCACGAACCGATTACGCTGTATGCCGAAATCCCGCCGCGCCAGATGCGTTATCTGGCGAACGTAGACGTTTCACCTGAACCTTCGGTGCAGGAAGTCGAAGTCTATCTGCTGAAAGACGAAACGATTCGGCCTGACGCTGTTCGCTTGTTCCGCTCGCGTCCACCCAATTGGCGCAATCCGCTGGCGGAAAAAGACGGTCAGCCGGGTGTGGCCTTTCGCTGGTTGGAAGTCGTCGGCCCGATTTGTGATGAATGGCCGGGCAAAGGACATCGGCTGATGTTTGGCGATTTGCCCTTCAAGAAAAACGCCAAAGGCAAAATCGAAGTCGTTTCGTCCAACCCGCACGCCGACGCTGAGCGGTTGTTACGCAATTTTTTGCAACAGGTCTATCGTCGCCCACAGCCGATTGAAGAAGAGACGCAACGCTTTTTGAAACTCGTTGACGCCTCGCTGAAAAACGGTGACAGCTTTACCGATGCAATGATCACGGCGTATTCCGCCGTGCTCTGTTCGCCAGCCTTTACCACGCTCGAAGAAAAGCCCGGACGTTTGGACGATTATGCGTTGGCCTCGCGCTTGTCATTTTTCCTGTGGAATGCTGAACCTGACGCCAAGTTGCGCGAGCTCGCCGCCCAAGGCGCATTGCGCAAACCAACCATCTTGCGCGCGCAAGTGGATCGAATGCTCGCCGATGCCCGCGCACAGCAATTCGTCAATAGCTTTCTCGATTACTGGCTGGATTTGCGCAAGGTAAACATCACGTCGCCGGATGAATTGCTGTATTGCGACTATTACCTGGACGACCATCTGGTCGAATCTGCGACCTTTGAAACGCGGGCATTTTTTGCCGAACTCGTGCGCGGCGATTTGCCCGCGCGTAACCTTATTGCGTCGGATTTCGTGATGGTGAATGAACGACTGGCAAATCTGTATGGCTTGTCCGGTGTGCAAGGCTCACAGATTCGTCGTGTCACGTTGCCGCCGGATTCCGTGCGCGGCGGTTTGCTGACGCAAGCCAGCGTGCTGAAAGTCACGGCCAACGGCACTACGACTTCGCCCGTTGTGCGTGGCGCGTGGATGATGGAACGCATTTTAGGCAAACCTGCACCGCCGCCGCCTGCTGGTGTGCCCGCCGTCGAACCGGATATTCGCGGCGCGACGACGTTACGGCAACAACTTGAAAAACATCGCACCAATCCGAGCTGCAACGCCTGTCACGCCAAGATTGATCCGGCGGGTTTCGCGCTCGAAAACTTCGATGTGTTTGGCGCTTGGCGCGACAAATACCGCGCACTGGCCGAAGGCGAAAAGGCCCCCGGCGTAGGCAAGAACGGCCAGAAATTCGCGTTTCGTTACATTCAACCGGTGGATGCTTCAGGCTCGCTGCCGAATGGACGCAATTTCAAAGACGTGCGCGAATTGAAAACGTTGTTGCTGCAAGACGAGCGGCAAATTGCACGCAACCTGACAAATCAATTGCTCGTTTTTGCCACAGGCACGCCGACGCAATTCAGCGACCGTCCAAAAGTCGAAGCGTTGTTGGACCGTGCTGCCAGCAAAGGTTATGGCGTGCAATCGCTGATTCACTTGCTGGTCGAAAGCGAGATGTTTCGGAATAAATGATGAAGAGCCTTGAACTTCGAATTCCACCGCTGGCGCTGTTCGCCGTCTTCGCTGTGGCGATCTGGGCGGCTGGCAGATATTTCCTGGCTGCAAACCTTGCGTTGCCCGGACGCCAAACCAT
>JAEUQO010000002.1 GCA_016789605.1 Acidobacteriota bacterium
CCGCCGGACGCTGTTTGCCTTGCAACATTGCGCGGTAAAACCGCTTCATCAGTTCCGCCGTCGCCAGATCGTCCACCTTCCACAGACTGGCGACCACGCGCGGCGCGCCAGCGTACATAAACCCGCGCGTCAAACCGATCAGGCCTTCGCCTTTGATCTCTTTGCCGAGCGCCGTCTGGCAGGCGCTCAAGACGACGAGGTCGGCGTTCAGCTTCAAGTTATAGATTTCGTGCAAACGCAAAAAGCCATCCTGCGGCTGCCCCTTTTCATCCACCAGCGACAGTGCCAGGCCGGATAGTTCGGGGTGTCCGGCGTTGAGCAGCCCGTGCGTGGCGAAATGCACGATGCGGTAATTGGCAAGGTCTGCGCTGGTGGCCGTCTGGTAACTGGCGCGAAAATCCAACGCCTGGAAACTCTCACCCGCCGGAGCCGCAGCGCATATCGCTTCAGCTTCGTCGCGCGAATAGAAAAGACGCTCGAGTTGGCCGCGAAAATCCCGCAGCGATTGTTTGATCGGCGAAGAGAAATCGCCCGGCTTGATCGCAGGTCCGGGCAAAGACGCCGAGTTGGCGGCTTTGACGCGCGGGTCGTCTGAGGAGAAGACAGGATCGGCCAATACGGCAATGGTTTTTGTTGTTGCGCGGCGTTCGGTCATTTCGTTGCGCAACACGGCGAGCGTCGAAGCCGAAGGCAGATTGACGATTTCGTGTTCGGCGATCAGCAGGGGGAGAGGGCCATTGGATTTCGCTCCGCTGTTTTTGCCGGTGGGGCCCGGTTTGGTCAGGGCGGCAAACGGCAAATATTGCAAAGCGCCTGGCGCGACGATCAGCAGACGTTTCTGGTCCAATTGCGTCGCCACTGGCCCCAGCAGCATTCGGCTCAAGGTTCGCGCCTGGGCTTGCAGCTTGTTTTGACTGGCGGCATTTGGTGCGGGCTGAGCCAGTAACCGGTGAAATTCCGTGGCGGCGGCTTCGATTTCAGCGCGCGGCGGCAAGCGGTAAGTTTTCAGCGCGGTAGGCGTCAGCAACCACAACCAGCTTTGCTTTTCGTCCAGCGCGTATTCGAGCAACACGGTGTTGGCGTCGAGCAGGTTTTGAATCTCGCGCGCGGTAAGAGGGGTCGGTTGCGTCAACGCGGCATAACGCGGACTTTGCGAACGAATCTGCGCTTGCACTTGTTCTTGTTCGCGCACCAGTTCGGCAATTTCCTTGTCCAGGTTCGCCAGTTGCGCCGAATTTTGCGCGTCCGCTGCCAGGATTTCGCGTCTGGCGGCTTTGATGTTCAGGCTGCGCTGCAAGGCGTTCAGCGACTCGATCAACGCAGGGGCAACTCCGCGTCGGATGTCCTGACGGTTTTCGGCCAATTGTTCCAGCAGATTTCGCACCCGCCCTCGCTCGTTGGCTTGCAGCGCCAGCGTGTCAAATCCTTCCGTCGGACGCTGCTCGTGCAGGCGCATCAATAGTGCAACGTATGTGGCATAAATATCCTGGCCGGTGCTGAAAAATGAGGTGCGCAGGGCTTGGTTGAAAAACTGACTGCGCAGCGATTCCGCCAGACGTAAGGCTTGCTCGAGATATTCCCTGGCGCGGTCGTTATTCTCCCTTCCCATTTCCGCCAAACCGATTCCATACAGCAGTAACAACTCCGTCTCCCGGTCGCTCACCTCCCGGTTAATAGCCTGCCCCTGTTCAAGAAACTTCAAGGCTTCTGCCCACTGATGCAAGCCTAGATATGCGTTGCCGATCATTTCCAGCGTCCGGGATTCTTCTGATCGGTCGCGGATGTCGCGGTGCAGGGCCAGCGCCTGAGTGTAATACTCCACGGCCTGCGCTGAGCGGCGTTGCCGATCCATTGCCTGTCCCAGGGAAACCAATGCATTGGCTTCCAGGCGGCGATCCTTAAGCTCGCGGGTGAGTGGCAACGCTTCATTCAAAATTGGCCAGGCTTCTTCAGGTTTTCCCGCTGCCGCCAATGCATTGCCTAGCCCAAGCAAAGAACGCAGGGTGCCGGTACGATCATTGATTTCACGCTTGATGGCCAATGATTGCTGGTAATATTCGGCGGCCTGCTCAAACTGATTTAGGCGAATGTGGGCATTGCCCAAGTTGTGCAGCGTGGTTGCCTCACTTTGTACCGCCTTGAATTCACGATGAATGCTGAGGGCCTGCAACCCCAGATCAATGGCTTTTTGGTGATAGCCCGAAAACAACCAGGCGTATGCCACGGTACTGAGTACGCGTCCTTCTCCGGCCCGGTCCTGATTTGCGCGATAAAGGGCGAGCGCCTGTTCCGAAACCCGTAAGACGTCTTCAAACCGACCTGTCCGATCGTAAAGCATCGCCAGATTGTTGAGCAGTCGCGCCTCCATCACGCGATCTTTCACCTCACGGCTGAGCGACAAACCTTGCTCGTAAATCTCGGCGGCCTTCTCTGGCTGTTCCGCTTGCTGATAATAGATGCCCAGACTGTTCAGCGTACGCGCTTCGCCCACACGGTCATTGACTTCGCGGTTAATAGCCAGCGCCTGTTCATAATGCGTCAGAGCTTTTCCCCGATCCCCCAACAAGCGCTGGACAATACCGAATTGCAGAAGCCCGCGTCCTTCATTCCACCGGTCGCCGAGTTCGCGACTGATGGCCAGCGCCTGCGCAAAAGAGTCTCTGGCGGGTTGCGTTCTGGACAACAGGCGCTGAGCATTGCCCGAATAATAAAGCGCCTGCGCTTCGTTGACGCGGTCTTTTTGGCGGCGTGCCAGAGCCATTGCTTCTTCCGCCAGCGCCAGCGCCGTTTCGTGTTTGGCTTGGGCAGACCAGGCAGCCGCCAGCAAGTTCAGGGAATACGCTTCCCAATACGGATCGCCAACTTCTCGCCAGAAAGCCAACGCCTGTTCGGCTTTCTGGATGGCCTGGGCCGAGGTCGCCGGGGTTTCGGCCATTGCGCCAGCTTCAGTCAATAATCGTTCTGCCGCGATCAGGTTTTGTTCTTGCGCGGAGGCTTGTTGTCGCAGTGTCAGGTTTAGCCGGTACGTTCCCACCGTCTTGCCACCGGAAAGCGAAACCACTTTCAATCGGTAAGTTCCATCGGCGGGGGAAAGATAGGAAAGTCTTTCTTGTCCGCCAACGCCGGTCAGATTGGCATCAAGAACTTTTTGGCCTGCGGGGTTTTTCAATTCCAGCGCGACATCTGCTGCTTGCGGCTCGATGGTCAGGCGGAGAAACTGCCCGGAAAGCAGCGAGAGTTGATATTCATGAGACTGGCGAAGGGAAAGCTCGCGTTCGATTGGTTTACCCGGTTCAAGCGAGGTTTCTTGTGCCGCCCAAAGCAATAACGGAACCCTCGCTCCTGGCAAGCCGACAGGAGGCAAAAACATCAAGCTGAAAACAACAAACAGCAGAACCGAGAAAACACCTTGATTGAAAATCCGAAAAACCTGGCCGTACCCGTTTATTCTCTTCATACCAATGCCCCCCGATAATCCGTGTTGAACGACGAAAGCGCCCGAAACTTCGCTTTACTTCCACTCTCCCTGAAGCGTAAAGGCTGCCCAGTAAAATGGCGGCTGCCATCGTTGTTTTTGCATCATCTCAAGTTGTGCGGCGCGCAAGGCCGCCGCCGGACGCTGTTTGCCTTGCAACATTGCGCGGTAAAACCGCTTCATCAGTTCCGCCGTCGCCAGATCGTCCACCTTCCACAGACTGGCGACCACGCGCGGCGCGCCAGCGTACATAAACCCGCGCGTCAAACCG
>JAEUQO010000362.1 GCA_016789605.1 Acidobacteriota bacterium
CTGGTCTTTCCAGCCGGGCATGAAATCGCCTTTGCCATTGTTGATGGCGGCGATGATTTTGGCGTCGGTGTTGGCTTTCTGCCAGGCGTCGGTGGTGAAATCCTTGACGCCTTGTTTCTTGAATTTCTCCACGCCTTTGCCGTCAGCGCCGTGGCATTTGGCGCATTTGGCGGTGTAGATGCTGGCGGCATCCGCTGCCACAGCCGCGCTGCTCGCCGTCGGCGTCGAAACCAGCCACGCCGCCGCAGCCAGGACAACTGTCGCAGCCAAAATTTGCCATTTGAGTGCGTTTCTGTTTTTCATCAGTTCAAAATCTCCTTAAGGCTAAAACTTGAAGTTAAAAAATGATGCAGACAATTCCGCAAGACTACTTCAACAGCGCCATCCAGTCGGCGATGAGCTGTTTGTCTTCCGGAGAAATTTTGGGGAATGATTCGGGCATCGGTTTTTTCAATCCGTATCCGCGCGAATTTTCCATGATCTTCAGCAAATCCTCTTTTGTGCGCTGCGGCTTGCTGGCGACGCCTAACAGAGGCGGATCGCCTTCGCCTTTGTCGCCGTGGCAGATAGCACAATGATCCGCGTATGCTTGCGGCGGATCAGGCACAGGTCCGGCAACCTTGGTCGCGCTGGGAACCACAGCCGCAGCCCCGCCGATGATTTGCGGTTGGAAAGGCGCAGAGAAAAACGCTTTGACCTCTTCTTCCTGCTCTTTCAGTTTCGCGCTGAATTCGGGGTTGGCGTTGTCTTCGTGTTTGGCCAGGAAGATCAATCCAATCGCCCCGCCCAGCACCAGCACCAGCAAACCAGTCGCAATCGGACGTTTGAAAGGATTGCGCTCTGGCCGCCGATCAATAAATGGCAACAGGAACAACACGCCAAACAACGCCGCCGGCAACACCGCCGCCGGAATTATCGCCCAGGCGCCGGGGAAATATTTCAGCAACTGAAACAACGGCATGAAATACCAGGGCGGACGCGCCAGATAATCCGACGTCGGATCGGCTTGCGGCCCCAATTCGGCGGGGATGTATTTGGCCAGCGCCACCAGCACGATAAAGCACGCCAGCATCGCCACCGAATCTTTGAAAACCTGTTTCGGAAAGAAGCGATCCACTTTCTTTTCGTCGCGGTTGTGATACGGCCCGGCAGGCGTGGCTTTACGAAACAGGAACAAGTGCAACCCGACCAATCCCGCCAGCGCCAGCGGCAGCAAAAAGACGTGTACCGTAAAGAAGCGCGAAAGCGTGACCGTCGTCAGGTCGTTGCCGCCCAGCATGATCTTTTGCTGCACGGGGCCGACCACCGGGATTTCGCCCGCAATCGAAGTGCCGACTTTGGTGCCGAAATACGCCGCTTGATCCCAGGGCAGCAAATACCCTGTGAACGAAAAGCCCAGAATCAGGAGCAACATCACGACGCCAGCCACCCACAGCAATTCGCGCCGGTTTTTGTATGCGCCGTAAAGAAAGGTTTGCGCCAGGTGCAACACCGCCACCACGACCATTGCGCTGGCGCTGTAATGGTGCAGCCCGCGCACCAGCCAACCGCCCGGCACAGCTTTTTGAATATAAGCGACACTGGCGTGCGCGTGATCGGCGCTCGGCACGTAATACATATTCAGGAAAATGCCGGTCGCCACCTGAATGCCAAACAACAGCAGCAACAAGCTGCCAAAGACATAAGCCCAGCGCGCACCGCCACGAATCGGTTCATCCAGCAATTCGTGCGTGATCTGCTTGATGCCGGTGCGCTCGTCGAGCCAGTCGTGCAATTGCGATAGTTTTGATTGCGCCATAAGTTTTCTATCTCGCAGGAAGCTGGTGCGTATGCGCCTAGCTCAGCACCTCTTTGGAAGAGATTCCTTGTTTGAAATCCTGGTAGCGTACTTTCAGCTTGTTTTCTTCGACCTTGTGCTCCAGTGAATCCAATCCGCGCGGCGAGGGTCCCGCCAGCGTCTTGCCGCCTTCATCCCATTCGCTGCCGTGACAGGCGCAAATGAATTTGTCGGCTTTGATGTTGACCGCACAGCCCAGGTGCGGACACACGCCGGAAAAGATCGTCACGTTCTCGCCTTTGCGCACAATCCAGACAGACCGTTGCGTCTGGAATTTGCCCCAACCGGCGTCCTGCGTTACGACGACGTTCTTTTTGACCAGCTTGCCTTCGGCGATTTCTTCCAGCGGGCCCAAATCCGTCCACGGCTGTTCGCCGGAAGAGCTGAACGCAGGCGCGATGGCAAAACGGCCAATCGTCACGCCCAAGACCGCCGAAATTCCTGCGCCAATCAAGCCGCTCACGACTCCCAGAAAGGAGCGCCGTTCGATAGGTTCTGAGTTTTCTGTTTCGCTAGGTGTAACCATCTGATGTCCTCGATTTTGACTCCCAATGTGTCATCTGCGCAGGAGTCGTCAGACACGTCCCCCTGCTCGATTTTATGAAACCCGCCCGTCGCGACAGCAGTTTCGACGTTTGGGATAAAGCAGTTACGGAAGCTCGTTGCTAAACTTTGGTTCTGGAAGGTGGCCAACTTTACACGCCCGGCCCACAATCGGCAATAGCTGGCCAACGCTCTGTGCAGAGCAATCCCCGCGCCAGAGCCGCCGGGCTTAGGATTTGCCCTGAACCTGCTGCGCCGTTGGCGATTCAGCCCAATCCGGCGGGAAAAAGACGTACTTCAATTTTGCGGACCAGGAATCTGCCCGCCACACGTCGCGGGCAATGTCCCACCACAAATGAAAGCCAACGAACAACGGATTATGCGAGCGCACCGGATGCAACACGCCGTAACGCACGGGCGCGACTTCCGGCTCAAATGACGCAAACAACCGATCCCAGATGATCAGTACGCCCGCGTAATTCTTATCAATGTATTCAGGATTGGTGCCGTGATGCACGCGATGATGCGAGGGCGTATTGAACACAGCTTCCAGCCAGCGCGGCAGTTTGTTGATCGCTTCGGTGTGGATGAAGAACTGATAGGTCAGGTTCAGGGCGTACATCGTCAGGATCGCGTGCGCCGAAAATCCCACCCAGGCCAGCGCGCTGAAAAACGGCCAGTCAACCAGCGGTTCCAGCGGCGGTTGCCGTAATGCCACCGACAGGTTCATCAGCTCAGAAGAGTGATGTGATTCGTGAATCGCCCACAAAAACCGCACACGATGGCTGAGCCGATGAAACCAGTAATAGCCCAGATCAACGCCCAGAAACAACAACACGCCCGCCCACCAGCGATCCGGCGCCAGCCGCAATCCATGTTGCTGAATCCAATCCAGCACGGTCACGATAAACAGGATTTTGCCAAGCACGCTCAACGAAAACTGCATCGCGACCAGCGAGTAATTGGCCAGCGCATCTTTTGTTTCAAATTTGCGCACGCCGCGCCAGCGCCAGTACCCCCATTCCAGCACAATGAACAGGGCAAACATCGCAAAGGCAGCCAGGGCAAACCACCAGTCTTCGGGTTTCATGGCGTCAATCTCTCATCTCGCGGTAAGCGGGAAAGCCATGCTGTGCGCGGCCAATGGGGCCTTCGTGCCGGGCGCTGACTTTATAAAGCTCATATCGGCCATCCGCCGCCGACGGAGCGCAACGCGCACGCAACGCCTGCATTTCTTCCGCCGAAAACGGCTGGAAGTTGCGCGCGACCTTCAGGTTTTGTTGCAGGATGGCCATCGAATCAATGCCGCTGATGACCGAGGCAATCGGCAAACTCATCACATAACGCAGCGCTTCTTCTGCCGTCAGCACGCCCGCTTTGACCATGTCGCCGCCGCCGCCCATGCTTTTCATTCCGATGGCGGCAATGCCCTGCCGCTCAAGTTCCGGCAACACCTTTTGCTCGAAACTGCGGAACGTACCGTCAAGCGCATTCAACGGCATCTGACAGGCGTCAAAAGGATAGCCATACGACAACATCTTCAGGTGAATCTCGGCGCTTTTGTGCCCGGTGAAACCGACAAAACGAACCTTGCCTTCGCGTTTTGCCTGGTCAATCGCTTCCATCACGCCGCCCGGCGCAAAATGCCATTCCGGGTCGTTGTCATAGGCCAATTCGTGCACCTGCCACAAATCCAGATAGTCGGTTTGCAACCGGCGCAACGAATCTTCGAGCTGTCGCATGGCTTCGTGCCGGTCGCGCCCATGAGTGCAAACTTTGGTCATCAAAAACACGTCCTGGCGACGGTCGGCAATGGCCCGGCCCATCAAAACTTCACTGCGCCCGTCGTGATATTCCCAGGCGTTGTCCATGAAGGTGATGCCCGCATCAATGCTTTCGTGCACCAGACGCACGGCCTCGGCGTCATCTTTGACCAACCCCAGGTGATACCCGCCAAACCCGATCGCCGTCACGTCATCGCCCGTTCGCCCCAGTGGACGCAACGGAATTCCAGCAGAGTTCTGTTTGCTCACTTGCGTTTGTCCTTGTTGGAATGGAGTGGGAAAAACTGCTCGCTGCCTGCTTGCGCTCACACAAACTTACTCAGCAGCGCACCTATCGTTCAAACCGCTGCCCCTTTTCGTCAATCGTTGGCGGCGGCGGACCTGCCTGCTGCCGCGCGCGCTTCCAGATAGGCAACAAAACCTTCGACATCAACCTCATCGCCATACAGCCGCTCGCACAATCGGCGTTTGGTCTCGATATCACTCAGTCCAGGCGGAAACGACGCCAAGATCATCGTGCGCGCGACCTCGAACATCTGACTGCCCATCAGCATCCGTTCTTCGCCAGAACGCGCCAGCATCATCTCACGCACCAGTTTGGCAATTTCAGGCGATGTATCATTCATGCGTAGACAGCACCTCACCAAGCAATGTGGCCACGCCCAGCGCCTGTGCGCGACTTCGCAGATATTCCTGATCGCAATCCTGCGTGAGCAGATTACGTACATCCCGTAATTGCATTTCTGATTTGGACTCGCGCGCCCAGTACAACTTGGAAAGAATCAAATCTTCGCGGCTGACAATCCAGGTTTGAAACCCTCCGACAATGACTTCCCGCCGCCGCGCAAACTCTTCCTGGCGATACGGTTCATCTTTGAGGACAACACAATCCACTTTGATCACACTGGCGTGGTGAATCAAATTGAACATTCCTCGTCGGTCAATTGCCCGCGCAACAGCATCTTGCGGCACATAGTAATCCGCTTCAAACAAAGCGATGATCCTTGCCGCAGCTCCCGGTTTCAAGGCGATAACCAGGTTAATGTCTCGCGTCATGCGCGGTTGCGCGTAATGGTTCATCGCCACAGACCCGGTCAACATAAAAGCGATCCCTGCCAAATTCAACCGCGTCGTGACATCACCCAAAATATCGAGTTCGGTTTGCAAAGTGTTTGCGCGCCTCTCACAGTTGTTCGCGTTTCAAAATTTGCATCACAATATCACCACCATCGCGCCCGGCGGAATCTGATCGAAAACTTTGCGAATGTCGTAAATCGGTGTAAGCCGCTTTGCCATCCGCATCGCCAAACGGAAAGTCGAATCCGTCAGCAGGCATAATGTCTGTTTGCAAAAAATCGCCGAAAGGATTGCCCATCGAATTTCTGGATGAGGTTTGAGAAACGGCTGAATTCGTTTCGCCTTTTTGGATCACGGAAATGACTGCCACTGGATCCATTGAAGCCGTGCCGCCAGTTGCGCCGGAGCATTCATTTGCAACAGTTTGACTGTCACTCGCCCAATCGGCGTTACGCCTGTTACTTCACCAGTCGCTAATTCAACCTGAAAATTGGCCGCCCAATCGTCCTGCCTGGGATTAAACAATCTAATTTCCGCCTGCGTTACATCATCAAATCCGGCTACGCGAATTGACTTGCGCAAGTTGCAAGCACGACAAGCCAAAGCCAGGTTTTGCAACTCACTTTCACCCGCTAAAGCGCGAGGCATTATGTGTTCAACTTCAAACGGGAAATTGAAAACTCGCTCTGGCGCACGGCAATACTCACAACGATGCTCTGCGCGTTCAGCGACAAACTCGTAATGAGGATTCATTTTTCCATCTCGCTCGCCAACTTCTCTGCCCGTTTACCTGAAGCTGCCAGTTCCGCTTCAACAAGCTCTTCAAGCTTTTTCTGATCTTCGCCTGAAAGCGCTTTTCCCTCATCACGCGCAGCCCGCCAACGCGTCATAAGTTCACCGAGTTGTTCTTGTTGAGCGGCTGTAAAGTATTCATCCGGCTGCCATTTTCCATAAACAATGAATAAATCATTTTGCTCCAGACCTAGCTGCGATCTGATGCCATCGAGTGCTTCCCCGGCAGTTTTCCCGATTGCTTCTTTGCCATCGGTGGCGGCACGCCACAAAGTTTCATTGCTTGCTGTAGCCACTGAAGTAATTGTGATATCCATAGCCTACCTCCTTTGATCTCAGGCGGGATTCCGCGTAATGAAATCTCGCACGCTCTGTATCAACAAGGCAACTTGCTCTTTCGTGTACTCGCCATACTTTCCGTGAGCAGCCTTGTTTCGCAGATCAAGCCAGGCCGTCACATTCTTCTGGTCAAGTTTCGAGTAAACGTTCGCGCCTGCAAGCTCGGCATTCATCGCATCTGCCTTTTTGGGTCTACCGTCTGGCTGCAATACCGCGATGCTGTTTTTGTCACACAACTTCCGCAGATGCTCTTCTAGGACACTACCTGTAATTACAGCAGCAGGGTCTTTGTAACCTTGTTCAATCAGGTGATCTGCCATTTCCATAAAGTCACCAAATATATCTGCGTGGATAAGTTCGGTAATAGTATGAAAGTATCCAGAAACATAATCAGCTCGCATTGCTTTCAAGATGGACACGCTGTCATCCAATCTTCCTTTCGGATAAACCCGAGTGTTTTGGAGGGCGCGTACATATGTACTTCCCGACGGGGATAATCGTTCTATAGCGGCAGCGACTCTCGTCCTTAATTCAACAAACTCTTCATCCTTATCATGAGAGAAGCCTCTCGACCGTTCATATTCATTAATCAAGGAATCCATTTGAGCCATTATCTCTTTTTGATTTAGTGCCATATCTAAATCCTCTCCACTTCCACCAAAGCATCATAAAACGTAGCCGCCGCTCCCAAATCTGTCAGGCCTTGCGAAGTCACGTCGTTGGCGTTGCAGCCGTCGCCGGAAAGCTTCTTCCACCAGACAGAAAGCGCGACGACGACGCCGGGGCGGGCTTTGTCAGTGACACGGGCTTTGGCTTTGAAATCGCCACGGTCGTTGAAGATGCGGACGCGGTCGCCGTCTTTGATCCCGCGCAACCCGGCGTCATTTGGATGAATGTCCAGGTGCGGTTCTTTTTCGGCTTTCAAAAAGCTGGGCAGATTGGCAAAGCTCGAATTCAGGAAGTTATGCGCGGGCGGCGAAATCACAGCCAGCGGATATTTCCGGGCCAGTTGTGGCGCGTCCAGCACGGTTTCGCGTGGAGCAATGTAAACCGGCAGCGGATCAATTCCCTGCTTGGCCAGGGTTTCGCTGAAGAATTCGCACTTGCCCGAAGGCGTCGGAAAGTTCCCCTCGGCAAAAGGCGCAAAGCGTTCGGGCACGTTCAACCGCTGCCATCCTTTTTCTTTTAACGCTTCCAGCGTGATGCCTTGCATACGCGGGTTCGGGCTGCTGATGGCTTGGCGAATCAACTCTTGGTCAGAGTCTTTGAAACAGTCGTCGGTGAATCCCATCCGTTCGGCCAGCAAACGGAAGACTTCGCGGTTGGGTTTGGCTTCGCCAATGGGCGCGATGGCGGGCTGATTCAGCACGACGTACATATGCCCGTAAGCTCGATGAACGTCCCACTGTTCCAGTTGCGTGGTCGCGGGCAGCAAAATGTCCGCGTAATCCGCCGTATCGGTTTGGAAAATTTCGTGAACGACGGTGAAAAGATCCTCGCGCTGGAATCCGGCAATGACTTTGCGCGAATCGGGCGCGACGGCTACGGGGTTGGTGTTGTAAACGTAAATCGCGCGCACAGGCGGATCGAGCGGCTCCAAAGTTTCAGTCGGCGCTCCTTGCGCGTTGAATTTCTGCACACGCTGAAACCCCGTCAGCGCATCGCCGAGGGCGGACATATTGATTGTGCGCGGGTTGTTCCAGATCAAATCCGGACGAGCCAGCGCTGTCGTGTTCATGCCGAACGTGCCGGAAGTCGAAAGCAACATCCCGCCAGCCGCATCGCGCCAGCTTCCGATCAGCGCAGGCAAACAGGCGACCGTGCGCACAGCCATGCCGCCGCCGGCGTGACGCTGCATGCCGTAATTCAAGCGAATGATC
>JAEUQO010000029.1 GCA_016789605.1 Acidobacteriota bacterium
GATTCTTCTTGAGCGCGGCGATAGGCAAAATAAAGCGTAAACCCGGTTGCGATTAGTCCGCTGAAAATCAGGATCGAAAAGAACGAGGGCTGTGCCTGCGAAGGTGTATATCGCAAGCCGGGAAAAAATGAGACCAGCCAGATGCCCGTCACCGCCGAAAAACAGCCCAACAAGATGTGCACAATCACCGTCGGCTGATAGAACTTTCCCGTGCGAATTTTGATCCAGGTCAAAACCGCATACACGCCGCCAAAAAAGAATCCGATCACCAAGCCAATGACTGTTCCTGCCAGTAATGTGTAGAGCAGCCCGCGCAACAGCCCGCCGTGTTGTCGCCAGTGTGCCAAATTCAACAAGTAGGGAATCAAGGCGACGAGCGGAGCCAGCGCAAAATGCCGCAGGTAATGCCGCATTTCTTTTTTGTATATCGCCCAATGTGGATTCATCGCGGCTGGATTGTGGCAAAACGCCGAACGTCTGCCAATCGGCTTTGTCATCTTGGCCGACCGCTCAGTCGTGAAAACCTGCCATTCAGAGGAACGGGTGACCTTGGTCGTCACAAACGCCGTAGATTGTGAGCGAACGTGCGGCTGCCAAGGCCGCCCAACCATAACTGAGGAGACACAAACTATGACCTCCGTTGAAAGCAGCGAAACTCTCAAACGTGCCAACGCCATTGCGCAGATCATTCGCATTGTCGGCGTGTTGTTTTATCTGGCAATGGCATTTGGTCTGATGCGGTGGCAGTACGCCATCTTTGCCGGAACGGCTTGTATGGTGGTGGCGCCTGCTGTCAGGCACCTGATTCTGTCGAGAAATTGAAAAGGAGGGGACGGATGAAAGTTCTGAAACTATTGTTTACCTGTGCCTTTGTTTGTTGGATTGGCTTGCCGGTGCTGGCGCAAGGCTCCCATGCCACGCAAGTCGCCGAGATGCGTAAGCTGGACTTTTTGGTTGGTGAATGGAAAGGTGCGGGCTGGATTGAAATGGGGCCTGGGCAGCGGCACGATTTCATCGGCGTCGAACGTGTGCAACGCAAACTCGGTGGCGGGGTTTTGTTGGTCGAAGGGCTGCATAAAAGCAAGTTGCCGGGCAAAGACGAAGAGGTGGTCGTACACAACGCGCTGGCAGTGCTGTCTTTTGACGAACAGGCAAAGCTTTATCGCTTTCGCGCCAACTTGTTGGATGGCCGTTACACCGACGCCGAAGCCAAAGTGCTTTCACCCGGTGTGATGCAATGGGGGTTCAAGTCACCGAATGGCCCCGCGATACGGTTTACCATCAGTTTGACCGACAAAGGCGAATGGCACGAAGTCGGCGAATTGAGCATGGATGGAAAAAACTGGCGGCAGTTTTTTGAGATGAAACTGCAACGTCAAGCTTGAGCGACGCGCGTCGTTCAAGATTCAGGCAAGCGGGCGGGATCAAGTAAGAGCGGAAAAAACTGCCCGCCCATTGCCTGACCGTGGGGAATTACGGGCACGCCTGCCAGTAACGGTTCATCGCTCGCAGATTGCACACCATCCTGAAAGACATTGATGACGGTTGCCCGACGCGGCTGGTCGGTCGTATTCGCGTATGAGCCGTGCATCATGCGCGCGTGATGAAACGTGCATTCGCCTTTTTTCAGTTCGATGGCCACCGGCTTGAATTGTGCTTTCAGTTCCACTGGCAAAATGTCCTGCACTGAATCCATGTCACCCGTTAAACCGGTGATCGGCAAATCTGGCCACAGATGGCTGCCGGGAACGTAATGGACACAGCCGTTTTCCTTGGTCGAATCATCCAGCCCAATCCAACACGTCAGGTGGCGCAACGGCGTGGTGCGTGTCCAATAGGAATAATCCTGATGCCAGGCGACCACGCCGCCGTGCCGCGCTGGTTTGCAAAACAATTGATCGTGCCAAAACCGAACCGCGCCACCCAGCAACTGAGCTGCTGCCATTGTGAATGCCGGATGCCACAAAATGTCGTGAAAGCCCGGCGCGATGCGCCACGCTCCCAACGCGTGAAACAGCACTTTTGAGGGATCGTGCGATTCGTTGGCGTGGAATTCGTAATACAAATGATGGCCGGGATGTTCCGGGGCCATCAGGCCGCGCAGCTCTCCGCGCAAGCGTTCCACCTGCTCATCCGTCAGAATCCGTACGCCTGCCAAATAACCATTTTCGTGAAAAAAGCGAACTTGCTCTTCGCTCAGCCGATACTGCTCCCACGCTGCACGCGTGGCAGGCATTGAGAACAATTCACTGATCGGTTCGTGATAGACAGAAAGATCGTGTTGCAAGGTCTTGGCTCCTGTTTGGTGTGTCAGCCTGTTTCAGCTTTCCGGCAATGGGGAAGTGTAAATCAGCTTGAAGCGCTGTAACGGGTCTTGTGATTCAGCAAAGGCCTGTTTCGGTTCGGTCAACGTCACCACCCAGGCGTGTCCGTCTGTTTCAGGAGTTTGCTGATTCACGCCAAAACAAACTTTTGCCGGAATGCCATAGCCGTTAAGCAAGCGATAGGTGATCAGCGATTGGTGAACGCACTTTCCCCAGGTAAGCGGGAAATTGATGATGAAGCTGGCAAACCGTGCAATGCGCTCCGGGTCAGACACGTGCCAACCCGGTTGCGGCGGCAAATAGAGCAGGTTGACGGCTTGGACGGCTGCGCCAAAATGTGGTGACGGCGTTCGCTCGCGCAAATGCCGACGCACCAGCCAGGCTGCCTTGAGCGTGCGAAACAGCAAGGGATAATTCTCCCAGGCGAACGCGTACAGGTGGATTTTGCGCAAACTTTTCCGCATCTGATGCTCTCACAGTTATTTCAGCCTGTGCGGCATTATGCCATAAATGGCGCAACGGCCAATCGTTACAATGATTTCTGCAAGTTTGCCAAGGTGAACCGTTCCTGCCTCGTTGACCATCAAAAGGTGAGTTGCTGCGCGGAGGTTTGAGAGAGGCTTACCTTCAAAAAGGCGAGGGGGATGGTATAATCCCGCTTCGTAAATGACCAGAAAACGGAAAGATGATTACAGCAACGCGGGGCAAAGGACAATGAAAAGACTTATTTTGCTTGGGATGTTGGCCGTTAGCGCTTGGGCGCTCGTGGGAAATCAAGTAGCAGCGCAAAAAGGCGCAACAGACATTGACGTTCAGCATTACAAAATCAATGCAGATTTAATTCCATCACAGCAATTGTTGCGTGGACGCGCCGAAGTCAAATTCGTGCCCAAGGCAGACACGCGCTCGGCCATTTTTGAACTGAACGGGTCGTTGACGATCAAACGCATTACACGGCCTGATCTGCCCGCCACCTCGTCGGCGACGTCTTCGCCAACGAGCGAAGCGCCAACGTTGTCGCGCCAACCAGCGCGCGACGCCAAAGCTAAACCGGCGAAAGACACAAAACCTGCTGCCGCGGCGACGAGCAAAGACGCGACACCCAAAGACGCCGCGCCTGCTGAACAAGACGGCCTGCAATTCATTCAAGACAACCGCGAAAACATGAACGTCCGCGTGGATTTGGGCAGCGTGGTGCCAGCCAATCAACCGGTGACGATCATTTTTGAATACGAAGGCGCATTGGAATCGCCCCAAGGCGGCCCGATTTCCAACGCCCGGCTGGCCTGTGTCAGCGAACAAGGATCGTATCTGTTTTACGCGGCACGCTGGTTTCCTTTTCACGAATATGCCGCCGACCGCGCGACCTATGACATCAGCCTGAAAGTACCCAAGGATGTGCTTGTCGCCGGGTACAGCGAACAGCCTGTCTCAGCGGTTCCGTCTTCTGATCCGAAGACGAAAGAAGAATTTCTTACCTATACTTTTGTCTGCACCAAACCAGTTTTGCCAGGCAATTTTGCCGCAGGCAAGTACCTGATTCGTTCGGCCAGCGCAGGCGGTTTGACCGTGGATTTTTATGTCAAAGCGGGGGACGAAAAGTGGGCTGATCACGCAGGCGAAGTGCTGAGCAAACACCTGGAATACTATTCGTCCAAATTCGGCGCCTACGCTTTTGGCAACCGCTTGATCGTGGCGGAAACCGATGAAGAAACGCTCGAAACGTATACCGGCCCTGGCATCATGTTCCTTTCTCCGCGCGCGTTGACTTCGGGCATTGACGAAAAGCTGGCGCGCGAAGCCGCCTATCAATGGTGGGGACAAGCCGTCGGGCTGCGTTCGTTTGACGACACCTGGCTTGCGCAAGGGCTGGCCGAATTCAGCACGCTGCTGTACATCCGTGACAACGCCAACGAAACGCAGTTTCAACAAGCGTTGCAAGCCGAGCTGGAAAAAGCGCTCGCTTTTGAGCAATCAGCTTCAATTCGCAACGCGCCCTCGCAACTGGATGATCAGACGCCTGCTTTCCGCTCGGTTGTCTTTTATAAAGGCGCACTGGTGTTCAATATGCTTCGCCAGTTGATGGGCGAAAC
>JAEUQO010000082.1 GCA_016789605.1 Acidobacteriota bacterium
GGTGCAGACCGGACGCTATTCTTCCGGTTTGGATCCGGTGGTACCGGCGGGCGGCCCAAGCATTCCGGCGGCCAATGTGTTGGGACAATCCGGCACGGAATCCTTGCTGGCCAGTTTGGATGTTCCGGCGTTGCTGGCGGGTGATAACCACTATGCGCAACAAAGCCGCGTCATTCGTGCGACCAACGTTGCTGGCCAGCGCGGTCAACAAGTCACCGTTACGCTCGAACTCGATGCCCAAGGCAACGAAAATGCCTTCGGCTTTAGTTTGAATTTCGACCCGGCGCAATTGACGTATATCAGTGCGACTGCTGGTGCCGACGTGAGCAGCGGATTGTTCAACATCAACAACAATCAGGCGGCGCAAGGGCGTCTGGGCTTTGCCATCGCTTTGCCAACGGGGCAAAACATTGCGGCAGGAAACAACAAGAAGCTGGCGACGGTCGTCTTCAGCCTGCCCGCCAATGGCACTGCCAACATCATTCCGTTGACATTTGGCGACCAACCGGTGCCGCGCGAAGTCGTCAATGCCAATGCGGATGTGTTGACCGCGACGTATACGTCCGGCGCGGTCAGTGTCGGCGGCGTGGTGACCACGGTGTCTGCTGCCAGTTTTGCCGGTGGCGATCTGGCGAGCGAACAGATGGTGGCCGGGTTTGGGGCGAATATGGCGACCGGCGTCGAAATCGCGTCTTCCGTGCCGCTGCCGACATCGCTGCTGGGCACCACGGTGAGAGTTCGTGACAGCGCAGGCACAGAACGATTGTCGCCGCTGTTTTTCGTCGCCCCGACACAGATCAACTACCTGATTCCGGCGGGGACGGCGAATGGCCTGGCGACGATTACGGTTACCAGCGGAAGCGGTGCAATCTCGACTGGCGCGGTGAATATCACGAATGTTGCGCCAGGTTTGTTTTCCGCCAATTCCAGCGGACAGGGCGTGGCGGCGGCGGTGGTGTTGCGCGTCAAAGCCGACGGCCAGCAGATTACCGAATCCTTGTCGCGCTTCGATTCTGCGACCAGTCGGTTTGTGCCCGTGCCGATTGATCTGGGGCCAGAAGGCGAGCAGGTCTTTTTGATCGGATTTGGCACCGGCGCGCGCAACCGCAACGCGTCGTCAACCGTGAATTGCACCATTGGCGGGGCCAACGCAGAAGTTCTCTATCTGGGACCACAAGGCGGATTTGTGGGGCTGGATCAGGGCAATATTCGCGTGCCGCGTTCACTGGCAGGCCGCGGCGAAGTCAACGTCGTGCTGACGGTTGACGGCAAAATTGCCAATACTGTCACCATCGCCGTCAAATAACCTGACCCGTCAGCCGTAAATCCTTACGCCGAGTCTAGCGGATACGCCAGACTCGGCGTATTATTTTGCCCGTTCATCACACCAGTTTTCGCACTGCATTTTCGCAACCAGTTAAGCGCAATCCTAGCTACGGAGGTTTCACCCGTGAGGCGTAAGGTTCAGTTCGCCGTTCTTGCTTTGGCTTTGATGTTCGGCATTGCCGGATTGTGGCGCGCCGCTGTGTCGGCCAACAAC
Organism: Acidobacteriota bacterium; assembly: GCA_016789605.1. Taxonomy (GTDB): domain Bacteria; phylum Acidobacteriota; class Blastocatellia; order RBC074; family RBC074; genus RBC074. Next base: position 1,541 of record JAEUQO010000082.1, read on the forward strand.
GCGCCCGGCAACGTTGATTTCAATCGCGAAATCCGCCCCATCCTGGCGGACAATTGTTTTGCCTGTCACGGCCCCGACGAAAAACAGCGCATGGCCAAATTGCGTCTGGATACCAAAGACGGCGCGTTTGCCAAATCGGGCGTGATCGTGCCGGGCAAATCCGCCGAATCGCGGCTGCTTAAACGCGTTCTGTCAAAAGACCCCAACGCCGTCATGCCGCCGCCGTCTTCCGGGCACAAACTGACCGAAAAGCAGATCGAAACTTTGCGCCGTTGGATTGACGAAGGCGCGCAGTGGACAGAGCACTGGGCCTATGTCGCACCCAAACGCGCGCCCTTGCCGACGTTGCCTGCGACCGCGCCTGCTGCCTGGACGCGCAATCCGATTGACGCGTTTGTCTATGCACGTCTGGAAAAAGAAGGATTGAAACCTGCGCCCGAAGCGGACAAGGCGGCGCTGTTGCGTCGCGTTTCGCTGGATTTGACCGGGTTGCCGCCGACGCTGGCAGAGCTGGATGCTTTTCTCGCCGACAAATCCCCCGACGCCTATGAAAAAGCCGTAGATCGTTTGCTTGCCAGTCCGCATTACGGCGAACGAATGGCGATGATCTGGCTCGATCTGGGGCGCTATGCCGACACACACGGATACCACATTGACAGCCACCGCGACATGTGGCCCTGGCGCGATTGGATCATCAAAGCCTTCAACCAAAACAAGCCGTACGACCGGTTTACCATCGAACAACTGGCGGGTGATTTGTTGCCCAATGCGACAACCGAACAGAAGATCGCGACCGGATTCAATCGCAACCACATGATCAATTTCGAGGGCGGCGCGATTCCCGAGGAGTATCTGAATGAATATCTGGTGGATCGCGTCGAAACCACGACAACGACGTGGCTAGGCATGACAATGGGATGTGCGCGTTGTCATTCGCACAAATATGATCCCATTTCGCAAAAAGAGTTCTATCAGTTTTACGCTTTTTTCAATAACGTGCCGGAAAAAGGCCTGGACGGAAACCGTGGCAATGCCATGCCGTTTTTGCCGCTGCCGACCGACGAACAAAAAGCCAAACAGATCAGTTTGAACAATGCCATTGCCGATTTGATCACAGCGACCGGCGACAAAGTCGTTGCGCCGTTGCAGGAAGCCTGGGAAGCGCCGTTGCTTGGCAAACCGGCCGTCGCCAGAGTTTCAGACATCGTTGCGCATTACGAACTGGATGGCAGCCTGGCTGACAGTTCGGGCCGTTATCGCAACGGGCGTACGGTCAAAGGCGATCCGACATTCGGGCCGGGGCAGGTCAGCCGCGCGGTGTCGCTCGACGGACAAACGCTGCTCAGTTTCGGCGACGTGGCGGATTTTGAGCGCGCGCAATCGTTCAGTTTCGCTGTTTGGCTGCGCGCTTCACTTGGCAAAGTCAGCAACACTGCCTTTCAGAAAATCGCCGACGACCAAACGCGTCAAGGCTGGGAACTTGTCTTCACGCAAACGGAACTGTTCGACATTCAGCGCTGGGCCGCGCCGTTAACGATCCGGCTGACGGCGCAATGGCCGAACAATAGTTTGCAGTTGCGCACGAAAGAGCGTTTTTACAACAATGAATGGAAGCATCTGGCCATCACCTATGACGGATCGGGCAAAGCGGCGGGATTGCGCGTGTACCTGAACGGCAAGTTGGCCGAAACCGAAGTGCTGACCGACGCGCTCAGCGGCGAGATCAACAACAATGCCGACCTGATTCTGGGCAAAAACGAAACCGGACGCGCTTATGGCGGCGGCGTGGATGATTTGCGCATTTACAACTGTGTGCTCAGTGCGGCGGATGTCGAACAACTGGCAGTGACCTATCCCATCCAAACCATCCTCAGCGGCATCAGCGGCAAACGCACGAAAGAAGAAGGCGAGCGTTTGCGCGAATACTTTTTGACGGCGGTTGCGCCCGAAAACCTGCGCCAGCAATACGCCGAATTGAAGCGGCTGAAAAAGGAAAAAGAAGCGCTGGACAAAACCGTCCTCAACACGATGGTGATGATGGAATCGAGCAAACCGCGCGACACGTTTGTGCTGGCGCGCGGCGATTACCGCAACAAAGGCGAAAAGGTTTCGCCCAATGTGCCAGCGGTGTTGCCGCCGTTGTCTACGGCTGGTGAAGGCGCAAACGCGGTGTCGAATCGTTTGACCCTGGCCAAGTGGTTGGTTGAGCCAAACCATCCGTTGACCAGTCGCGTGGCGGTCAACCGGTTTTGGCAAATGTATTTTGGGCTGGGCATTGTCAAAACCAGCGAAGATTTCGGTGTGCAGGGCGAACCGCCGACGCATCCCGAATTGCTCGACTGGCTGGCGACTGAATTTGTACGCACTGGCTGGGACGTCAAAGCGCTGCAACGGTTGATCGTGACGTCCGCGACCTATCGTCAGGCTTCCAAAGTCACGCCGGAATTGCGCGACAAAGACCCGGAAAATCGTTTGCTGGCGCGCGGCCCGCGTCATCGGTTGCCTGCGGAATTGATTCGCGACAATGCGTTGGCAGTCAGCGGATTGCTGGCTGGCGACATCGGCGGACGCAGCGTGCGCCCGTATCAGCCCGGCGGTTTGTGGGAAGAGATGGCCTTTGGCGACGGATTTACCGAACAATCGTATGTGCAAAGTCACGGCAGCGAACTCTATCGCCGTTCGATGTATACGATCTGGAAGCGCACGGTGCCGCCAGCGGCGCTGGCGACATTTGACGCGCCCGACCGCGAAAAATGCGTTGCCCGTCGCGCCACGACCAACACGCCTTTGCAGGCGTTGATCACGCTGAACGATCCGACTTACGTCGAAGCTTCGCGCGCATTGGCAACACGCGTTTTGCGCGAAGGCGGCAAGGACGTGAGCAATCGTCTGGCCTTTGCCTTTCGCGCGGCGCTGGCGCGCAAACCGAGCGTGCAAGAGGCAAAAATTCTGCGCACGTTGCTGACGCAACAAGTGCTGAATTACCGCAAAGACCCCAAAGCGGCGGCTTCGTTGTTGCGTGTCGGCGAACTGAAGCCTGACGAGTCGCTCGATCAGGCCGAACTCGCCGCTTGGACGATGGTTGCCAGCACCATCCTGAATCTGGATGAAATGGTGACCAAAGAGTAGCCACTTTGAAAAGAACCCCGGTCCGCAAGGCCACCTCAACTGATATGAAAACACAGTACCAGCGAATTCTGACCATGCTCGTTTTTGTTCTGGCGGCGTCATTGTTTTACATCGGCGACGTTGTGCGGCTGACAGCCGTTTCTGCGCAATCGGCAGCGGTTTCGTTGCGCGTTCCCGGCTTGCAGGCCAACGTCACCGTGCGGCGCGATGAACGCGGCATTCCTTATCTCGAAGCCGCCAATGATCACGATCTGTATTTTGCGCAAGGTTATGTCACGGCCAGTGACCGTCTGTGGCAAATGGATTTGTTGCGGCGCACGGCGCGTGGGGAACTGGCGGAAATTTTCGGCAAGGTCGCCTTTGAAGAAGACAAGCGGCGGCGCATTCTCGGTTTGGCGGTGCTTTCCGAACAACGGGCCGCGCAAATGCCGCAGGCTGATCGGGTAAATTTCGACGCCTATGCGGCGGGCGTCAACGCTTTTATCGCTTCGCGCAACGAACAAACCTTGCCGGTCGAATTCCGCATCCTGAAATACCAGCCGCGCAAATGGAAACCGGCGGATTCAGTCGTCATCAGTTTTTTGATGGCCGAAAGCCTTTCGACTTCGTGGCAAACAGACGTGATGCGCGCCGCGCTGGCAGATTTGCCCGCCGCGCAACGCGCAGAGTTGCTGACGGAATTTTCCGAGTTGGATACGCCCGTGGTCGGCAGCGATGCGGCCACGCCAAAAGGCGCTGGCGCGGCGAAAAAGAAGGTGGCCTTGCAACCTCACCGCATCAGCAACGAATTGCTCGCGCTGGCCAACGAAGACGAAGCCGTGCGCCAGCGTTCGCTGGATCGCATCGGTTTGGGCGCGGAAGACCTCGCCGCCAGCAACAACTGGGTGGCGAGCGGAAAGCGCACCGCGTCGGGTAAACCGTTGTTGTCGAACGATCCGCATTTGGCGGCTTCGGTGCCGGGCATTTGGTACCTGATTCATTTGAGCGCGCCGGGAATGCGTGTCGCAGGCGTTTCGATTCCCGGTATCAGCAATGTCATCATCGGACACAACGAACGGATTGCCTGGGGCATGACCAACCTCGGCCCTGACGTGCAAGACCTGTATCGCGAAACCTTTGACACGAACAATCTGGAAAAAGTTGATCCGAAGAATCCGCCCAAATACAAAACGCCCAAGGGGTGGGAATCTGCCGAAGTGCGTTGTGAAGACATCGCCGTGCGCAAAGCGCCGACCAATCCCGAAACGGATGAAGTCTGCGTGATGGTCACGGTGACGCGTCACGGGCCGATCGTGCTCGACAAAAATGGGGAACGTTACGCGTTGCGCTGGACGGTGCTCGACACCAAACCGGAAACCTTCGGCGCATTTCACGATCTGAACCGCGCGCGCAACTGGCAGGAATTCACCACGGCCATTCGTCGCTTTGCGGGCGCGACCCAGAATTACGTTTACGCCGACGTTGATGGCCACATCGGCTATTACGGCGCGGGAGTCATTCCCGTACGCAAGGGCGGCGACGGCAGTGTGCCTTACGACGGCGCAAGCGACGACGGTGAATGGACCGGCACAATTCCGTTTGAGAAATTGCCGCATGTGTTTGATCCGCCGTCCGGCTTGATCGTGACAGCCAACGCCCGCATCGTCGGCAAGGATTATCCGTTTCATTTGACCCACGCGTGGTCAGCGCCATACCGGCAAAAACGGCTCAACGATTTGCTGGCGGCCAAAAGCAAACTGTCGGCAGATGATTATCGCGCGGCGCTGGGCGACACGTACGCCATCGGCGGCGCTACGTTTGCCAAAGCGGTGGTGAAGCTTTTGGGCGGCAAATCCGCCGATGCGAAACTGAACGAAGCGCTGCAGATGCTGGCGGCGTGGGACGGCAAAGCCAATGCGGATTCGCGCGCGGCGTTGCTGGTAAATGAAATGCGCGACATTTTTGCCACGCGCATCGTCAGCGCAGCCATCGGCGAAGAGAAAGCCAAACAATACCGTTGGACCAATCGGCACGTGCTAATGGATCGCATTGTCGCGGAATGGCCTGCGCGCTGGTTGCCGAAATACCATCCTGACTGGCCTGATTTCGTCAAATCCTGCCACGATGCGGCGCGCGCCAATCTGGCCAAACGATTGGGCGACGACGAAAGCAAGTGGACGTTTGGCAACGCTGTGCAAGTGCGCTTCAACCATCCGTTGGCGAGCGCGCCGCTGGTGGGCAATCAATTCAAAATTGCGCCGTTCCCGCAAAACGGAAACGGCTATAGCGGCGGTTTGGGGCCCACGCCCAACGTCGGCCCGACGGTTTCAATGCGCATGATTGCCGATCCTGCCAACTGGGATCAGACGCAACACGGAATTCCTGTCGGACAGGCAGGCGATCCGCAAAGCCCGCACTATCAAGACCAGGTGCCTGATTGGCGCAATGTGACGCCGCGCGTGTTTCCGTTCAGCGCGGCGGCGGTGGCCAAAGCGACGAAAACAACCGTAACCCTGATGCCGTAAGGCGTGCATTATTCCTGAGCGGAATTTTCCGGAGTGACTGACATGGATTGGCAACGTGAATTGGCTTTGCAAATGACGCGGCGGCAATTGTTCGGCCTGGGCGCTAAAGGCATAGGGCTGGCGGCGCTGGCGACTTTGTTCAAACAGGAAGGCTGGGCGTTTGGCGCCGAAGGCGAAAGCCGCGACCCCAAGACCGGTGGCTTGGTCGGGTTGCCGCATTTCGCGCCCAAGGTAAAGCGTGTGATTTACCTGCATCAATCGGGCGGGCCGTCGCAATTTGAAACCTTCGATTACAAACCGGCGCTGGAAAAACTGCACGGCACCGAATTGCCCGATTCGGTGCGCAACGGGCAACGCATCACCGGCATGACATCGGGGCAATCAAGCTTTCCCTGCGTCAAATCGCTGTTCAAGTTCAAACAGCATGGCCAGTCTGGCGCGTGGGTCAGCGAATTGCTGCCTTACACCGCCAAGGTCGTGGACGACCTGACCATCATCAAAACGATGCACACCGATGCGATCAACCACGATCCGGCGATTACCTTTATTCAAACCGGTTTTCAGCAACCGGGACGGCCCAGCTTTGGCGCGTGGGTCAGTTACGGGTTGGGCAGCGATAACCAGAATTTGCCGGCCTACATCGTGTTGCTTTCGACGGCGCACGCGCTCAACACCGATCAGCCGTTGTTTTCGCGCTTGTGGTCGAGCGGATTTTTGCCATCCAGCTATCAGGGCGTGCGTTTGCGCGGCGGAGCTACGCCGGTGCTCTATCTGGACGATCCGCCGGGCGTGAGCAAAACGACGCGGCGGCAGATGCTGGATGCCGTGGCGGGGCTCAACAAACTCAAACATCAGGAATATGGCGACCCCGAAATCGAAACGCGCATTTCGCAATACGAAATGGCGTATCGCATGCAAACGTCAGTGCCCGAACTGATGGACTTATCCAAGGAGCCTGACAGCGTGTTTGAGCTGTACGGGCCGGAAGCGCGCAAACCGGGCACGTATGCCGCCAATTGTTTGCTGGCGCGGCGTCTGGCCGAACGCGGCGTGCGGTTCATCCAGTTGTATCATCGCGGTTGGGATCAACACGGCGAATTGCCGCGCGATCTGGCGTTGCAATGCCGCGGCACCGATCAGCCGACGGCGGCCTTGGTGCAAGACCTCAAACAACGCGGTTTGCTGGATGATACGCTGGTCATCTGGGGCGGGGAGTTTGGCCGCACGGTGTATTGTCAGGGCAAATTGACCGAAGCCAATTATGGTCGCGATCATCACCCGCGCAATTTTGTGATGTGGATGGCGGGCGGCGGTTTGAAGAAAGGTCTGACGTTGGGTGAAACGGACGATTTCAGCTACAACGTTGTGCGCGATCCGGTCAGCGTTTACGACTTACAAGCCACGATCCTGCATTTGCTCGGCATTGACCACAAACGGCTGACATACAAATTCCAGGGGCGTTACTTCCGGCTGACGGACGTTCACGGAGAGTTGGTGCCGAAGATTTTGGCCTGAGATTACGGCGGCAAACTTCACCGGCAACGAAAAACGGGCTGGCGTTACTGATGACGCCAGCCCGTTTTTGTGTCAGTGCGCGGTGTTTATTCGACCCAGTCAGCGATGAAAACGTTGGTGTCGCCTTGTTTTGAGGCATTGCGGTTTGAGCAAAACACCAGTTTCTTGCCGTCAGGGGAAAACATCGGGAAGCCGTCGAACGTGTCGCTAAACGTGATACGTTCCAACCCTGAGCCATCAGTGTTGACGGCATAGAGTTCAAAATCGCGTCCGCGCGGATCGTCCAGGTTCGACGAGAAAATGATCCGTTTGCCGTTCGGGAAGAAAAACGGCGCAAAGGTCGCTTTGTTGAAATTGGTCACGCGGCGCTTGTTCGAGCCATCGGCATTCATCACCCAGATATCCAGTTTGGTTGGGCGAATCAGGTTGTCTTTCAACAGCCCCGTGTAATCCGCTTTTTCCTTGTCGGTTTCGGGGTGATGCGCACGATAGACGATCTGTTTGCCGTCGTAGCTCCAGAACGGTCCGCCGTCATACCCCAAAGCACTGGTCAGTTGCTTCACGTTCTTGCCGTTTTTGTCCATCGTATAGATTTCCAAATCGCCGCTGCGCAAACTGGTGAACACGATCGTGCCGTCTTTGCGAATGGTGGCTTCCGCATCGTACCGGTCGGCTGTCGTTAGCTGACGCGGATTGGAACCGTCCAGGTTGGCTTTGATGATGTCAAAGCCGGGAAACAGCGCCCAGACATAGCCGCGCGAGTAATCCGGTTTAGGCGGACATTTGGGATCGGCCTTGAACGTCGAAGCGTAGACGATGGATTTGTTGTCCGGCGTGAAATAGGCACAGGTGGTTTTGCCTTCGCCGTTGGAAAGCCGCTGCAGGTTCTGGCCATCCAAATCCATCGAAAAGATTTGATCGCAACCGTCGCCTTTGGTCGTGCGCTGGAAGATCAGCTTTTTGCCATCGGGAGAGAAATACGCTTCGGCGTTTTCGCCTTCGATGGTTAATTGGCGAATGTTGGTCAGATGTTTTTCGCGCGGGTCTTTCAGCGGACGCGGAGACGCCTGATCGGCATTCGCCGCCGCTCCTGAAAAGGCGTGCCGCGCGATAAACAGCGACCCGGTGAGCAGGCCGCAAACGAACAAAAACAGCAGGACGGGGATTCTCATACGGAACGATCTCCTCAAAAACATTCAAACAGTTAGATAGGGAAGGCTGCCAGTTTGTCTCAACCGCAGCCCGCCAGCGTTGCCCGTGCTCCGTGCAATGAACACGAGGTTGCTTCCTTACTTAGTGGCGTAACAAGCTGCGCCCGGTCATTTCCGGCGGTTTCGGTAATCCAAGCAAGTCCAGCATGGTTGGCGCGACATCGGCCAATGAGCCGCCTTCGCGCAACGGTTGTTGAATTGCGCCCGGAACGCCCGGCGAACATAACACAAGCGGCACCGGGTTGGCCGTGTGCGCTGTATGTGGTTGGCCGGTTGCCGGATCGAGCATCTGCTCACAATTGCCGTGATCGGCGGTGATGAGCGCCGCGCCTTTGACGCGTTCGATGGTGCCAATTACCCAACCCAGACACGTGTCCACGGCTTCGACTGCGTCCACCGCGGCGCGCAAGTTTCCGGTGTGTCCCACCAGATCGCCATTGGCGAAATTGATGATATAGACATCTGTTTCGTTTTCATCAAGCGCGCGGCAAATTTTGTCCGTGATTTTGAACGCAGACATTTCCGGCCGCAGGTCATACGTCGCGACTTGGGGCGATGGCACCAGAATCTCGCCTTGCAAAGGCGCAGCGTGCCCGTTTTCGTGTTGCACACCGCCATTGAAGAAATACGTAACGTGCGCGTATTTCTCGGTTTCGGCAATACGCAGCGTGCGCAACTCGTGTTGGGCAAAGACCGCCGCGAGCGTGTGTTGTTGTGGTTGCGGCGCAAATACGATGGGCGTGTTAAGCGCGCGGTCGTATTGCGTGAACGTCGCAAACTGTAAGTCGGGAATACGTTCACGCACAAAACCGTCAAAATTCAATCCCGTGAACGCGCGCGTCAGTTGGCGGGCGCGGTCAGCGCGAAAGTTGAAAAAGATCACCGAATCGCCCGGCTGTATGGTCGCCACCGGCGAACCGTCTTCCTTGGTCATCACGGTCGGCGCGATGAATTCGTCGGTAACGCCGTTCTCATAGGATTTCTCTATCGCTGCCAACGGATCGGTTGCCAGTTCGCCTTCGCCTTTGGTGAGCGCGTGGTAGGCGCGCGCAACTCGTTCCCAACGCTGATCACGGTCCAGGGCGTAATACCGTCCGCTGATGGAGGCGATACGACCAACGCCCAGCTCACGCATTTTGCGCAACAGCTCTTTCACGAACCCGTGACCGGAATGCGGCGCAGTGTCGCGCCCGTCCGTGAAGACGTGCACATAGACGCGCTCGACGCCGCGTTGTGATGCCATCGTCAGCAGCGCGTGCAAATGTGTTTGCAGCGCATGTACCCCGCCATCTGACAGCAATCCCATCAAATGCAGCGCCGAGCGCTTGCCTTCATCAATGGCGGAAACCAGTGCCGGGTTGGCAAAGAACGAACCATCCGCAATCGCTTCATCAATACGTGTGACCTCGACGGGCGTGACGCGTCCGGTGCCCAGGATCATATGACTGACTTCGGAATTGCCCGATTGGCGCGCAGGCAACCCGACTTTTTCGCCGGCGGCGTCCAACAGCGTATGCGGATATTTCGACAGATACTCATCTAAAAATGGCGTGCGGGCCAAGGCGATGGCGTTGCCTTCGCGCGTTTGCGCCGCAACGTCTGCGTGATTCGGCGACCAGCCAAAGCCACTCAAAATGATGAGCGCGACAGGCCGCTTGCTCAATTTCACATGGGTCATTGTTCTTGTGCTAAATCGAAATGATGGACAATCAATAGATTGCAGTCAGGCGGGAACGCGCTTGCCCGGCCAATCTCGTTGGCATTGCCAAACGGATTGAAGCCAGAGCTGAAAGGCAACAGGCGCCTCTCAATTCATCGGCAGAGAGAACGTGCGACACAAGCACGGCGACCTCGCGCCGCGCTTGTGTCTGGTTTCTTCACACCGGGTCTTACTGCGTTAGCGCCACTGCAATCTCTGTGGGGAGATTGTGTGGTGTAGCTTGATTTAGCTTTTCTGCTGCAACTGCCCGGCGACTGCTTCGGTCGCCTTTTTGATTGCTTCAGGATCGCCCAGGTAGAAGTGGCGCAGCGGTTTCAGGTTGTCATCCAGTTCATACACCAGCGGAATGCCGGTCGGGATGTTCAATCCGACAATGTCATCTTCAGAGATGTTGTCCAGATATTTGATCAGCGCGCGCAAGCTGTTGCCGTGTGCGGCAACCAATACGCGTTGACCGGATTGTAGAGAGGGCGCAATCGTTTCGTGCCAAAATGGCAGAAAACGCGCCACCGTGTCTTTTAGACATTCAGTCAACGGCAGTTCTGACGCCGCCAGATTGGCATAACGTGGATCGCGGCCTGGATGGCGTTCATCATCAGGGGTGAGCGGCGGCGGCGGAATGTCATAGCTGCGCCGCCAGATGTTGGTTTGTTCGATGCCGTGTTGCGCAGCGGTTTCGGCCTTGTTCAATCCTTGCAGCGCGCCGTAATGGCGTTCATTCAGACGCCAGGTTTTGTGCACCGGCAGCCAGAGCAAATCCATTTGTTCCAACGCCAGATTCAGCGTTTTGATGGCGCGCTTGAGTACGGAAGTGTAGGCCACGTCAAAGGTATACCCGGCCTTTTTCATTTCCTGCCCGGCAGAGATGCCTTCTTGCACACCTTTTTCACTCAGATCAACATCGGTCCAGCCGGTAAAACGATTTTCGCGGTTCCAATCGCTTTCGCCGTGCCGCAACAAGACGAGAGTTTTCATCAACAAAGCTCCTTTTAGAAAACCTGATGGAATTTGGTTGGCTTGTAAACGGCATCATAACAATCGAGATGCGGTTTGTGAAACGGCCTCGCCGATCGTTATGGGGTGCGGCTTTCAAATTCGGTTCGTTGAATGAGCGCTTGGTAACGCGGATCAGCGCGCAGCGGGTCAAAACGATGTTCGATGGGCAAGATTCCCAGCGAAGACGATTGCTCCTGGTAGGCTTTTTCCAATTGGGCAAACGCCTGTTCATATTCTCCCAAGCCGGTATAAATGAGCGCGATATACACCGGAGACACATACACTTTGGCGGAATTTTCGCTCAGCTCTGACAGGATTTTTTCTGCTTGTGCGCGTTGACCGGCCAGCGCCAGCGCATGAGCCAATGAGGCGCGCAACACCGGGCGGTTCGGCGCCATCGCATCTGCCTGTTGTAATTCCTGTAGAGCTTCTTTCAACAACCCCTTTTGCTCATAAGACAACCCCAGAGCCCAACGGGCGCGGGCGAATGACGGTTCCAGTTCCAGGGTCTTGCGCGCTTGGACGATGGCTTCATCGTCGCGCCGCATGCGATAGAGAGTCATCGCCAATTGCGTGTTGTAGGGCAACGAAAGCGGATCAATTTCGACAGCGCGTTTGATTTGCGCCAGCGCTTCGGGGAGGCGCTGATTCCCCAGCAAGTGCATGGTGTAGTAATGACAGGCCAGCGAATTGTTGGGATTGAGTTCGAGCGCGCGTTTGAATTCCGGCTCAGCGCCACGGCGCGTAGGATTTATCGCAATGACGGCTCCCATCACTGCGTGCGCTTCAGAAAGCGTGTCATCTAGCGCGACAGCTTTTTGTGCGGCGGCTTCGGCCTGTGCTGCCACTGCCTGATAGGAACGACCACCGAGTGTGGATTCAGGCATGCTTAAGGCGACGTAACAGTCTGCGATGCCGGCATAGGCGAGCGCAAAATTCGGATCAAGTTCGACCGCTTGTTGGTACAGCGTGACGGCTTTTTGCAGTGCCTCGTCCGTCCGCTTTAGTGCGTGAAAGCGTCCTTGCAGATACAGCCGATACGCCGTCGGATTTTGCGTGTGACGTTTGGCCAGTTGCCGTGTTTCGTCCGGGTTTAACTTGACGGCCAAGGTGCGCGCGACGCTTTGGGAAATGGAATCCTGGACGGCAAAAACGTTGGTGAATTGTTCGTCGAAGGTTTCTGCCCACAACGGCGTCCCATCGCTGACGCGGACTAATTGCACGGAAATACGCACTTTGTCATCAGCGCGTTGTACGTTGCCTTCGATCAGGGCGTCTACGCCGAGCGTTCGACCAGCCGTCAACGAATCTTGTTTGGCATTGACGAAACGCAAAATGGCGCTGGTGGGGCGCACCGTGATTGCGCGAATGTTGCTCAGTTTGTTGATCAACGCATCGGCTAAACCAACGCTCAGTTTTTCGTCATTGCTTTGCGTATCGAGCGGTGTGAACGGCAGCACCGCGATGGATTTTATGGCCAGGTTTTCAGGGGCTTCCGTGTTACGAAAGGTCAGCCAGAAAAGAGTCGCGATTACCAGTAATACGACTGCCGCCATGACCGAGATCGGCTTGCCCAAGCGGTAGGACTGAGACGGTGTCAGCGTTTCTGAAGCAAGGCTGACCAGTTTTTCGCTGGGCGCGCGAAGCGCTCGTTTCTCGTGGGGCGGTTCCAAGTCTGAGGGCGCAAATTTTTTCTCAAGAATCGGATTGGAATTAATGACTTGGGTGGCGACTGGTTCGCGGGGGGCCGCAAATTGGATTTCGGCAAAGACTGGCGGTGGAACCGCGACAAGCGTTGGAGAGGGAGTGCGTTGTTGTTGTGCAGTAGTTATTTGCACCGGCGCTGTGAAAATATACCCTCGTTTGGGAACTGTCTCGATATAGTCCTGCGCATCCCCGGATTGCGCCAGGGTTTTCCGCAGGTTGGAAATTTGCCGAGCCAGGTTGATTTCTTCCACGATGACATCTGGCCAAATGGTCTGCATCAGCTCGTCTTTGCTCAGCACCCGCCCGTGGTTTTCAACCAGGAGTAATAAAATGTCAAAGGCCTTCGGAGCCAGGTGAGTAGGCTTGTCTGCGAGCAGCAAAACGCGCCCGCGGGTATCTATCCTG
>JAEUQO010000123.1 GCA_016789605.1 Acidobacteriota bacterium
TCCGGCGATGATCGTCAGCGCCGAAACGATCACAGGCAGGTTGATAAATTGCAGCGCGCGTGTCAGCAGCGTTTTTTTGTCACAGGCTTCCAGCGCGTATTCGATGCCGATCTGATTCAGCACGTGAACCATGTATGAACAACCAACTGCCAACATTAGTGTAGGCAACATCAACACCAGAATGGTAAAGCGCGCATTCAGCCAGGCCATCAGCCCCAGCAACCAGACCAGCCCGATGCCGATGGTCAGCAGCGGCAACCAGATTGCCGTTGTCGAACGGAACGCCAGCCACAACACCACCGCCAAAAGCACGATCGTGAACGGCAGAAAAACGAGCAAGTCGCCTTTCATCGCCTCTGTGCTGCGCATTTGCGAAAACGGATCGCCCGCGAAATAGCTTTCTGCAAAACCGGCGTCCTTGGTCAGCGCATAAATCCGGCGGGTCAATTCATGTCGTTTGACGGTCGGCAATTGCGCATTTAGCAAAATGTTGAAGGCGGCAGTTTTGGCGTCGGCGGAAATCACATTGCCAACATAGAGCGGATCACGCGTGGCGACGGCGCGCGCTTCGGCCAGTTGCGCCGCTGTCGCCGTTTTCGCGTCAGGCAGCAATTGCGCAGCTTCGACCTGTTCGCCCACGCTGCGCGCGTAAGGCACGTTGACCAGACTGAGAACTTCGCTAACGCCAGAAAGCCGTGTCAGCAAACTGTGCAGCGCGCGCAACCGTGCCAGATTTTCGGGCGCAAAGACATCGTCGCAAACAACGGCGACGACCAGATAATCGTCCGGCCCAAAATATTTGCGGGCGGTTTCAAAATCGGCGCGCTCTTGATCGCCATCCGCAATAAAACTAAGCGGCGACACATCCAGCTCCAGCCCGCGCCGTAAACCAAGTCCCGCCACCACCGTCATTAGACACACAAAGGCGATGATCAGACGCGGACGGTTCGTCACAAACGAAGTGATCATGCCGTCTTATTCCTTGCCCGCCTGATCCAGTTTGCGGCTGGCGTCGCTGACGTAGGCTTTTAGATAGTCTTCGCTGAAGAGTTTGTCGCTGAGATTGTGATCGTATTGCACCTTGCGCGTTTCCGCCTTGAGCTTCAGGTTCTGCTGCAAGTCTTCAATTGACAAGCGGGTGATCGTCATCCGGTTTTGGATGGTTTTGACCTCGTCAATCAAAACAACTTTTTGCAGTTCGTTGCGCTCATCATATAACTCAAATTTCACTGGCGTCTGGTCGGCTTCACGGAAAAAGACATTGATGCGCGGAAAAGCCAGGCGGCGTTCGGGCTGGGCTTTCAATTCAACTTTGAAAAGCGATGCGCCATTGACCTCAACGCGCGCGCCGGCGTCGTGCGTGTATTGGCCAAGCTCCATCCCCAGCATCTCTTGCACCGTCACCTTTGCCCCACGAAACCCCAGTTGCCGGTCTGAATTGAGCCGGGTCAGTTTTTTCAATCCCGCCAGATAAGAAAACGCCTGGGTCGGTTGGTCAATCTGTTCCACAGCAAGTAACGCCTTGTCAGCGTCTTCTTTAGGAGCCAACACTGTCAAAAACGTCTTTGCGCCATCTGCCGAATATTTGCGCTGAATGCGAAATTCGACCTGATCACGCTTTCCGTCGGAACTCACCGCCTGCATGACCATTTCAGCCGTGAACTCTTTGCAACCGTCCTGCGTGCTTAGCCGTTTGAGCAACGCGCCCGCATCAGGCAAAGGCGCGGCATTCGGGGTGGCAGCCGGAGTATTGGCCAAACCGCCGGTCTGTGATCCAGAGCCGCCACAGGCTTGAAACAGCAAAGCCAGGGCGAACAGGGCAAGGGATAGATACCGAGCCATTCGTCATCTCCATTTGATTGGTGTCTTCGAGCAAGAGAGTGGGGACGCACAATACAACCGTTGTGCTGTGGCGGCAAGGGTACTGCAAGCAAGGGCGCGGCACAATCTTGAATTGGTCAGACCGCTGCGGGGCCATAGTATTTTGCATTCTCGGCCGCCGTGCTATGATGCGCCCGCTTTCATCGCACCCGCAACAGGGTTGCAATCATCTTTCATCAAAAGGCTTTTGATTCAATGTCTCAACCGCAATTTCTGGTGACCGGCGCGCACGGGTTTATCGGCGCGTGGGTGGTCAAGCGGCTGCTCGCCGAAGGCGCAGGCGTTTTCATTTTCGACAAAAGCGCCGATCCGCATCGTTTGCGCTTAATTATGGACGACGCCGAGATCGCGCAAACACACGTGATCGAAGGTGATATCACCGATGGCGAACAGGTGTCGGCGCTGGTTCAACAACACGACATCACGCACATCATTCATCTGGCCGGCGTACAAGTGCCGGTTTGTCGAGCCAATCCGCGCCTGGGCGCAATGATCAATGTCGTCGGAACGGTGAATGTCTTTGAAGCCGCCAAAAATTCCGGCGGACGCGTGCAGCGCGTGGTGTATGCCAGCTCCGCGGCGGTTTTTGGCGAGGCCGAAGAGGGACGCGCCGTTTCAGAAGGCGAAGCGGGCAGCATGACGACACATTACGGCGCCTTCAAACGTTGTAACGAAGACAACGCGCGCGTTTACTTTTTGGACAACGGCATCAGCAGCGTCGGTTTGCGCCCGCTGACCGTGTATGGCCCCGGGCGTGATTTCGGCATGACGTCCGATCCGACCAAAGCCATGAAAGCAGCCGTCGTCGGTCGTCCGTTTCACATACGATTTGGCGGCAAAACCGATTTTCTCTACGCCGCAGATTGTGCTGATGCCTTTATCCGTTCGGCGACGGCCAATCTGACTGGCGCGCACGTGTTCAATTTGCACGGCGCGACCGAACACGTCGCGGATGTCGTGACCGAAATCGAAAACTTGCTCCCTGCGGCCAAAGGCACAATCACATTTACCGACACGCCAATCGCAATGCCTTCAGTGTTGGATGACACCGCGATTGTGGCGGCGCTCGGCGCAGTGCCGCACACTCCATTGGCACAAGGCGTACGTGAAACCGTCGCGCGGTTCACGCAATTGCACGCCGCAGGCAGATTGGATACCAGCGATCTGGACGCGTAACGACCAAAAGCAGCGCCGCGCTCAGCTTGCCAGCGCCTCCGGGAGATCAGCATGCTCAACAGTACAGGGTTGTTATACATATGCGCCGCTGCCGGTTTTATCGTGATCGTGGGCAGCATGTTTTTGCTGGCCAAAGGGCGCATCTATATTGATTCGCAAACCAAGGACATCACCGACATCGAACTGCCTTTCGGCATCAAGATGAAAACCAATGCGCCGACGATCATGATGTTTTTGTTCGGCGCGGTCCTGTTGGCGTATCCGGTCTGGCAAGCGTCAAAAAGCGAAGTCACCAAAGACAAACGCATTTATCTGACGGGCAAAGTCGAAAGCACCGAACCGGTCAAGGTTTCCGTGCTGGTCGCAGAACGAGCCGAAACCATCGGTGATTTTAATATCGAAGTGCCCCTGGTACGCGCCAATTACATCCTGGCGTACACCGCCAAAAACGGCACATCGTATGTTGCGCGCCAGGAACGGTTGTTGAACGGAACCGAGGACGGGTTTATCAAACTCGATCCGGTCAAAGTGCAATTAACCACGCCGAGCAGCGATGTATTGAGCGCATTGCCCGCGCCCATGCGTACGGAAGATGCGTCGGCGCTTTCGGAATTTCGGTAAGGAGGCGCAAGCGTGAGGAAAACCAGAAGACTCTTTGCCGTTGGAATGTGCTGTGCGCTTTGGCTGGTGACCCAGCCGTTGACGCGTTCCCAGGCACAGGGCGGATTCACCATTCGCGGGTTTGTCGGGGTGATGACGGCTGCGCCGCAACCGCCCGCGTCGTCGGCCAGAACGATGGCCGGCGCGCAAACCAGCGCCCAACAACAAACGGTGATGACGCAAAGCACCACGCGTCTGACCGCCAAGCTCTATTTTCCCAAAGAACGCGGTAAACCGGTGCTGCTCACGTATCCGAATGCGACAGGCGCATTCAGTTTCGCCAACCTCGCGCCTGACAATTACCTGCTCGAAATCTACGCGGGCGAAAAACTGCTGTATCAACGCAAACTGGCGCTCGAAAGCGACTTATACCTGACCGTGCCGCTGGGCAAATATCAGTTGGTCAACGAAGGCAACATCGCAGAAAAAACTGCCTGGGTTGTGCCCGGCGCGGAATTCAACAAACAGATTCTGATTTCGGTTGGCGACATAGACCTGAAAAAAGACACCAACAAACTTGCCGTCACGATTTCCCCGGCAGGAGCAGACGGAAAACCCGCGCCCAAAGCCAGACCACTGTTCACCGGCGCTTTGCCCAACATCTGGCTGGCGGCCAATTTTGTCTTCAACAACAAGCGGTACCTGATGGCCGGCACAATCAGACGCGCCAATGGCCGTGAAACTTTAGATTGCGAGATTTATCGTCAGCAATGAGTAACCGTTCAATGATGCAAGCGCTCGCCGTTTCTGCGCCGAGCCGGATGGAACTGACTTCCCTGCCCGCGCCCACGCCACGTCCACACGAAGTATTACTGCAAGTGGGCGCTGTCGGGCTGTGTGGCACTGACTTTCACATCTTCGAAGGCTTTGCCAATTATCACTCCGACGCCAACGGGCGTTTGATTCCGCTCAGCGAACAGCCGCAAATCCTCGGACACGAATTTTGCGGCACCGTCGTCGAAGTCGGCAGTGAAGTCAAAGACCTGCGCCCCGGCGACCGCGTTGTTGCCGATCAAGGCTGGAACTGCCACAGCTATGGCGAAGCCCAATTGTGTGAATATTGCGCCACGGGCAATTCGCACCAATGCGCGCGTTATGCCGAGCACGGCATCACCGGGTTGCAAGGCGCGCTGGCCGAATACGTCGCCATCCCGGCGGTCAATGCCGTCAAAATCGAAAGCGATTTGCCGTTTGAACAAGCCGTGCTGACCGAACCGCTGGCGTGTATCACACACTCGAACGAAATGTTGCGGCGCACACCGGCGCGTTACACCTTTGGCGGCGAACGCCCGATTCGCAACGTGCTGATTTGCGGCGCAGGCCCTGCCGGATTGTTTTTCACGCAATACCTGCGCAATGTAATCGGCTTTGACGGTACGTTGATCGTCACCGAACCAAACGCCAAACGGCGCGAACTGGTCAGTTCATTTGGCGCCACAGCGATTGATCCGACCGCCGTGGATTTGGTGACCGCCACCCGCGAATTGACCGACGGTGAGCGCATTCATTGCCTGATCGAATCGGCGGGCGTGGCGCAATTGTTCAAACAAATGCCCGGGTTGTTGCGCAAACAGGCAACCGTTGTGCTGTATGGCCACGGACATCACGGCGTGGATTTGGGCGTGCTCAACAATTTGCAATTCATCGAACCGACGCTGATTGCGCCCGTTGGCGCTTCGGGTGGGTTTGACGGAGACGGACGCCCAACGATCTATCGCCGCTCGCTCGAACTGATCAACAGCGGCAAGGTCAATGTCTCTAAATTGATCACCAATCGCTATACGACGCTGGCCACCGTGCCACAAGGATTCGCCACAGATCGGTTCAGCGCGGAATACATCAAGGGCATGGCAGTCTTTGCTTAAGTCTTCGGCCCGAAGCTACTTGTCCTGCTGGTTAACATTACAGTTACCCGTTATAGGCACAATCTTCTGTGCCGAGAGTAGCGGATTCGTTGCTGTATATATGACTATCAGCGCGTCAAGAAATCACATTGGGGCCCGAGCACAGCAATTCACGCAAGCTACTACGAAAGAAAATCGGAGCGCAGAATGAAGCACCAGACCACTAAAGTTTTCTTCTTCCTTGTTCTTCTTGTTTGTTCCGCCGCCATTTTTGCCGCGTGTAACCGCAACGGCGCGCAGAAATCCGGTCAGAAAACCATCGCCGTTATTCCCAAAGGCGTTTCGCACTCGTTCTGGCTGTCGGTCAAAGCGGGCGCTGACGCCGCTGGCAAAGAGCTGAACGTTGCGATTGATTGGAAAGGCCCGGCGCAAGAGACAGACATTTCCGGCCAGATCAACATCGTCGAAGACGCCATCAACCGGCGCGTGGATGGCATCGTGCTCGCGCCGTCGCACGGCGATTCGCTGGTGCCGATGGTTGATCGCGCCGGACGCGAAGGCATCCCGGTCACGATTTTCGACTCTGGCATCTCATCGCAAAACTACGTTTCGTATGTTTCGACCGACAACCGCGCAGGCGGTGTCGCCGCCGCCAAACGCATGGGCGAAAAGCTCGGCGGCAAGGGCAAAGTTGCCATTCTCGGCGTGAAAAAAGGTTCGGTTTCGACCGACGAGCGCGAGCAAGGGTTTGAAGCGACGATCAAGGAACTCTTCCCCGGCATTCAAATCGTGCAATGGCTCTACGGCGAAGCCAACGCGTCCAAATCGCTGGCCGTGGCGGAAGACATTCTGACCGCACATCCGGATTTGAACGGCTTGTTTGCGTCAAATGAATCTTCGACCGTAGGCGCAGTGCGCGCCATTCGCCAACGCAACGCCGCAGGCAAAGTCACCCTGGTCGGCTTTGACGCCACGCCTGATCTGGTCAGCAACGTCAAAGATGGTTCGATTGATTCGCTGGTGCTGCAAAATCCCTTCAAGATGGGCTACGAAGGCGTTAAAACCATCGTGGACAAACTGAACGGCAAAACGCCCGAAAAGCGCATAGACACCGGCGTGAAATTGCTGACCAAAGACAATCTCGACACGCCTGAAATGCAGCAATTGCTCAAATAACCCAAGCGTGCGCGTAGTCCGAACTACGCGCACGCTTCAAATAGTTGCCTGATAGTTGCCTGACCGCCGCGTCAGGCAACTCCACCAAACACACCAAGCTAAGTTGCCATGTCGTCACAACCTCCTGCGCTGGAAATGCGCGGCATCCGCAAATCGTTTGCCGGGAACATCGTGCTCGAACACGTCAACCTGACGGCACGTTCGGGCGAAGCGCTGGCGCTGGTCGGTGAAAACGGCGCGGGCAAATCCACCTTGATGAAAATTCTCGCGGGCGTTCACCAACCGGACGACGGCGAGATTTTGCTCGACGGCACGGTGGTCAAATTTGCGCGCCCGGCGGATGCGCTCGCGGCGGGCGTCGCGATGATCTATCAAGAGCTTTCGCTGGCGCCGCATTTGACCGTCGCCGAAAACATCTTTCTTGGTCGCGAACCGTTGCAATCAGCGACATTCGGCTTGATCAATCAGCGCGATTTGAATGCGCGCGCGCAAAAGTTGCTGGACGAATACGGCTTCAAACTCGATCCCAAAATGCGCGTCGGACGGTTGAGCGCCGCCGATCGTCAGTTGGTCGAAATCACGCGTGCCGCGTCTTCGCACACAGGCGATTCGCGCCGCGTCATCGTCATGGACGAACCGACTTCGTCGCTGACCGACCGCGAAGTCGAAGAGCTGTTTCGTTTGATCCGCGATTTGAAAAAACGCGGCATGGCCATCATTTACATTTCGCACCGGTTGGAAGAGCTGCCGGAAATCGCCGATCAATTGACGATCCTGCGCGACGGCCACGCAGTGTACAACGGGCGTTGGGGCGAAATCGGCACCGATGAAATGATTCGCCATATGGCCGGACGCGCGCTGAAAGAAATCTTCCCGCCACGCAAGGCGCAAATCGGCGACGTGAAATTGCGTGTGACAGACCTTTCGCGTCCGCCAAAATTTCAGCACGTCAGTTTCAACGCGCGCGCTGGCGAAGTCGTCGGCATTGCCGGCCTGGCCGGCGCGGGCCGCACCGAACTGGTCGAAGCCATCTTTGGCGCGACACCAGCAGACAGTGGTCAGGTCGAAATCAACAGCGAACCATTCACGGCCATACATCCCAACGCCTCGGTCAAACGCGGCCTGAGTTTGCTGACCGAAGATCGCAAACGCACCGGGTTGTGTTTGAATTTGCCGCTCTCAACCAACGTTACGCTGGCCAATGTCGGCGCGCTTGTGCAAGGCGGCAGGTTGCAACGCAAAGTCGAGCTGAACGCGACCACCAATTACATTCAAAAGTTGAGCATCCGCCCGCCCTCGCCCGGCAAAGCCGTGGGCCGGTTGAGCGGCGGCAATCAGCAAAAATCCTTGCTGGCGCGTTGGCTGTTTGCCGAATCGCGCGTGTTTTTGCTGGACGAACCGACACGCGGCGTAGACGTCGCCGCGCGCGCAGAAATTTATCGCGAAATCAACGAATTGGCTGAAGCTGGCGCTGCCGTCGTGATGGTGTCTTCTGACCTGCCGGAATTGCTTGGCATGGCCGACCGCATTCTGGTGATGCGGCGCGGGCGATTGGTCGCCGAACTCAACGCCAGGCAAACCACACAGGAAGAAGTGCTCAAACACGCGGCCCTGGAAGAGTAACCCTGCAGCATTTTGGGGAGAGTAAAGAATGTCAGTCACAGCAGACGTCGTCATCATCGGCGGCGGCATTGTCGGATCGAGCATCGCTTATAACCTGACCGCGCAAGGCTGTCACAACGTGCTCATCATCGAGCGCGAAGAAAAGCAGGGGCTGGGTTCGACCAGCAAAAGCATGGGCGGCGTGCGCGCTCAATTCGCCACTGAAATCAACATTCAGATGTCGCTCTATTCGATTGACGTCTTTTCACGGTTCGAAGAGTTGACCGGGCACACGGCGGATTATCGAGCGCACGGTTATCTATTTTGTGCGACCACCGACGCCCATTTGCAGTATTTGCGCGACAACCAGGACAAACAGCGCGCCCTGGGACTGACCAACGCCCGTATGGTTTCGCGCGACGAAATCACACAGATGGTGCCGCAACTGATCGCCGATGACATGATCGGCGGCGCGTATTGTCCGACGGATGGTTTTGTTGATCCGAACAGCGTCATGACCGGATTCAGCAAACGCGCGCGCGAACACGGCGCGCAACTGTGGCTGAACACCGCCGTCACCGGCATCCGCGTCGAAAACGGCGCAATCGCCGGAGTGCAAACCACCAACGGCGAAATCGCGACGCGCGTGGTCGTCAATGCCGCTGGTCCCTGGGCCGCTGGCGTCGCCGAACTGGCAGGCATCGAATTGCCCGTCACACCATTGCGACGACAGATTGTCAAAACCCAAACCTGTGATTTTCTGCCCGCGAAATTCCCGATGGTCATTGATATGTCCACCGGCTTTCACTTTCGCCGCGAAGGCGACGCCATCTTGCTGGCGTGGCCGGACAACGAAGAAACTTACGGTTTCCAAACCGCGTTCACGCACGATTTTCTGGAAAAGATTCTGGTGCGCGCCGTCGAACGCGTGCCGCAATTTGAAACGCTGCCCGTCAATCCCAAACAGTGCTGGGCCGGAATGTATGAGGTCACGCCTGACCATCATTGCATCATCGGCGAAGCCCCCACGGTCAAAGGCTTGTTTTTTGCCAACGGCTTTAGCGGACACGGCGTGATGCATTCTCCCGCGACCGGACGGCTGACAGCGGATCTGATTATGCGGCAACAAAGTTTCGTAGACCCCAAACCGCTCGGCGTCGAGCGCTTTGCCGAAGGCCGTTTGCTGGAAGAAACCGCCGTGCTCTAGATCGTTTTTCAATTCGCTTGACGGATTAGCCACAGAATCACAGAGGCGCAGAGAAATACTTGGAAACCTCTGTGGCTCTGTGCCTCTGTGGCAAACCCCGTACGCCAAAATGAACTCTGATCTAAGTGCAGCATTCTTCCTCGGTGACAATAACTTCCGACAGCAACCAGTACCCCAATGTCAGATTGGCTTAAACGATTCCTCCCGTTCCTTAGTTTGATTGCGCTGTGCGCGATCATTCCGCTGGCCGAATATTTCATTCTCGGCCACGACTCGAAATTTCTCACCGCGGGCAACCTGGCGGCGATTGCGCGCCAAACAGCAGTCATCACAATCATGGCCATGGGCATGACGATGGTGATGGTTTCGGGCGGCATTGACCTGTCGGTTGGTTCGATCGTCGGGTTGTCGAGCGTGGTCGGCGCAATGGCGATGGCCAGCGGCACGCCCGTGCTCGGCGGATTTCTGATCTGTCTGGCCGTCGGAGCCGCTTGCGGTTGGCTGAACGGCGCAGCGGTCAACCTGCTCAAAATTCCGGCCTTCATCGTCACCTTGGGTGGCATGGGAATTTATCGCGGCCTGGGTTTGTACATTTGCGATGGCAACGCCGTGGTTGGCTTGCCGCAAAGCGCCGGGTATCTGGCCGAAAAAACCTTTCTCGGTTTCATTCCGCTGCCGCTGTTGATCGTGATCGCCATCGCGCTGATCGTTCACTTTGTGCTCAGCCAGACGCAACTGGGCCGCTATTGTTACGCGATGGGCAGCAACCTCGAAGCCGCGCGTTACGCGGGCATTCGCGTATCGCGCTACCAGATTATGTACTACGCCATTTTGGGCGCGCTCAGTGGCTTGGCAGGCGCGATTGAAACGTCGCGCACCGTCACCGGCCAACCCAACGGCGGCGAAGGTTATGAACTCAATGTCATCGCTGCGGTCGTCATCGGCGGCGGCAGTCTAAGCGGCGGACAAGGCACCGTTGTCGGCACAATCATCGGTTCATTGATCATGGGTGTGCTGGCCAACGGCGGCAACCTGCTGCAAATCTCTCCCTTCATCCAAAAGATCGTCATTGGCGCGGTGATTGTTTTGGCCGTGACCTTCGACGAATTCCAACGACGTAGAGTAGAAAGCACGGAAGCTTAATCACAAAGAATTTAGATATGGCAAGTATTGAAGGCATTCGTATCCAGAATTATCGTGGGTTGAAAGACATCCTTATTGGCCGAACGATAGAAAAGCGCGAGGGCAATCCATTGCCTAGACTGATGACTATCATCGGCCCGAATGGAAGCGGAAAGTCCTCTTTGATGGATGCCCTTGGTTTTTTGGGTGACTGCTTACGTTTTGGAGTAGAAGAAGCGTGCGACCGCCCTCACAGGGGTGGTTTTGAGCGGCTGCGAACACGGGGGCAAACCGGAGCGATACAGTTTGAGATTTACTACCGTCAGGATGCCAAGAGCCGCCCTATCAGCTACTCACTTCACATTGACTCTGAAAACGATAGACCATTTGTCAGTTACGAGAGGTTGCGACAACGTCGTAAAGGCCAAACACACGGGCAGCCTTTTCCTTTTCTCGAATTACAAAAGGGAAGAGGTTATGCCTGGGCTGGGCAAGCTACATCGAAGCAAGAAGGCAATGAGAAAGTAGAAGTTAAGCTTGAAGATCGCCAACGCCTCGGAATTACCACTCTAGGAAATCTGGCTAGCCATCCGCGCATTGTTGCTTTTCGAGAATTTCTCGAAGGATGGTATCTGTCTTACTTTGTGCCTGAGCTAGCCCGCCTGCTCCCAATGGCCGGGGCACAAAAACATCTGAACCGACAGGGAGATAATCTGGCAAACTATGTCGAGTACATGGAGCGGCAACATAAAAAGCGTTTTGCCGATGTTTTAAGACAGGTTTCCAAAAAAATTCCAGGCATCCGTAGTATTAAACCTGAAAGATCAAAAGATAACCGGTTGCTCTTATCATTTAACGAGTCTGGATATATTGACCCTTTTTACCAGCAGGATATGTCTGATGGCACGTTGAAAATGCTAGCGTACCTTCTTTTGTTGGAGGACCCTGAGCCGCCACCACTGGTCGGAATCGAGGAACCTGAGAACGGCTTGCACCATCAACTTCTGGAGCCTCTGGCATTGGAAATGAAACATTACTCTGAACGCGATAAAGGCCCACAAATAGTTGTCACAACACATTCTCCTTACTTTGTTGATGCTCTGACTCCACAAGAAGTATGGGTGATTGAGAAGGGAAAAGATGGATTTAGTACAGTTGCTTGTGCTGCTGAGCTTCCAACCATCAAGGAGCTTTTTGATGAAGGTATCCCGCTAGGCAGTCTTTGGTACAGCAATCATTTCGGGAGGGGTAATCCGTGAAGTTTCTGGAAATTTTAGTAGAAGGAACTTCAGATCAGCCAACCGTGCGTGTCATTTTGGAGAAGTACTTTCGGCTGGTTGAAAACCAAGACTTTCGTATCCACCCACATCAGGGGCGCGGGAATTTGTCAAAGAATCCACATCAAGAACCTGATCCGAAGCATCGTGGATTGCTCGACCTTCTTCCTGCCAAACTAAAAGCTTACGGGAGTCTTTCGAAGGATCGTTGCGTCGTCGTCCTCGTGGATGCGGATGACACCCCTTGCCAAGAATTAAAGGCTGAGTTGATTGAGCTACACCGCAAGTTGAAGTCCCGTCCGTCTTGCGCGTTATTTCGTATCGCTGTTGAAGAGACTGAATCCTGGTTTGTTGCTGACCCTGATGCGGTGAAAAAGGCGTACCCAAAGGCGAAAATTTCTGACCTTGCTAGGGTAAAGCCGGACAGTATCGTTGGGGCGTGGGAACTACTAGCGAAAGCAATCGGGCGAAAAGCTGAAAACTGTAGCCGGGCCGATAAAACCGAATGGGCAAATAAAATTGCCCCGCACCTTGATTTGGATAACCCCAAATCGCCAAGCCTAAAGGCATTTCTCACTGGCATCAACAAGCTATTACTGGAATCTCAAACCAATTCTGAAACCTGTTAAAAAAAGGACAAGCAATGAAATTCGCACAATTCAAAACCAAAACTTCTGACGGCAGTCGGCTGGGATTGCTCAAAGACGACGTGATCGTGGATGTCACCGATGTGGCGTCTGACATGATCTCCCTGATCAACGGCGGCGCGGCGGCGTTGCGCGATGCGCAAAACGCCACGGGTAAAGCGGCGTATGCGCTGGACGCCGTGGAATATTTGCCCGCCGTCAACGCGGGCAAAGTGATCGCCATCGGTCGCAATTATTACGACCACGCCATCGAAGGCGGCTCAGAACCGCCCAAATCGCCGCTGCTTTTCACCAAATTCGTCAATGCATTGAATGCGCATAACGCGCCGGTGAAATTGCACGCCATCAGTCAGCAAATTGACTTCGAAGCGGAATTGGCCGTCGTCATCGGCAAACGCGCCAGCCAGGTCAAAGAAGAAGAAGCGCTCGATTATGTGTTTGGTTACACCTGCCTGAACGACGTCAGCGCGCGTGACCTGCAATTTGCCGATGGCCAGTGGGTGCGCGGCAAAGGCCTGGACGGATTCGCACCGCTCGGCCCTTTCATCACCACCAAAGATGAAGTCGCCGATCCGCAGGCGCTGAAAATCGAAGGCATCCTCAACGGCGAAGTCATGCAGTCGTCCAACACCGACAAGATGATCTTCAAGGTGGCCTACTTGATTCATTACATCACCCAGGCCATCACGCTGGAACCGGGCGATGTGATCGCCACCGGCACGCCCGAAGGCGTCGGCGTCTTCCGCACACCGCCCGTGCTGCTCAAAGACGGCGACGTGTTTGACGTCGTGATTGAAAAACTCGGCACGCTGCGCAACAACTTCGTCAACCCGTAACGCGGCAACGAAGCAAACACAAGAACGGCTCGGCATTGATCTCGCATCAACGCCGAGCCGTTTTTTCATGGGCGGTGCATCTTTGTACAGCGCCGCTGAGCTCTCAATAACAGCCTGTCTCACCGCCATCTTGCCGCCCGCAAGTTATTTCTGCGCTTGCGTGTGCTTCAAAATCCAATCCGTCAGCAGATATATGTAATCGGAGTCAGGTCTGCGTCCGTGCAACCAGCTTTCCGTTTGCAGGCTATGGTCAGTCCGGGCGAATACTTGAAAGGTAACGTCGCGGTTACCAGCGCGCGTGAAAGCCTGCGCAATTGCCGCCCGGCTTTTTGCGACAGGCACAAGCACGTCGTTGTCGCCCCACACCGCCAGCACCGGAACGCGCACCTGTTCCAACATCGGGATCGGGTCGTAATCCATTTTTGTGCGATACCAACGCCACCACCAGTTGTCAGACGCAATCGTCCCTCCCAGAGCAGAAGCCCAAGGCTTTTGGCGGATGGCGTCTTTGGCGTCTGCATACGCCTGCCAGCCGGTGCCTGTGCGCGCGTAATCATGCATCAACGTCACCGTGGCAAGCCCTTGCGCGACATCCTCTTCTGCATTGGTCACGGCACGAATCAAACGCTCGTTTTGGTATACATTCTGCTCCGCAAACGTCACGCCAACCGCCGATTGCATAATCACAAACCTGACATCCGCTGAACGCGAAGCAATCCAGGGAGCGATAATCGCGCCTTCACTTCCGCCCCAGGCGCCGATTCGGCTCCCATCAATGGCAGCCTGACTCTTGAGAAAATGAATCCCGGCCAGTGCATCATCAGCCAAGACGCTAAACGGACTTGTCTTCCAGTTTCCCCCAGAGTCGCCAACGCCTCGCTTATCGTAAATCAGAACCGCAATCCCTTTTCTCGCCAACAAGTCAGCATAAAACCGATATTGTTCCCGGCTATCGTCGCCTGATCCATGAATAAAGATGACGGCAGGATGCGGCCCCGCTTGCGCTGGCGTATACAGCGTGCCCGCCAGGGTGACCTCTCCGCTATTAAACCGCACCTCTTCCAGGTGAGGCTGGCGCAACCAGCGGATTACGCCAAATGCCGACACAATAAGGACCACAATCAAAACGAGAACAAGAATTTTCCTCTTCATAGGCGTCAGTGAGTTGTTGGCACTCGGCCTTTCACTGCGTTGGCGCGTGCGCTGTAGGTAATCTGTCCAGCAGCGTCTATCGGCAGGCGTGCGCGCTGCAATTCTTTGAGATGTGCCAGCTCTGCGGGCGTCATCGCGGCCAGCTTGGCTCCGACACTCGGAGCGCCCAGAACCGTCGTCCAGTAATCATCGAAATCGGCAAAGGTTCGTTGCACCGTAATTTCCCGCGTTTCGACGGATTCAAGCCCTGCCGCAACCCAGAAATCCCGCAGCGTATCCAGGGAAGCCGCCCCCGGATTGGGCGGTTCCGGCACGGTCATCCCAAGCTCGCGCATAGCCGCCAACAGCGTTTCGTAAGGAAAGCCGCCGCCCAACAGGTCCCAGCCATAAGCCGTGACGACGCCTCCCGGACTGACCACGCGCACCATTTCAGCGACGCCTTGGGCCGGTTCGGGCACAAAGAAAATCACGAGCGGCATCACCGCAACATCAAACGCATCATCGGGAAAAGGCAACGCCATCGCATCGCCTTGCTGAAACTGGGCAATGCGCGACGCCGGACGGGTGCGCGCATAAACAAGCTGGCCTTCAGACGGGTCTATTCCCTGCACTGAGACGGGCGCGCAGCGTTCGACCAGCATTTCGGTAAAGGCTCCGTTGCCACAGCCAACATCCAGCCAGCGCAACCCCGCGTTTGGGGCCAACCAGTCCAGAAACGTTTCCCCGGCAAGCTGGCTCCAAATGCCCATATATCGTTCGTAGGTCGCTCCGTCATCGAAGCGAATTTGGTTGTCTGTCATTTTTTCTCCCTGAGTCGCTGTTTCGCTCTGAGCCTGTCGTCAGATGGAATTCAATCGCCGTCTATCAGCCCATGGGCGATGCAGGACGCTTTGTATGTTTGTAAATCTTCGTGGCGCTGCAACCGGTAATGCGCGCCTGCCTGTTCAGCCGAACGGTGCGCCGCTTCGGCAAAAACCTGCGCATCCAACACTTCGTTTTGCGTGACGGCGAAAGCCGCGCCGCGTGCCAGGTCTTCGCGAAACTGTTCATGCGCGCGACGATATGCCAGATCAAAACGCGGAAGGAATTCCGGGTAATTTCCCGTCAGATGCGTCATCGCAAAACTTTGCGACGCGGGATGCAGCTTGCCGTCTGATTGCCAAACTTCCACGTGGATGGGTCCCGGATACCCGGCAAAACGGCCTGTGTGGATCGTGCCTTTGGTGCCGATGATGTAAGTCTCGTTGTTGTACCCGGAAGAATGCGTGCGGCTGAGATCAAGACGCCCCAATACGCCCACTGGCGTCGTGAACGTGACAAAAGCGGTATCACCGCCTTCGTCAATCGGACTGGCATACCCTCGCGTATGATGCACGCTCGCCCAAACTTCGTTGGGGAATTCGTCCAGCAAAAAGATCGCTTCGTCTGCGACGTGAATGCCCATATCAATGATCAACCCTCTGCTGCTATAGGTCGCCGGCGGAGGATACTGGTCGCGCAGAATGCAACGGATTTCCCGTATGGCGCCCACCACTCCGGATTGAATCAGTTGCCGCGTATACAACAGCGCCGAGTCATAACGCCGCTGCAAACCGATTTGAATCTGGTGCGGATCGCGGCCAATGGTTTCGACAAAATCAAAGGCCTCCTGCAATCCATCCGTCAGGGGCTTTTCCAAATAGATCGGGACCTTCGCCCTGACAAACGGCAGGGCGTCTTTGGCGTGATTTTTGGTATGCGAAGCAATAATCACGGCGTCCAACTCACCCGCCATCTCTTGCGCCATCTGCGCCGGGTCAGTAAACGCGCTCACACCGCCAACGGCGAGTTCATCCTGTGCCGCCGCCACCGCAGCCTGCGCTTCATCGCCGATGGCGACGATCTGATGCCCCTGCTCCTGAACAATCGCCGCATGCACTTTGCCAATTCGGCCAACTCCAAACACCCCGTAACGATACGTTTTGTCCACAATGTCTCTCCTGCTGATTGTCGAGATGGAAATGCTGCGCCGTCCGTGAGAGCTCAATCCACGAACCGAATCTTGCGCAGAGCCACTCTAACGCGCCGTTTCAGCAGAGACAAAGCGCAACGCAAAGAGCGCAGATGATGTCGCGTTGTTTTGGCTGAGAGGTCAGATTGGTTTTTGGAATACGTCCAACAGTTGTGGGCTCAAAACAAAGGCCGAAAAAGATTCATTCTCTTTTTCGGCCCCCGGTTTTCTCATCACTGCTGCTGGCCAGGTTATCCGCCTGCCACGGGTGACAGCGGCTTGGATTCAGTATTGGCCTCGTGTGCGACAGCGACGACAATTTTCCACGTGTCGGAATTAGCACGAAGAATGTAGGTGAACCCGAATCGAGCAATCTCAGTCTGTGATGCGCCGTAGCGAATGAACACACCGGTGAGTTCGACAAGCCCTGCTGCCAGCGTACGCATTGTGACGTCGCTGATTTCGGTTTTGTGATAGCCCTGGCTTTTCGCATGCTCAATCAGGTGATTGGCAAGTACGAATGCCGTTGCTTCATCCTGTACAACCCAGACTCCGTCAGGGCGAATAAACGTACACGGCAGCTCGTAAAAAGGTACGACCTGCTTGGCCTGTAACGACTCAAACGCTTGAACATACGTAGACAGCATCTTGAATGGAGTCTGACTCATACTTGTACTCAATCTTACCGTTGTCGCGTATTTGGCGCTCCCCCGAGTGGCTTACACCGTCTTTGCTTGCGTCTGAACCAGCCAGCACACAAACAAGCTTCCAAAGAGCAAGTCGCCACTGGCCCCCAACGCCGCTTTCATCGGCAGATCGCCTGCCAGCCAACACGCGGCCATCGTGACAAAGAAAGCGAGTTTGCCTGCTGCCGCCACGGCAACAAAGACCCGTGGCGCGCGGGCCGTCCACGCACACCACCCGTAAGCGACGCCAAAGACGAAAATGAACTCGGCGATGATCCACAAATAAAGCGGGTGGCCCGCTGCTGGCAAGCCCATCATTTCGCGCCCCAGCGTTATCTGGGGAACAAAGGTGACTGCCCCCAGCAGATTCATCACCGCCGTCGCCCACAAGGCTGCTCGCATCCACTTCGGTACGTTCGTCATAAGTTTGCTCATTACGGATGATTACCGTCTCGGCTCATACCGCATCGCCACCGCCCCCGAACCAAATTCCTGCCGGCCCGGTCGAGATTTTCCACAGCGTGACGGTGCAACTCTTCGTCTGGTGCGATGACACGATGATCGCAGCACCCGTCCAAGGTAACGTTAATGGAATACCGAAGAGGTCGCATATTGCCTTGTCCTTTTTGCTGTTGGGAATGGCTATGGTTTGCAAGAACGTCGCCGTGTCGCCTGACAATAGGGTCACCCGGCGTAGCCGTGTGACCGTGATATTCGCGCCGCCGGACGGCCCTGCTCCGCTGCAGTATGTGTTCGGCGGCGACTCATCTTTCTTCTTGCGTTTTCACCCCGGCAAAGCTCCCACGAACCTTGAGCGGTTGGTACGGCCATGCAGCAGTTTTTCCTGAGACGGCATTTTTGCAGATTGCGACTTCTAGTTGGAAGCTCCCGTCGAATTCATCAGAACCCGGGCGCGCGGTGGTGTGAAGATAGCCAACGGACAGGTCTGCGGGGCGACAGTTGAATTTCAATGCTCTGCCCCCAAGTTTTACCGGAAAGGCGACGTATGTTCCTTGCGTGAGCCGTCCTTCGCTGTCGGTCTCAATCAACACATCCCAGCCGCCATCGGCGCTAAGCTCGATACGATCTGCTGCTATCGTCCCGACCTGAGCGCCGGGACTTGCCTGATCGAACCTCGGTCCGTGATCGTACCCCAAGATAGCGCCAGGGATTTCCCAGGGTGCGCGGCCTGAATTAAAGGCAGGCATCCCGACCTGAACCTCAAAAGCCGGCCCCCCAATTAATCGCGAAGTTTCCGACACACGCTGGCCAACCGGCTTGTCACTTCGCAGTCTCAGCACGACGATACAGGCAAGCAGCAACGCCAGCCCGATTATGATCCCCAATATCTTCTTGCCACGCATCACAACAACACTCCCAGTACTGTTCATTACCAATCGCGGTATCTGGTTCCGTCCGAAGCAAATTTCTCACTTTTACTAAATACCTGGCAGACGTTTTGCCCACCCCACGCCACTGCTTGCGGCTCGTCTTGCGTTGAGCGTAACTCCCAATCTGCTTTTCCGGTAATGGGATCAATAGGAATCCGTTTTAGAAACTGGATGTAGTATTTCTTGTTGGGTGGACGGATTCCCTCAACGAGCGTGGCCAAGGTCGGTGGGTAGCATTGATCATCTTTTCTTCGATCAATTGGACCAACCAGCCCCTGACCACAGACACTCTTATACTCTTTGATGGCCTCACGAATTTCTGCCAAGGCCTTTCGTAATTCTTTCTCTTTGTCATCTTCACTCCCCTTGAGCAGTGCGAAGTCATTTTTCCGCAATTTCTCAGGGAAGACGACAGTTGGCTGTTTTGTCAACGCGCCAGACAGAGTTGCAATCAACAGGCTACTCATTAGAAGTTTCGACACACTCATATTGGCCTCCTAAAAAATAACATCCTTAACTTCGTCAGTAACACTTAAGCGTCTTTTTGTCCTTACTGACCGTCCGTCACCAAACCCATTGGCTTGCTCGGAAATAAAAGCCTTGGAAGAGATCGGAAACTTGCCGGTGCAGATGGTTCCCTTGCCGACGACGTCTCCGCTTGCGCTACAATTGGGCCATGATTTTCGACAATGTGAATCATTTACACTTCTTCTTTGACCCTTCATCACTCACATTGCCAAAATCTTCATACCCATCAAGACATATTTTAACCTTACTTATATTTGAGAACTGTTTCAGAGTTGATTCAATTGCATCTCTGAATATCTCAGGCGCCAATAAACCTCCCCATCTTGGACATTCCTTACAATCTGAGATTAGTGAAATATGGGCTACCTTATTATTTATCCTTAGGTCTTTGATCTTCATTCTTTGCGTATACGGCGCACTAAATCCTTGAGACTGCTCTTCTTCAGTCGGGCCGATTATTAACAAATGAATGGCTTCTTTAACTTTATCCTGGCTGCTTACTATTCTACTAACCGGGGTTAGGTTATATGGTTTTCCGCGGTTGCTCTCTTTATCAGAACTTAAGTATATTTGTACTTTATTGCCATCGGGTTCAGTTCTGCTTTGAGCATTGCAATCAATGAGTGCATATGCAGCAATTAAGCTGCCAACAGTAACCAGCAGTATTTTAGTTCTAAAATATTTCATAGCTTATCGTGATGATAATCAGCCTAACGACAAGTTGACCAGGCCGACGAAGGCGGCTCCGGTCGAACGACGGTTAGGCGTCACCATTGCGGAAGAACCGCATCACTTTCTTCGTTTTCGCGTCGAATGTTATGTGAACGTAGCAGTCGCCTCCATCGGAGACGTTTATCTGCGCACACCCGCGATCACGATTGTCGCAGTACAAGTTACATAAAATGAACTTCCTGCCATTGTGAACGCCCCCACGGTATTGGCGTTTATATGTCTTGAGACTTTCCCAGAACTTAATACGATCCGCTTTTTTCCATAGCGCAAAATGATGCGGCGTCGCCCTCAGATAGGACTCAAGTGCGGTCTCGGTAGCGATAACATCTTCCCTGGTCGGCATCCACGTTTGTCCATCATCCTTATCAGGAATGAACTCATCCCAGTACCGGCAGATAGTGCCGTTGATTCGATCAGTCTTAACCTCCTCCGTCATTTGGTACTGTGAGGAATCAACCAAAGCAAGAACCAGCAAAGTGCAGAGTACGATCTTCATTTCCTCGTCCTCCAGGATAACAGAAACGCCTAACAACCTGTTCACCGGGCCGAAGAATGAGGCTCCGGTGCAACAGATGTTAGGTCAGAATTATTTAGTGGCTTTTTCCTTATCCTTTGGCATATTGAGGATTTTCCAATTCCCTCGAACATTGCTACTCATATTTACATACAACGGAATGCCCTTTTTTTTACAAGCAATGATCAATGCCGCAACTAATTCGTTTTCGGACTTACGCCATATAGGATTGTAATAGAGTTTATACCCTTGCGTACTTCTCCATTGTCGTTCTTCTGGCGTATCAGGGATTGCATAAGTCTCACTATGAATAAAAATGCCCTGCTGACGACGTTTTAACGGCTCTCTGAAAAAATGTCTCAATAAATCATCTGCATTATCAGCGCCATGATTGGGTTTGCCATGTTGGCGTTCGATTATTACCCAAGTGGCTTTAACCTCGTCGGCGCTGGACAAAATGGTAGCTGTGTAGACTGTTTCTGACCACATCCCTTTTATGTTGTCATCAGCACGAACTGAGAGCATAAAAGAAAGAAAAATTATTACAGTCAATCTTCTTTTATTCATGTAATCAAATAAGTGTCACAAAGACCTAACAATACGTTCACCGGGCGTGGCCGTGTAACCGTCATTGACAAATAGCCCGGACGGCCACGCTCCGGTGCAATGTATGTTAGGTGGATTTGTGCTGTTTCAAATATTTCTGTTCTATGAACTCAGCAGGCCAAAGAACCACTTTGTAATGATCGTCTCCTTCCGAACCATAATTACGCAGCGACTCCAAGTTCCCATAGTAAATCCTTGCCCTATACATTCCTGGTGTCACTGAAATACGAGCAGCTTCTGGGAAGTAGTCCGTACAGCCAGCTATTACGATGCGACCAGAACCGACTTCAATGCTACATTCATTGACCTGATCCCAGATTGAGAGATCATCCTTATCTAGGGCAGAGTCAAGTATTTCGACCGTTACTGGTACGGTCATATTTCTTGCTGTACCAATGCCAATAGTGCCAGGAGCAAGAGCCAAAAGATTATCAACAGCTTCTTTTGTCCAGCTATCAGACAGATTCCCATCAACATCTTCGTCTTGTAGGTAGAACTGAAAGTAATCGGCAAATATTTCGTATTTATACTGCGCCATAATCTTCTTGGTATCGCGCCACCACCTAACTACTTTTAGACCTGCAATGTCGCTGGCTAGTATTAGGAAGACCTGTCTACTATTAGGCATTAATGCCTAATAGTAGACAGGTCGCCGTTTTTCCCAGTAGCCCCATTGCGCTTCCTACTATTAGACAGGGTGGAAGGTTCGATTCTGTCTTCAAGCTTTAGCGCGACCGCCTGGTCGTATCGAATTTGCCAAAGTCGAAGCTGGCGATTCCATATTCCGCCCGCCTGTCTGAGTCGCCTTTGAAGATTGATCTCGTTCAATTCCACTCTTACCCCCACGATTGAATCGGGAGGGATGGATTCGTCCTGAGGAATCCAAGACGTGGATTCGACAATCAATTCGACGGTTTTATGGCGAAGCTTGCGTTCTTCATCATACCGATAACGAACGCAAATCAACTGATCGCCATATTGGTCAAGCAGATTTTTAGTGCCATGTTGTCCGGGCTTGAGCGTTTTTCTGGCTCGCATGTGGATAACTCCTCCACATCAATTGTATTTGATAGCTGACGTTGAATAACGACTGGAGATTTACTTTAAAGGCGGGCGCAGTATAATCCCGTCGTTTCGTTGAGGCAATTCAAAATCACTCCAGCGTCGTGACTAACAACAATCGGCCACCCCACGGAGCTCGGCATGAACAATGAGGCGAATTCTCCCAAACCGCCCAAGCTCTTGGATCAAGTGCGCACTGCCATACGGCTACGCCGAATGAGCTATCGAACCGAGCAGACCTATTGCGATTGGATCAAGCGATTTATCTTCTTTCACAACAAACGCCATCCGGCAGAAATTACTTTTCATTTTTCATATTCGATATGCCATTTGTTATTTGTCATTGAGGCGGAAATGCGTTGTCGAACGACAGTGAACGGGAGGCGGCTTCAAACATGAAAGACGAAACAACCGCCAAAAGTTCGCAGGCCAAAGCCGATGAACTTGAAGAGCGATTGATTGATTTTGCTGTCCGCATCATCAGACTTTCGGCGAGCCTTCCCCGGACGTCTGCGGGAAAGCATATCGCCGGACAGATTTTGCGCTCAGGAACGTCTCCCGCGCCGAATTACGGCGAAGCAAGAGGCGCGGAAAGTCACGCCGATTTCATTCACAAGTTCGGCATTGTCCTGAAGGAATTGAATGAAACCTCAATTTGGCTCCGCATGATTCATCGTAGCGATATGCTGAAGCAGGAGATGCTGAAAGACTTGATTGAGGAAAACAGCGAGCTTTGCCGAATATTTGCTTCATCGCTCAAGACCGCGCGCGGTAATCGAAGGTAATTTTCCATATTCCATATTCCGTATCACATTTCCATTTACCATTGTCGCGACTGCGCCAATAGCAGATGAAAAATGTAGTATGGAATATGGAAAATGGAGCTACCCGGTTACGACATCCGCACCGTGCAAGAGCTGCTCGGGCACGAAGACGTCAGCACGACGATGATTTACACGCACGTGTTACAGCGCGGCGGTTTGGGTGTGCGCAGTCCTTTGGATGTGGTTTAGCCCTGCCAGCGGAAAGATATCTTCAGCCCCGGCTTTGCTTGCCTAGTGCGCGACGATTGCGTTTAATGGTCAAGCCAAATCCGGCATTCTTCATACAAATCCAAACGCAGCAGAGACGCAGGGAAGATGAGCAACTATTTCATCGGCATAGACAGCGGTACGCAAAGCACCAAGACCATTTTGCTGGACGCTGACAGCGGCGAAGTCATCACCAGCGCCAGTCAGGCGTATGAACTGATCGAAGGTTTGCCCGCCGGGCACAAGGAACAACATCCGCAAGCCTGGCTGGATGCGGTGCGCTTTGGCATTGCGGCGGTGCTTTCGCAATCCGGCATTGACCGCGCTCAGGTGCGCGGCATCGGCGTGTCAGGTCAGCAACACGGGTTTGTCGCACTGGACGAGCGCAACGAGGTGATTCGTCCGGCCAAGCTCTGGTGCGACACCGCCACCAGCGCGGAATGCGAAACGATCATTGGTCGTTTGGGCGGGCTGGAAAAAACCATTGCTGCGGTGGGCAACGGCGTTCCGGCAGGATTCACGGCGTCAAAGATTCTCTGGCTGAAAACGCACGAACCGCAAAACTTTGCGCGGTTGCGTTCGGTGTTGTTGCCGCACGATTACCTGAACTTCTGGCTGACGGGCCGCAAAACGATGGAATGCGGCGATGCTTCGGGCACGGCGTTGCTCGATGTGCGCAATCGCGTCTGGTCAAAAGCCGCGCTGGCGGCCATTGATCCGGCGCTGGCCGGAATGTTGCCGGAACTGATCGGGTCTGACGACCTCGCGGGAACCTTGCGCGCGGAATTGGCCGCCGAATTCGGTTTGCCGACAGACGTCATCGTCAGCAGCGGCGGCGGCGATAACATGATGGGCGCAATCGGTACGGGCAATGTTGCGCCCGGCGTGGTCACCGTCAGCTTGGGCACTTCGGGCACGATTTACGCCTGTGCCGCGCAACCGGTGATTGATCCGCAAGGCGAAATTGCCGCTTTCTGCGATTCGACCGGCAAATGGCTGCCGCTGGTTTGCACGATGAATGTCACGGTCGCCACTGAAATGGTGCGCGAACGATTTAATCTGTCGCACGCGGCGTTGTCAGAAGCGGCGGCTTCGACACCGGCGGGCAACGACGGATTGTTACTGATTCCGTTCTTTGAAGGCGAGCGCACACCGAACGCGCCCGACGGCACGGGCATTTATTTTGGCTTGCGCGAACAGACGTACACGATTCCGCACTTTGCGCGCGCCGCAATGGAAGGCGCCACCCTGGGCCTGAATTATGGCTTGAACCGCATGCGCGCGCTGGGCATTGCGCCGACGGAAATTCGCGCGACGGGCGGCGGCGCCAAAAGCGCCGTCTGGCGTCAGATTCTGGCGGATGTTTTCAATGCCGA
Organism: Acidobacteriota bacterium; assembly: GCA_016789605.1. Lineage (GTDB taxonomy): Bacteria > Acidobacteriota > Blastocatellia > RBC074 > RBC074 > RBC074. Next base: position 24,497 of record JAEUQO010000123.1, read on the forward strand.
AGTCGTGTGCGTGCAAAACGAAGAAGGCGCGGCAGTCGGCGCAGCCGTGCAAGCCGTGTGGGCCTATCACAAACAACAGGGCCAGCCCGTCAGCATCGAAACGCTTTGTCAGCGTTACATCGCGCTGGATGAAACGACGCGCGCCAAACCCAACGCCGACCACGTGCGCCGTTACCAACAGATGCAAACGCTGCACGATCAAATTGTCCGCGATTTGATTCCCGCATTTTCTACTCACAGGCAATTCATCCAACACTAAACACCCGGAGGCAAAATGATGAACCACGTTTCCCGACGAGATTTGTTGAAAACCGGCGCGCTGGCGGCTGCGGCGTTGCCCTTTGCTGAGCTATTCGGCCTGGAAGCCATCGCGACGGCGCAAACGGCTGCGGCTGATCCCTGGCGCGGATTGAAAATTGGTGTGGCGACCTACACCTTTCGCGAGTGGCCGCTTGAAGAAACGATCAAAGGCTTGCAACGCGCGGGCATGAAGTACATTTCGATCAAGAACGTCAAAAATCACATTGACCTGTCGCATACGCCCGAAGAACGCAAAGCGCGCGCAAAGATGTTTCGCGACGCAGGCATGGTTCCGCTGAGCGTGGGCAACGTCGGCATGAAAAATGACGAAGCCGAAATGCGCCGCGCCTTTGAATTCGCGCGTGACGTGGGTGTGCCGACGATGGTGTGTGCCCCCAATGGCACGATTAGCGATTTGAACCAGTGGGTGCAACAACTGGACCCGCTGGTAAAAGAGTTCGATATCAAGGTGGCGATTCACAACCACGGCCCGGAAGACAAAAACTTCCCGTCACCTTACGACGTGATGAAAATCGCTGAGAAATACGACAAACGCATCGGGCTGTGCATTGACGTCGGCCACACCGCGCGCGCGGGCGTTGATCCGGCAGAATCCATCATCAAATGCAAAGAGCGGTTGTACGATGTGCATTTGAAAGACATTTCCGCGCTCGGCAATCGCAACACGCCCATCGAAGGCGGACGCGGCATTTTGAATCTGAAAGCGATTCTGGCGGCGTTGATCAAGATCAAATATCAAGCGCTGGCCGGATACGAATACGAAAAAGACGGCAAAGACCCGTTGGCCGGCTTGACCGAAACCTTGGGTTACACCAAGGGGCTGTTGGCCGGGCTGAGATAGCGCAATCCCGCAACGCAATTTCGACGAATTGGAAGGCGCGCGTCGTCTTCCAATTCGTCTGATCAATCCCGCCTCAGCAGCAACACTCAGACCTGACATGACCCCAAACCCGCCCACCATCTTTCAACGCAATCAGTTTTACGTCGCGCTCAGTGTGGCGCTGTTTGTATTGGCTTGTGTCACGCCCTGTCTGGAAATGTCGCGGAAAAGCGATCCCGTTTGGTACGGGTTGCGCATTCTGTCTCTGGGCTGGCTGGGAATTCTGGTGGGTCAGGTGGCGTGGTTTGCCAATCCGTTATGGCTGATCAGCGTGCTGCTGCTTGCCTCTCGCAAATGGATCGCAGCCATCATCTTTTCCGGGCTGGCGTTGCTGGTGGCGGCCAACACGCTGTTGTTGTTTGTGATGCCGCTGCCCGCAGACGAAAGCGGCATGAATAAAACTTCGCTGGAACGATTTCGCATCGGGTTTTATTGCTGGCTGGCCAGTCTGGCGGTTCCCTTTGTCAGGGCCTGTCTGATGCGCACGCAAGCTGCGCCCCAACCGAAACCCGATGTGCGGCCCCACATTCCCTAAACACATTAGCCTCGCAGCGTCATTGACGGCGCTGTGCGTTTACGGCGTTTTGGGCAACGCGGTTGGCGTTTCTGGCGCAACCTGATCAGTGTCAGGGTAATAGCCACGCCGCGCCAACACGGCAACGCCACCGTGCGGCTGTCCGGCGCGTTCGCTGACCGCGACTTTGATTGCGCGAAATTGCTGGTCAGGCAAGCCATCAGGCATGACGTATCCGAACGTATAACGCGTGCGCAGCAAAGCCACGACTTCGGTAAACAGACGTGCGACGTCTTCTTGTTTGGTCGTAAGCAGCACCCCGCCCGTGTGGTCTGAAAAAAATCGGGCAGTGCTGGGCCGTCGTTTGCTCCGTCGCAACAGTTGCGAACCCAGCATAAACGCGCCCGAAATCGGATTGACCGCCGTTAACACCGCTGTTGCGCCGACGCCCAAAGCCGCTTTTGTACGGCTGCCGCCGCGCGGATTCACCACCAGCGCGCAAAGCGTCGTGCCGCCTTCTGACAATTCACGCAACACCACCCCCTGCGGCGGCGAGTTGTAACCAAAATCTTCATCATCAGTGATCAGGATGATGGCGCGGCGTTCACTGGCCGCCGTGTGCTGGCGCAAATAACGCGCGGCGTCATACACGCCTGCGCCGATGATGGTATCGTCGGCGCCAACCTCCTGTACGCTGTCCCAAAAATCAGCGAGCTTGTCGGCGATCAACGCGCGATCCGTGGTCAGCCCAGCCGTCAGTTTGGCTCTGGTGGCAAACAGCATCACCGCCACGCGGTCATCTGGTTTCAACCGCGTCAAAGCGTCCTGTGCCGTGTCACGGATTTTTTCGATGACGGAATGCACGCTGTTGCTGACATCGAGCAACAACACCACGGAAAGCGGCAATTCTTCGCGGCTGAAATGGGTGATGGGTTGCGCCTGTCCGTTGTCGTACAACGTGAAATCTTCCTGGCGCAAATCGCCGACGATGGCACGCGTACGTTTGCTGACAACGGCGGCATCCACCAACACCAGCGACGTATTCAAACGCAGCACGTCGGGGCGCAACGACTCCGGGCGGCGCGCATCGCCAGATGTCGGCGGTTTGTCGTTCACGGATTGAGCAACAGCGGTTTGCTCATTGAAAAGGGCGCAGCACAGCAGGCAGAACAGCAAGAGAGCTTTTGGTTTCCCGATTCGCATCACGACCTCCGGCCAGAGAAACAGCGCGGCACTTGCCAGGCGCAGACGGGACTTTGTTTTTTATGCGGGAACGCGGCGAAGGAACTCGCCAGACGCGCAGACTCTACACCGAGATGGACACGTAGGCCAGCTTCGCGGCGTTATTGCGGAATTTTCAGGCGCGGATCGAGCTGGCGCGCACGCGCAAAGGATTGTTGCGCCGCAGCGTTTTTTCCTTGTTTGCGCAAAGCCTGCCCAAGCTGGTAATGCGCAGGCGCGTATTCGGGATCGAGGCCGATGGCTTTTTCAAACAATTCGATGGCGGCATCCAGCGCGCCGTCTTTCAACCGTTGTATGCCGGTATTGGTGGCAAAGGTCGCGGCCTGATTGTTGGATTTGAGCTTTTGCAACCGCGCGCCTTCCTGAAATTCCAGACGCGCGCCTTCGCGGTCGCCTTTGGTGCGCAATGCGTTGCCCAGCGTGTTGTGGATTTCAGGATTTTGCGGCGCGAGTTTGATGGCTGCGCGAAATGCGGCGATTGCGCCATCCAGGTCGCCTTGCTGTTGCAAGACCGTGCCCAGCGTGTAATGCGCTTCGGAAAAATTGGGATTGACGGCCAGCGCCGCACGAAAAGTGGCAACCGCCTCGGCCAGCTTTCCCTGCTGCCACAAAATCACGCCCAGCGTGTAATGCGCTTCTTGTAACGACGGTTTTAGCGCAATGCTGCGGCGCAACGCTTCAATCGCGCCCGCCAGGTCGTCTTTATATTTCAGCGCCAGGCCCAGACTGTATTGCGCCTCGGCGTCGTGCGGCGCGATTTGCAACAGCTTGCGATAGATTTCGCTGGCCTGGACGTAATCCGATTTCTGAATCAACGCCAGTCCCAGATTGTGGTGCGCCGTCAGATTTTGCGGATCGAGTTTGAGCACGGTTTGCAATTCGGCGACGGCGGCATCGGCTTCGCGTTTCTGGATCAACGCCAACCCCAGATCATTGCGCGCCGTGAGCAAATTCGGATTGAGCTTGAGCGCCGCGCGCAATGCCGTCACCGCAGCCTCAAAATCTTCATCAGCCAGAAGCGCATTGCCGAGCGCGGCTTGTACATCGGCAATTTGCGGATTGAGTTTGAGCGCCGTTTGCAACGATTCGATGGCTTCGCGCAACTGTCCGGTCTTTTGCAACACCAACCCAAGGTAATAGTGCGATTCGACGTGCGCAGGTTTGAGTTTGACGGCGACGCGCAACGGCGCAAGCGCCGCCTCGTAATTGCCCGCCAGCCAGTGGGTCACGCCCAACCGAAATTGCGCTTCGTGAAAGTCCGGCTTCAGTTTGGCGGCCAGCGCAAATTCGCCGAGCGCACCATCCAGCAACCCTTTTTTGCCCAGCGCAAAGCCAAACGCACTGTGAAATTCTGCGGAATTCGGTTGCTGCTCGACGGCAATTTTCAGCGCGGCCAACGCGTCATCCAATTGCCCGGCTTGTTCCAACGTCAGGCCGAGATTGGCATAGGCTTCGGCAAAATTCGGTTTGCGCGCGACGGCTTCGCGCAAGGCGGTGATGGCGTCGGCCAGTTGGCCTTGTTGCGCCAATGCCAGGCCCAATCCGTTATGTGCTTCGGCCAGTTCAGGCGAAAGCTTGAGCGCCGCGCGAAACGAAAGCACCGCGCGCGCCAGATCGCCTTTTTGCAACAAAGCCACGCCCTGACGATAAAGCTGCTCTGCATTGCGCGGCGGCGTGCGCCGGTTTTGCGCCAAGGCCTGCCCACCCAGACAAAACAACAGGCAGATCAGCCACAGACACAACCGACGCGGTTGGATTGGTAACCAAGAGGTTTCGTGGAACACGGCGTTTTTGCCAGCAGGCCTCGCTTATTCGTGGCTTTGCGGAGGCCGATATGCGCCCGCCATTTGCCGGGTCGTATGTTCGACCACACTGGAACGTTCGACCGGCATGGCAATCGGGTCTGTCGGCACGCCCAATTGCGGCGCGGGCCGTTCAATGATTTTTTCGATGATTTGTGGCGGTTGCGAAACGGCGTTGCGGCTGGCTTGTTGATACGCGCCAATCAAGCGCGCCAATTGCCAAACCAGCAACAGCGCGACCACGGTCACAAAAGATATACCGAACACGAATGGCACAAGCAATTCAGGCCCATGCACGCTGCGATTGACCAGTTCGTGATACGAGATGATATTTGCCAGCAGCCCGGCAAACCCAAACAACGCGACGACGACAAACAACATGACGATCCAGAAACGCGGCGGCGCGACCTGAACGGTCGTGGTGGTGACGGCGGTCAAACTTTCGCCGCACCGTTTGCAGTAATTTGTTTTCTGCGTGTATTCAAAACCACAGCTTGGACAGAACATTGCAATCCTCCAGCAAGAGATTTACCTGGCCGTACGCCGCCAAGGCATCTGGGGTTCACGCTTTACGGTTTGGCAGCGGATTTCACCAGCCCTGCGCCTTCTTTGACCGTCAGCAACTGATTGGCGGCAATGTCGGTCAACGTGTCAACCACGCCGCTGGGCCAGCGAATTTCGAGTTGTTTGATTTTGGTCGCGGTTCCCAATCCGAAATGAACGCGCAAATCGTTTTGCGAATAATAACTGCCGCCGCTGCGCACTTCGTCCATTTGCGTTTTGCTGTCAGTGACGATTTTGATGCGCGCGCCGATGCCGGTGCGGTTTGATTTCACACCAATCGTTTTCACGGCAAGCCAGTTGTTGCCGTTCGTCCGGTCTGCTCGCAGCAACACGGGCGCATCATTGACCGGATTGATCACCACATCCAGGTCGCCGTCGTTGTCAAAATCGCCGAATGCGCAACCGCGGCTGGCCGTAGGTTCAAGCAACGCATTGCCGACGTCTGCCGTGATGTCTTTGAAAGTGCCGTCGCGCCGGTTTTGATAGAGCACCTTGCGCTGCGGATATCCGGCTTCGGTCGTCAGCTTTTCGACCTCGGGATAGACGTGACCGTTGACCAGAAAAATGTCCAGCCAGCCGTCATTGTCAAAATCGGCGAAGTTGCAGCCCCAGCCCAAAAAGCGTGTGTTGACGCCGATGCCCGCCGTAAACGTCACATCGTCAAACGTCAGCAATCCGCTTTTGACGCCCAGATTGCGATACAGCGTCGAAGTGTCGCCAGAGAAATTGGTTTTGAAAATATCCAGCCAGCCGTCGCTGTCAAAATCACCCACGCCAACGCCCATGCCCGCTTGCGGCTTGCCGTCGCTGCTGTATGCCGCGCCCGCTTCGACGCCGATGTCGGTAAATGTCCCGTCTTTTTGATTGTGGTAAAGCGCCGCCGGAGCCGAATCGTTGGCGACGTAAATATCCGGCCAGGTATCGTTGTCGAAATCGGCGACGATGACACCCAATCCATACGTGCCATAGGTTTTCAGGATGCCTGCTTTGGCTGAAACATCGGTAAACGCCCCGTTGCCTTCGTTGCGGTAAAGAATGTTTTTGCCGCCTTCCAACCCCGGCGGGCCACAGGCCACCATCACGCCTTTGTACAGGCAAGGACCGGTTTCGGGCGTCGGCGCGGTTTTCAAATCCAGATCAATGTAATTGGCGACGAACAAATCCAGATCGCCGTCCTTGTCATAATCCACAAACGCCGCGCCGCTGCCCCAACGCGTTTTTGCGCCTGCGACACCGGCTTTTTCAGAAACGTCCGTGAAGCTGCCGTTGCCGTTGTTTTTGTAAAGCGCATTTTTGCCGTAATACGACAAAAACAAATCGTCCCAGCCGTCATTGTCGTAATCGCCGACGCACACCGCCTGGCCCCAGCCTGTGCGCGCCAAACCGGCGGCTTTGGTCACGTCGGTAAACGATCCGTCGCGGTTGTTTTTATACAGCCGCGCCGTCGGTTCCTGCCCTTTGGCGAAACCGTTCAGCCGTGTGCCGTTCACAAAAAACACGTCCAGCCAGCCGTCGCGGTCATAATCAAACCACGCCACGCCGCAACCGGTCGTTTCGAGCAGGTATTTGTTTTTGTGTTCGTCGCCGTAAATGGTTTTGTGGCTTAGCCCGGCGCTGCGCGCAACGTTGGCAAAGCTTACGCCATAGGCATTTTTGTCCGGCGCGTTTTGTGACGCCGCGCGTTGCCAAACGTAGATGACGCTCGTTAACAACAGCGTCAGGCAACAAAGCAGGCTTCGTTTTGATAACAGATAAAGTGACGACGGGTTTTGCATGACGGCCAGAATATAAACGCTGGCCCTCAAAATAGAAAAGCGCGCTTGTTTTCTCTACCAGACAATCAACCGGTGAATTGCACAACGTAAGTTGCCGTTTGTAGACTGCGCGTGCATTCTGCGTTTTTTCGACACCGCCAAGAAAATCTCCAGTTACGATTGCCTATGATCGCTTCGCTTATTGCCGGGCTGTTGCTGGGACTGGCTGCCGGGCTGTCGCCAGGTCCCTTGCTCACGCTGGTCATCACCCAAACGCTCAAACACAACCGCCGCGAAGGCATCAAAACCGCGCTGGTTCCGCTGTTGACCGATCCGCCAATCATTTTGCTGACGACGCTGGTGCTGTCACGCCTGACGCAATTCAATTTCTGGCTGGGACTGCTTTCGCTGGCGGGTGCAGGAATGGTGTGTTGGCTGGCCTATGAGAGCTGGCGCAGCGGCCCTGTAACCTTCACGCTCGCAACGCCCCAGGCGCAATCAATCAAACAAGGCGCACTGGTCAACCTGCTCAGTCCGCATCCGTATCTGTTTTGGCTGACGGTTGGAGCTTCGACAATGGCGTCTGCCGCGCGTGTCAGTTGGTGGGCGGCGGCGGCATTTGTTGCGGGGTTTTATCTGTTGCTGGTCGGCTGCAAGGTTGTGCTGGCGTTGCTGGTCGAACGTTCGCGCGCCTGGCTGACAGGAAGTTGGTACGTGCGTGTGTTGCGCGGATTGGCCGTGTTGCTCTTTGGGTTTGCGTTGCGGCTGTGTTGGGACGCCCTCAAACTGCTGGGGGCAATTGGCTGAAAGAGTAATTACTGATCCCGTTGCGGATTCAGCACGTGATGCGTGACATAGGAAATTTGCACGGGCACGCCGCCGTTGACTTTGACGCGCAACAACACTTGGTAATACGCGGGCAAGCGCGGCGACTGGTCTTCGGGAGCGATATTGAGATGAGAGATCAGGGCTTCGATACATTCTGGCCGCGTGACGTATTCGGCGGCGGCTTGGGTGCCAAAGGTATTGATCCCCGCCAGAATCAACAACCGCGTTTTATCCGTTAAGCCCTGTAACAAACTGACCACGGCGTAATCTTCGGAAATCTGGCTGGGCGACGGACCAAACTGTTTGGCAACATACATCTCTTGCTCGCCCGGTTGCGGATTGGTATTGACGATGGCGTTTACGCTGCGCCCGTGTTCGTCTTTCACCCAACGAAACTGAAAATCCTGCCGGGTCGGCAAATCCAACAAAAACAAATTCTCTGCCGGTGATCCAAGCACGACGATATTTTCCGCTTTGGTTTCGTCCCAGGTCAGCGAAAGGCTGCGTTTGAGTCGGAATGGTTGTTGTACGCGCGCGAAAAACTCGCTGAGAAAGTACACGCCAAGCAATTCTCCGATCCCGGTGTAATGGTCAATACGCGGCAAGTTGCTCTCGCCATTGCCCAGCGGATTTTGCGCCAGTAGCTCTGGTTGCTGCGCGTGTTCCATCACATCGAGCGAGTTATAGAGCTTCATCCCTGTTTCATAGCTGCCATAGAAAATCGTCGTGCTGAAGACGATCAGAATCGGCTGATTCGCTTGTAACAGGTTTCCCCAAACCGGCGTAACTTCCTGCCAATACGCATCTTTGCGGAATTCTGCGGCGCTGCTGAGTGTGCTGGCGCCGTTGCCGACGTTTTCGTGCTCGGCCACGGCAGGAGAAAACAGCGGCGTATACTTCCCTTTTGGCAAATCAATGACCAGGCTGTCTTGCCGTCCTTCGGTTTGGTAATACTCGCGCAATTTGGCGCGTAACCGGCTGGCTTGGACCCGTACCAGAGAATCCAACCGCGAATCAAAATCCTTTCCCCGGCCAAAGACCTCGGTCGCGATGGTGTATTCCTTTAGCTGCTGTTCCTGGCCCAGCACCGATTTTTCAACCACAAACCGCAAAAACGCGATCAGGCTGTCAGACCCGTGCAATGTTCGGCTGTGTAAGAGCCGTTCCATTTGCTCCAGCTTGTCTTCCTTGCTGATTTGCATACACAAAGACGGATGGGTTTCGCACGTAACGTTTATTTAACTGTAAGTAACGTAGGGTTAACGTCAACGTCACCGTAACTATACGCTCTGTAACGACTAAAGCAAATACGCAACTGGTAAGCTCCGCCAGCTTTATGCCGCCGCAATATTTTTGGATTTTCCCCCAGCCTATATGCCCTTTTTTGTAGCAGTTATGAGGATTTGTAGGTTGCGGTTTGCGGCACACTGAATTCAGGTGGGCGTTTCTGGCGAGATCACCCCTGCAGTTGTTTCTCGCAGAACGAGAATGGAATAGTCGTTTTGGCAAGCGCCCGCCCGACAGCATTCAACGATCTTCCCGAACAAACAACAGAAGAGACGAGAAACAGAGGGCGCGTTCTTGCCCAAAGCAGAACATCGCCAACAGGTATCTGAACAGTCAGGCAGCTAAACAATCAGGCAGCAGGCAAACAGGCATCTGGGATGAAACTTTGCAACGCTTGTGCCCGCCTGAAAACCGCACCAAGACCCAACCGCTTTGCTGGGAGAAAACCTGCCGCCGTTTTGGCGTCGCAGGTGAGTCGTACGCCTTCAGTTGGTTTGTAGGCGTGTGATGTTGTTTTCGCCTCCTCTGGCCCCATTCGCCGGGCCGTTGGGCGCTCAGATCACAATTTTGCATCACGCTGGCCAGGACAGCTTTGTTGTGTTTCCACCACGTGCCGGGAGCAAACGCCGGGATGCGGTGCAAAGTCGGCCTGGTCCAGGAGGATACGCTATGAGAATCATGCACAAGCTCTCTCTGCTGGCGCTTAGCCTGCTACTGAGCCTGGGGTTGGCTTCTGTCTCATTCGGCCAAGCCGTTTACGGCAGCATCTTTGGAAGCGTAACTGACGCGACAGGGGCTGCCGTGCCGAATGCGACGGTGACGATCACCAATCTCGGCACCAACGCCAGCGAGACCACCAAAACCAATGCGTCGGGCAATTACAATCAAACGCGTCTGATTCCCGGCAAATACCGCGTCAAAATCGAAGCGCCGAATTTCAAAGCGGCGGTGATTGATTCCATCGTGGTCAACGTTGATACGGCCTCGCAAACCGACATTACCTTGCAAGCCGGCGCGGTCAGCGAAGAAGTCACCATCACGGCGGAAGCGCCGCTGCTCAAAACCGACCGCGCGGACGTTGCCACGACGTTTGAATCGCGCCAGGTGACCGATTTGCCGATTCTGGATCGCAATTTCACCAAACTGATTTTGCTCACGCCCGGCACGCAACAGTTGCAATGGCAACACGCCGCCAGCGAAAACCCGCAAGGTTCGACCCAGACGATGGTCAACGGGCAAAGCTTCAGCGGTACGGGCTTCCAACTCGACGGCACCGACAATCGCGATCCGATTCTCGGCATCATCGTCATCAACCCCAACTTTGAATCCATCGGCGAGACCAAAGTCACGTCGCAAAATTACGACGCTGAATTTGGCCAGGCCATTGCGGGCGTCGCTTCGGTTTCGACCAAATCCGGCACGAACGATTTGCACGGCGCGGCGTTCCTGTTCCGGCAAAACGACATCCTGCAAGCGCGCAATCCCTTTTCGCAGGCGCGCAAAGATTCGCTCACGGGCAAATTCATCCCCGATACGCTCAAAAGCCAGTTCGGCGGCGCGGTCGGCGGACGCATCATCAAAGACAAACTCTTTTTCTTTGGCGATTACGAAGGCTTGCGCAGCAAAACCGGCGGCACACGCCTGCTCAGCGTTCCCACGGCAGCCGCCCGCACAGGTGATCTGAGCGCATACGGCGTCAACATTTTTGACCCGGCAACCTCGGTCTTTAACGCGCAAGGAGCCCTCGTATCGCGCACGCAATTCGCAGGCAACAAAATTCCGACCGCGCGGTTGTCGGCGCAAGCGCTCAACATTCTGAAATTGATCCCGCTGCCCAACGCGCCGGGACGGTTAAACGGCACAACGGATAATTACGTCGCCTCCGGCATTGAAGGCTTCGACAAAGACAGCTTCAACGTGCGCATTGATTACAAAGCGTCCGACAAGCTGAGCATGTTCGGTCGGTATAGCTTCGCCGATTTCGCGCGCAATGGTCCGACCGCGTTTGGCGCTGGCGGCGGCGCCGAATTGGTCTCGCTGGGCGGCGATTCCAAGGTGCGCAATCAAAGCGTCGCCTATGGCTTCGATTACGCCTGGAACGCGACCCTGGTGACAGACTTCCGCTTCGGCTTCTTCCGGTACAAGGTCAACGTGTTGCCCTTCGACTATCTGAAGAAAACCGCTGAAGACGCTGGCATTCGCGGCTTGAACAACGATGAGTTCAGTTCGGGTCTGTTTGCCGGATTCATTGACGGCAACGGCGGCACGGGCGGCACGAACTTCGGTTCGGGCCTGGGCGTCAACCGCTGCAACTGCCCACTGGATCAGGACGAAAACCAGTTCCAGTTCGTCAGCAACACGACGAAATTCGTCGGCAATCACACCTTCAAATTCGGCGTGGACGTGCGCCGCGCCTACAACCTGCGCGTGCCCAGCGACGTGCATCGTTCGGGTGAATTGAGCTTCAACAACAACCGCACTGCCGGCACGACCGGCGGCACGGGTCTGGGTCTGGCGACGTTCCTGCTCGGCGACGTGACCAACTTTGGCCGTTACATCAGCTCCAGCACGGACGCGCGCGAACGCCAGTGGCGTCATTTCTATTACGGTCAGGATGCCTGGCGCGCCAGTCAGAAACTGACGATCAATTACGGCGTGCGGTTGGATGTCATCAACCCGCAATCCATTAACCAGGCGGGCAACGCGGGCTTCCTGAGCCTGGAAACCGGGCAAATCAGCACCGTCGGCGTCGGCAATACCAAACTGAATGGCAACGTCGAAAACACGCTGAATTTTGCGCCGCGTCTGGCCTTGTCTTACAAAGTCACCGACAAACTGGTGATCCGCGCGGGCTATGGCCGCAGCTATGACATCGGCGTGTTCGGTTCGGTCTTTGGCCACTCGGTCACGCAAAACCTGCCGGTGCTCGCCGTGCAACGTGTGGACAACGGTTCGTTCAACCGCGCCTTTAATCTGGCGGACGGCGCACCAGCCTTCACGCAGTTTTTCGGCCTGGACAAATCGCCCAAAGACCCGACGGCCAAAACCAACACCTCGTTGCCGACCAGCGGTCAATTCTTCCTGCCGAACAACGTGTTTGCGCGCGTGTTGCCGGATAAAATGCGGCTGCCCAGCGTGGACGCGTACAACGTGACGGTGCAGTATCAGTTGAACAATTCAACGTCGGTCGAAGCCGCCTTTGTCGGCAACAAAGGCACGCACGTGTTTGCGGGCGACGGCCCGGACCTGAACGTCAATCAGGTGCCGATCACCGGTTACACCCCTGGTCGTAATGGCACGCTGGCGAAACCCTTCTTCCAGAAATTTGGCTGGACGCAGGACATCGCCTTCTTCTGTAATTGCGCCGACAACCATTACAATTCGCTCCAGCTCAAACTGGACAAACGGTTCTCGGACGGCTATTCGGTGCTGATGCATTACACGTATCAGGATCAGATTTCGGAAGACGGCGGCTATTTCCCCTTCGATTCGAATCTGAACCGTGGTCCGGCGGGTTGGCAACGCGATCACAATTTCGTGTTGTCGCAGGTGTATGAATTGCCTATCGGCAAAGGCAAGAAATTGGGCAGCAACTGGTCGAAAACGGCCAATCTGGTGCTCGGCGGTTGGCAGTTCAACTCCAACACGACGATCCAGAGCGGATTGCCCTTCGACAACTGTTTTGATACGAATGGCATTTCCGACACGGGCACGTGCCGTCCCAATCAAAACGGCGCGCTGAAAACCGGCGCGTCACGACAAGCCGATGGCACCTTTAAGTTCTTCAATGACCTGAGCGTATTCAGCGCGCCAGCGGTGGGCACGTTCGGCAACCAGAAACGCAACAGCCTGCGCGGCCCGAACTATTGGCGTACGGACGCGTCGCTGTTCAAGAAATTCATCATCTCGGAAACGAAGCATCTGGAATTCCGCATCGAATCCGTGAACTTCTTCAACCACGTCAACCTGGGCAATCCCGATGGATTTATCGGCAGCTTCAGCGGTGGCAGACTCAATCCGAGCGGCGGCGCGGGCACGATCAATTCGACGGCCTATTTCGGCTCCGATCCGCAACGGAATTTCCAGTTCGCGCTCAAGTTCAAATTCTAACGAGCCGCGAACCATTCATCGTCAGCCACTGGCACACGTCGGTTGCTGATATTTTGATGACACTTGTCGGGGAGCTTTACCCAAAGCTCCCCCTTTTTTGTGCCGCCGCCGGGCGGCGTTTTCGCTCATTGCTATGCCCTGGTTTCCACACAACAAATACCTTTGGGATTTCTGGTTCGCGCGCCAAGACGGCGAATTGCATGCCTTTTACCTGCAAGCAGAACAAGCAGAGTGTCACTTCAATCCTGACCTCAGACACAACTGCTCTGCCATCGGTCACGCGGTGCTGACGCCGTATGGCTGGCGCGAAATGGCGGCTCCGGCGCTGACCAGAAACACTGGCCGCGCGTGGGACAACCTTTCACTCTGGACGGGCAGCATTGCGCGCGATCCAGTTACGGAAGCGCACTTTTTGTTTTATACCGCGCGCCAACAAGAAGACCCTGCGCGCTGGACGCCCAGCGAATGGCAACGCCCGCAACAAATCGGACTGGCCGTCTCACGCGACCTGCTCACCTGGGAACGAGTCGGGCGCACGCCGGTAATTGCCAATCCGGGGCGACAAATCGGGCTGGATGGCGTGGCGTGGCGCGACCCATATGTCATCCCTGACGAACGCGGCGGTTGGTTGGCGTTCATCTGTGCGCGCTTGAATCCTGAAGACCGTCAAAATTCCGAGTTCGGCACCGACGCAGGCGCAGTCATCGCCTGGCTGAAATCCGCCTCGCTCGACAACTGGGATTGTTACCAAACGCGCAGGCTGGTGACCTCTGACGAGTTCTACCAAATGGAAGTGCCGCAAGTGTTCTGGCGGCGTTTCGCCCACGGCAAACGCTTTTATCTGATTTTCTGTGCGCAGGAAAAAGATTGTTCGCGCGCGCGACGCCAGCGCGTCAGCGCAGACCAATGCCGCACAGGCACTTATTACCTGATGTCGGATTTGCTGCCGTTCGCTGAGCAGGACGTTCCCCAACTGACTGGCTCGGCGCGTTTGCTAACCGAAGGCTGGTATGCCGGGCGCTTGCTCGATCCGGAAACGGCAGCAACGCCGATGTTCTTTGGCTTTCAATGGGCCGATGAAGCGGGACGTTTTGTCGGCGGCATTTCCGATCCGATGCCTGTGCAATTCAACGAAGATGGCTCCATTTCATTGACCTAACCGCACGACTGTTTCGCCAACCGGGAGGATTTTGTGACAAACAGACATTCGCTTTTGTTACGCGCAAGCTGGCTGTTACCGCTTGTTTGCGGCGTCGCCGTTTTTGTCGCCTGGCCGTCAATGGCTGCGCGACGGGTGACGTTGGCTCCCGAAGTCTTCAAAGTCGAGCCGCCAAACTGGTGGGCCGGTCACAGCATCGGCGCTGCCGGCAATCCGTTGCGGGTGTTGGTGCGCGGACGCAACCTGCACGGCGCAAAAGTCACGGCCAAATCCGGCATCTCTGTCAGCCGCATCAACATCAACGACGCCGGAACGTATCTTTTTGCCGATCTGACCATCAGCAAATCGCTCAAGCCGGGCCAGTATCCGCTCACCATCACAACCCAAGCGAGCAGCGTCGTGGCGCCGTTTGAAATCGCGGCGGCGTTGCCACGACAAGGCAACTTTCAGGGCTTCACGCAGGATGACGTGATTTACCTGATCATGCCGGATCGGTTTGCCAACGGAGATGCGGCGAATGACGATCCCGCCGTCTCAAAAGGATTGTTTGACCGCGCCAAACCGCGCCGCTATCACGGCGGAGATTTGCAAGGCGTCATCAATCGGTTGCCCTATCTGAAAGAGCTGGGCGTGACCGCGCTCTGGCTGAATCCGATTTACGACAACAACAATCAGCTCGACACCAAAGAAACCGACAATGGCGAACCGTCAACCGGCTATCACGGTTATGGCGCAGTGGATTTTTATGCCGTCGAAGAGCATTTCGGCGATTTGGCCAAATTGCGCGAACTCGTCGCCAAAGCGCACGCGCTCGGTTTGAAAGTCATTCAGGATCAGGTGGCGAACCACTGCGGCCCGTATCATCCCTGGGTCAAGGATTCGCCGACGCCAACCTGGTTCAATGGCACGGAAACCAATCACCTTGACGAAAACTGGCAAACGCAATTGCTGCGCGATCCGCACGTCCCCGCCGAGTGGCTGAAACCGGTTTTGGACGGCTGGTTTGTCAACCTTTTGCCAGATTTGAATCAGAACGATCCCGAAGCAGCACGCTACATCATTCAAAATACGCTGTGGTGGTTGGGCGCGACCGGGATGGATGCCATACGGCAAGACACATTGCCGTATGTGCCGCGCAAGTTCTGGCATCAGTGGATGACTGCGATCAAGCGCGAATATCCCAACGTCAACGTAGTGGGCGAAACCCTGGATGGAAACCCCGCGCAGGTTTCGTTCTTTCAAGGCGGCGTCAAACGCTGGGACGGCGTGGATTCCAAGATTGATACGGAGTTCGATTACCCGCTGTATTACGCCGTTCGCGATGTGTTCGCCAAAGGGCAATCCACCAAACGACTGGCCGAAATTCTCAGTCAGGATCACCTTTACCCAAATGCCGACGCGCTGGTGACGTTGCTTGGCTCACACGATGTACCGCGGTTTATGAATGAACCGGGCGCAAACGCGGCAGGGTTGAAACTGGCGTTCGCGTTTTTGCTGACAACGCGCGGCACGCCCCAGTTGTATTACGGCGACGAAATCGCCATGCGCGGCGGCAACGATCCTGACAATCGCCGTGACTTTCCCGGCGGCTGGAACGGCGACGCACGCAACGCCTTTGATCCAGCCGGGCGCAACGCCGAAGAAAACGACGTCTTTGAGCACGTCAAAAAGCTGTTGCGATTGCGCCAGGAACTGGAGCCATTGCGGCGCGGCGCGTTGTTGCATTTGATGCTCAACCATCAGACCTACGGCTTTGCACGGCTGACTGCGACCAAAACCATCGTTGTCGTAATCAACAACAACCCGCAAGCCGAAGCCATCGAATTCGGTTTGCCTGCGGAGTTGCGCCTGGCTGACGGCACGGTGCTGCGCAACCTTTTGGGTTCGGGCCCGGCAGTAAAAGTCGAAAACAGCAAACTGAAATTCACGCTTGATGGCAAAGCCACCGTCATTCTGTCGCAGTGAAGAACCGTCAATAAATTTCTGGAGAGACCCCCATGACCATCAATCGCGCACCGAAGCAAAAACCGCACCTGTCGTTTTGGCAAATCTGGAACATGAGTTTCGGATTTCTGGGCATTCAATACGGGTTCGGTTTGCAACAGGCGAATCTGAGCCCGATCTTTCGCTACCTTCAGGCCGACGAAGCCAAATTGCCGGTGTTATGGCTGGCGGGACCGATTACCGGTTTGCTGATTCAACCGTTGATTGGCGCCATCAGCGATGGCACGTGGACGCGGTTCGGACGGCGCAAACCGTTTCTCTTGTTGGGTGCGTTGACGGGCAGCATTGCGGTGATGCTGATGCCCTATTCGCCTGTGTTGTGGGTGGCGGTCGGATTGTTCTGGATTCTCGACGCCGCGATGAATACCGCGCAAGAACCCTATCGCGCCCTGGTGGGCGACAAACTCAACGACCAGCAACGCGCAGTCGGCTTTTCGGTGCAGACATTTATGATCGGGGCCGGGCAGATTCTGGCTGGTTTGATGCCGCTGATTTTGCTGAGCCTGGGCATTTCAGCAGACACGCAAGACGGCAAAGCCATCCCCGACATCGTGAAATATTCTTTCGTCATCGGAGTCGCGGCCATGATTTTGACCGTCCTCTGGACGCTGTGGAAAACGGACGAGTATCCGCCGGAAGACCTGGAGCAATTTCGCGCCGAAGCCGCCCGCCGAGGTGGCGTGCTCAGCAAACTGTTCAGCATCTTCAGCGACATTTTTGCGGCGCTCAAAGAAATGCCCAAAGGCGTACGGCAAATCTGGTGGGTCAAATTATTCACCTGGTACGGAATGCCGTTGATGTGGCAATACCTGGCGCTTTCGATTGCGCGGCATTGTTACAACGCGCCGACGCCGGAATCGCCCGGCTTTGCCGAAGGCACGGCCAAAATGGGCTTGGCAATGACCGTGATGAACATCACCACGGTCGTGATGTCGTTTATCATTCCTTCGGTCGTGTATCGGCTGGGCACGCGCATGACGTATGCCCTCTTTCTGGCGCTGGGTGGATTGGGCTTTATTTCAATGCTCTTTACCAATTCCATCACCTTTGTGATGGCCGGTATGGTAGGCGTCGGCATTGGCTGGTCGGCGATTTTGACGATTCCCTTTATCATCACCACCAAGATTGTGCCGCCCGCGCGCACCGGGGTTTATATGGGAATCCTCAACGCGTTCATCTGCATTCCGCAAATTCTGGAAATGCTGACCGTTGGACTCTATTACGACAAACTGCTGGGCGGCGACGCACGCAACGCAATTGTGCTGGCGGGCATTTGCATGGTTTTGGGCGCAGTATCCTGCCTGTTTATTTCCAAAGAGGTTGAAACCGGCGCGGAAACTCCGGCAAGAACTTAAGGCCAAAGATCACCTGGCTCACAATTGGTTTTGTCATGATGAAACGATGTGTAATTTTCAGTGTGCTGCTGTGCTGGCTGGCAACGGCGGCGCTGGCGCAAGAGCAGCCCGAAACACAGGCGGCGGCGTTGGCGGCGGCGCGCGCGCTGATCAACGAAGGCAATGCCAAAGCCGCTCTGGCCAAATTGCAGGCGCGACCTGATGCCAAGGAAGTTCCGGTGACGTACCTGTTGGGCATTGCACACTATCACGCGGGCGAATTGTCGCGCGCCATCGAATTGCTGACGCCAGTCGTCAATCAACTGCCGCAGGATTCCGCCGACTGGCGCGAAGGCGTGCAAACACTTGGCCTGGCACGCTATCTGGCCGGCCATATGGCAGAAGCGATTCCCTATCTGGAAAAAACGCGCGCCTGGGCAGGAGAAAACAACGAACTGACGTATGCGCTGGGAATGGCCTACATACAGACGCGACAACCTGCCCAGGGGCGTGCGAATCTGGCGCGGATGTTTCGCGTTGCGCCTGAATCAGCGGCGGCGCATCTGGTCACAGCACAGATGATGATTCGTCTGGAGTTTGAAGAATTCGCCGAAGCCGAATTGAAACAAGCCATTGAAAAAGACCCCAAGCTGCCGCAAGCGCATTACCTGCTCGGCCAGATGGCCATTTACCGCGCGCGTTATGACGAAGGCGTCAGTTTGCTGACGCAGGAACTGGCATTGAATCCGGGCAATGCAATGGCCTATTACAAACTCGGCGATGCCTATACGCGCCAGTTGAAATGGGATGAAGCGATTCCGGCGCTGCAAAAGTCCGTCTGGCTGAATCCGTATTACAGCGGCCCGTACATCCTGCTTGGCAAGTCGTATCTGAAGAAAAAGAATTTCGCCACCGCGGAAGGCATGCTCAAACGCGCGATTCAGTTCGACCCAAACAACAAATCAGCGCATTACCTGTTGGGACAGTTGTATCAGCAAACCGGGCGCGCCGAAGACGCCAAACGCGAATTGGCGCTGGCCGAAAAGCTGCAAAACAACCTCGATAAAATCGAACCGTAAGCCGCTCGGCTGACGGCAGGCAAGACACGCAATGGTCAAGGTTTCTCCTACGTTCGGCAAAGTTCTCTGCTTCGGCGGCGCAGTGTTGTTGCTGCTAGCTGGCGTAATCACGCGTTCCGGGGCCGCGCAAAAATCCGTGCCGCCCTTTCCCGTGAATTTCACTGATATCGCCGCACCAGCAGGACTGACACAGCCAACCATTTACGGCGGTGTCGAAAGCAAGAAATACATCATCGAGACCAATGGCTGCGGCGTGGCGTTTTACGATTATGACAACGACGGCTGGATGGATTTGTTTGTCATGAGCGGACGCCGACTGGAAGACCCGCCCAAGGGACAGGAGCCGAGCAATCGGCTGTATCGCAACAATCGCAACGGAACGTTTACCGACATCACCGACAAAGCCGGATTGCGGCGCACCGGCTGGGCGTCGGCGTTGTGCATTGGTGATTATGACAATGACGGGTTCGACGATTTGTTTTTGACTTACTGGGGACAGAACGTGCTCTATCGCAACCACGGAAACGGCACGTTCACCGATGTGACGGCCCAAACCGGCCTGGGCTTCAGCGACACACGCTGGGGCAGCGGTTGCAGCTTTCTGGATTATGACCGCGACGGTGATCTGGATTTGTTTGTGGCCAACTATTTGACCTTCGATCTGGCCAAAACGCCGGAACCGGGCAAAGGCGTGAATTGCTCCTGGAAGGGCATTCCCGTCAATTGCGGGCCCAAAGGATTGCCCTTTGCGCGCAACTGGTTTTACCGCAACGACGGCGGAAAATTCGTTGACGTATCCGAAGCCAGCGGCATCGCCAAAGTGCGCGAACGTTACCCGATGTCAGTTACGGCGGCGGATTTTGACGAAGACGGCTGGGTTGATTTGTATGTCGCCTGTGATTCGACGGCCAGCATTCTGTATCGCAACAACCACGACGGCACGTTCACCGATGTCGCGCTCGAATCCGGCTCGGCCTATAACGAGGACGGCAATCCGCAAGCCGGGATGGGTCTGGGCATTGGCGATTATGACCGCGACGGACGGCTCGACATTTTCAAGACGCATTTTGCCGACGACACACACATCCTCTATCGCAATCTGAACGAAAAGGGCCGCAAGCTGAATTTCGAAGACGTCACGATGGCCGCCGGATTCGGCGCGCAAACCAAATACGTTTGCTGGGGCGCGGGAATGCCCGATCTGGACAACGATGGCTGGCCTGACATCGCGTTCGTCACCGGCAATGTGTATCCAGAAGTCGAAAAGTTCTTTCAGCAATACGCCTATCGCGGGCCGCGCCTGATCTTCCGCAATTTGGGCAATGGCAAATTCACAGACGTGACCAAACAAAGCGGTCCGGGCGCAAACACTCCGCACACCAGCCGTGGCGCAGCCTTTGGCGATTTTGACAATGACGGCGATGTGGATTGGCTGGTGATGAATATGAACGAACCGCCTTCGCTGTTGCGCAACGATTACCAGGGCACAAATCGTTGGCTCAAGATCAAAGTGCAGGGCGTTCAGTCAAATCGCACCGGATTGGGCGCGCGCGTCGTGGTCAGCAGCGGCAAAGGAAAACAAGTGCAAACCGTGCTCAGCCAAACCAGCTATTACTCACACGATGATTTGCGCTTGCATTTCGGTTTGGGTGAAGCGACCAAAGCCGAGCGCGTCGAAGTGTTCTGGCCCAACGGCCAAACAGATGTCTGGCAAGAGGTGGCCGCCAATCAGGTGTTGACGGTTAGAGAAGGCGGCAGCAACAGCAAAAATCCCGGCAATCCCAAACCGTAAGAGTAAAAAAGCAACAGCCCGCAAAGCGTTTCGCACCTTTCCAGCCGAACATTCAATTGACACACTTGGCGCGAGTTTTTTAAGATGCGTCGGTCATCAGCGGTTTACACAACTCTCCCAACAGCAGTACGCAGCGCGCCTTGAAAGACGTGCGTTTTGAGAACAACAACAAACAAGCCGCTTCAGCCACAATTGACATCACACACACACAGTCGGAAGACAGCCTCACAATGAGCTGTTTTGACAAACGAGTTTTTGGTCTTCACCGCCGTGCTTGCCCGCCCCGCTTGCGCGTAATGCCCCGTTACATCCGCCCCGTGCCCCAAGTGACCGTGTCCCTCTCGTGGGTCAGTTTCTAACCGCGTGCCGTGGCACGCGCCTGCTTGGAAGGAGGATGTCGCTCATGAATCAACAACCGTCACTGGCGCCCGGCAACTCTGGCAGTTACCGGTCACGTTATTTCGATTACGTCAACCAACAAACACAAGCTGCGGCTCAACGCCCCAATTCACTGGCGCGTGTCGGACGCGGATTGCTCAGCTTTGTCATCTTTGTCGTGCTCTTTCTGGCCATTCTGACACTTTTCGGATTCTGGCTTTCACGCATGGGCTAAGCCCTGCGTCACACTTTTGAGACCCGCAACACAGCGGCGTTTGTCACCTCAACCAGACAAACGCCGCAAGGTTTTTCCTCTTCGACAAGCTCGTCTTGGACACCCAATCTACACGCAAGAACACTCCTTGACAGCCTCTCAGGCTGCTTGGATAATCCAGTTCGCCTAAGTAAGTCAGCACACCTTGCGATCGTCGTTATCGGCAATCAGAAATTGGTAATTCGGTTTGATGATGCGTAAACAGGGCCAGCCTGTGCAGGTTGAGCTGGCTCCGCTTCGCCTGGCATAGGACTCTGGTCAAATGAAAGACCTTTGGCGAACGCTACCCAACTGGCGTCACCACGCTGCGGTGTGGTGTCGTCTATGTGCGCTTGGTTGTTTGCTCTGCGCATTGGCATATGGGCAAAGCGAAAACCCGGCACGCCGTCCCATTGCGTTTGCCGATTTGCCGTCCGCGCTGTGCCCGTGGCTGGAAACGCAACAATTCACGCGGGAGAATTTCGCGTCACAAATCGCCGCACTGCAACGACAGACCGCTGCCCGTCAACAAGTCGGCGAATTCGACCATCTGATCTTTTTCGTGTTGCAATCCACGCGCTTTACGGCGCGCACCAAAGTAGAACCGGCGCTCAGCGCATATGAATTCGTGCAAGGTTTGAGCAAGGAAGAGCGCGCCAAATTTCTGGCTGATGACGCCAACTTCCTGCCGCCACGTGCACGAATGCCGGAAGCTGCGCGCGCGCGGTTGAGCGAATTTGCCCAGGTCGTGCAACGCAAAAAGGCGACCGTAGAAACAGATGAACGACTGGCTTATTTTCAAAGCTGGGTGCAAAAACAACGCGCGCCGGAAATCGCTCTCGAGTCGCTGTTGTTCGTAGAGTATGCGCGCGTGATGCGCTTTCTCTATCGCAAGGAATTTGCCGGACGTGAGCTAACGCCAGCAGACCTGGCGGCGTATGTCGCCCGCCTGTATCAGGAGCGCGGTCACAGCACCGATACACAGATCGAAGCCAACTTCGCCGTTTACACCGCACTGGCGGCGTTGCGTGCGGCAGAACCGACAACGCGGCTCAACAACGTTTTGATCGTCGGTCCGGGCCTGGATTTCGCGCCGCGCACCGATTTGCTGGAACTGTTTGGCCCGCAAAGCTATCAACCGTTTGCTGTGGCGGATGCGCTGCTCGGTTTGGGGCTGGCGGATGCTGATCGGTTGCGTATTCATTGCGTAGACATCAACGAACGCGTCATCACGCACCTGCAAGGTTTGCGTCAGCGCACGGAAATCACCCTGGCGCTGTTATCCGGCATCGCCGATACGCCGACACACCCGCTGACCGAAGATTTCAAAAGTTATTTCAAACAGTTTGGGCGTAACCTGGGCAAAGAAACCGCGCTCGCAGTGCCTGCGCCGTATGCCGCGCACCTGAAAAAATCTTTGCGGATTGATACGACGCGCAACGTCCGCATCACGGCTGATCGGTTAAACATCATTACAGAGCGCTATGCGCCTTCGCCCGCCTATGATCTGGTGGTGGTGACCAACGTCTTCCCCTATTTCAAACCGGCGGAATTGTTGTTGGCGCTCACCAACCTGAGCGCAATGATGGCCGAAGGCGGCTATTTGCTGCACAACGAATTACAAACAGTTCCTTCAACGTTCGTTACTCCGCTCGGGCTGCCGCTGGTGCAAGCACGGACGGTCTTGCTGGCTGACAGCCAGACCACGCCGTTGTTTGATGGTGTGGCGCTGCATCGGTTGCACCGCCGCATTTGACGCCGTCACCGCAACGGTGACGCAGACCAGGCACAGTCCATTCTGGTTCCGCTTTCTACCGGAACCGTCCAGGCAACACAGGAGAATCCCATGAAAAAGCACCTAGCTTATTCCCTCTTCCTGCTTTGCTTGCTCTCGGTGTTCAGCGTGGCGCAGGAGTTTCGCGCCACCGTGACCGGCCGTGTGCAAGATCAAAACAAAGCCGCTGTACCCAACGCGACGGTGACGTTGCGCAATTTGGCGACGAATGAAGCCGCAACCGTCACCACCAATGCAGAAGGTAATTACACCGTGCCCTTCTTGAAACCAGGCCGCTACAACATGAGCGTCGAAGCGGCAGGGTTCAAAAAGTACTTGCGCGACAGCCAGGAATTGCAGGTCAGCCAAACCGCCACCATTGATATTACGTTGGAAGTCGGCGCGGCCAGCGAAACCGTCACCATCACGGCCGATGTGCCATTGCTGGAAGAAACCAAGGCTGATCGCGGCAACGTGATCGAAAACAAACGCGTCGTCGAATTGCCGCTCAATGCGCGCAATCCGTTCATGCTGGCGACGCTCACACCGGGCATCACCTACAACGGTCCGGCCATTTACCAACGTCCGTTCGACAACGGCGCCATCGCTGACTGGTCCATCAACGGTGGTTTGAACCGCAGCAACGAATTCCTGCTCGACGGCGCGCCAAACAATTCGGTGCAAGGCGGCAACAACATCGCCTATGTCCCGCCGGTAGACGCCGTCGGTGAATTCAAAATCATCACCAACAGTTACGACGCGCAATACGGCCGCACGGCAGGCGGCGTCGTCAACGTGCAAATCAAATCCGGCGGCAACCAATTTCACGGTTCACTCTATGAGTTCTATCGTCGCAACTGGTTGGATTCAAACTACCTGTTTTCCAACTTCCGCAATTTGCCTGCCGGACGCTTTCGCCGCGCCGACGGCACGCTCGAAAAAGCCGAGCACTTCCTCGATCAATACGGCGGCGTGATCGAAGGACCAGTGCGTTTGCCCAAGGCGCTTTTCCGCAAGCTGGGCTACGACGGACGCGACAAGACCTTTTTCCTGTTCAACTATGAAGGCTATCGCGAAGGCACGCCCAATCCGCAGGTCATCACCGTGCCGACCGAAGCGTTCCGCAATGGCGATTTCAGCCAGTACAAAGACGTGCAAGGTCGTTTGATCACCATTTACGATCCGGCCACCGGGCGCAACGTCAATGGCAACTGGGTGCGCGATCCGTTCCCGAACAACATCATCCCCGCCAACCGCATCAGCCCGATTGCCAAGAAACTGCTCGACCTGTATCCGAAACCGAATACGGTCACGCCGGGCGGCGATCCGTGGCGCAACAATTACGCCGACATTCCCAACATCGCCAACGACAAATTCAAAAACTGGATTTTCAAAATTGACCAGAACATCAGCGAGAAAGACAAAGTCTTTTTCCGTTACGGGTACAACAACCGCGCGGAAATTCGCTGGACCAACGGCATCACCGAAGGCCCGGCGCAAGACGGTCAATTACCGCTCAACCGCGTCAATTACACGGGTGTGGCCGACTGGCTGCATACCTTCAACGCAACGACCGTCTTCAACGTGCGCGTGTCAGCCAATCGCTACATCGAAGAAGCCCGCTTCCAGGATGGCTTGGGCTATGACGCGTCACAGCTCGGCTTTCCGTCGAGCCTGATCAGCCAATTGCCCATTCCGATGTTCCCGCGCTTTGAACTGTCGGACAACATCCAGTTGGGCCGTGGCAGTTTCAGCCGCGAAGTCACCAACGTTTACAGCGTGCAACCCAACGTGTCGCGCATTTTCGGCGCTCACAGCACGCGCTTTGGCGTGGACATCCGCTTCCAGCAATATGCGCGGCAAGCGGCGGGCAACGCTGGTTTGCGCCTGACCTTTGGCCGCACTTTCACGCAGCAAACCTTTAACCGCGCCGACGCGCTCAGCGGCAGCGCCGTGGCTGATTTGCTCTTGGGCGCCCCCAACGGCGGCAACATTGATAACAACGTGTTCCCGATTTACATGGCGAAGTATTACGCGCCCTGGTTCCAGGACGACTGGAAGGTAACACGCAAACTGACGCTGAATTTCGGCTTCCGTTATGACCTGAATTTGCCGGGCATCGAACGCTATGACCGGTTGAATTTCGGGTTTAATACCACCACGGTCAATCCGGCCAATGGACGCATTGATCGCACCAAACTGATCAACGGCAACCAAATCCTGGGCGGGTTGGGCTTTGCCGCCAAGGGACAGGCAGCCGTCGAAAGCGACAAGAACAACTTCCAGCCGCGCATCGGCTTTGCCTATTCGATCACCGATAAAACCGTGCTGCGTGGCGGTTACGGACGCTATTACGTCAATCCGGTGGGCGCACCGGGCTATCCGACCAACGGCTTCAGCATTCAGACGCCGTTTGTCTCCTCCAACGACAGCAACCGCACGCCGATTGCAAATTCGCTGGCCAATCCGTTCCCGACCGGCGTGTTGCGTCCGGCGGGCAGCAGCCTCGGTCTGGAGACCTTCCTGGGCCTGGGCTTCAGCTATTCCAACCCCAGCTTCGTGGTGCCGAAAGTGGATAACTACTCGCTGGGTATTCAACGTCAATTGCCGGGCAACATCTCGGCGGAAGTCAGCTATGTCGGCAGCCGTACGTATGACGCGCAATCGCAATTCAACGGCATCAACGAACCGAGCCTCGATTTCCGTAAACGTTGCGACGCCACCATCGGCGGCAACCGCAACATCTGCGACGAACTGTTGCCCAATCCGTTTTTCGGCGTGGCCGGGTTTGGCGGCGGGCGTTTTTCAAACGCCACGCTCAGCCGCTATGAATTGAGCCGCCCGTTCCCGCAATTCGGCGGCATCTCTGAGCTTGAACGGAACGAAGGCAAGGTTTGGTACAACTCCGTGCAAATCCTGGCGAACAAACGCATGTCGCGCGGATTGCAGGTGAGCACGACCTATACCTTCTCCAAAACCATCGAAGAAGCCATTCAACAGCCGGGGCAGCAAGACAGCACGGCCAGCTACATTGACGATGTGGCGCGTATCAAAAACCGCAGTCTGGCGTTCTCTGACCGCCCGCATCGGTTCACGATTTCGGGCGTGTGGGAACTGCCGTTTGGCAAAGGCCGCCGCTGGTTGGGCAACAGCAATCGGCTGACGGATTTGCTGGTCGGCGGTTGGCAAGCGGCCGGTATGTACATCTTCAATTCGGGTCGTCCGTGGCAATTGCCCGGCAACGTGGACATCGTTGATCCCGATTATTACAAGGTGGATCGCAAACGCTTCGTCAACGGCGCGCAATGGATTCAAGGTGTGCGTCCTTGCACGGCGCAATACATCCGCAATTCGGACGGCACGTTGCAACGTGATGCTGCGGGCAAACTGCTCACCCAGTGGGTGGTCAACCCGAACAACAGTTGCACCACGCCGGCGTTCATCATTCGCGAACCGTACACCACGCGTATCGCCCCGATTCGCGATCCGCGCGTGCGGCGGCCAGCCTTTGAGCAATTCGACATGAATTTCTCGAAGACCTTCCGCATCACGGAAAAGGTACGCTTCCAGTTCCGTGGCGAAGCCTACAACGTCTTCAACACGCCGATGTACGACGAACGCACGTATGGCACCGATCCGACCAACGCGGAATTCGGCGCGATCAACAAAAACAACAACCGTCAATCCAACTTCCCGCGCTTCTGGCAGCTCGGATTCAAGTTGCTGTTCTGACGCTTTCCGCCCAGGAGCGCAAGCCGGTGGGCTTGCGCTCCCGGGCGCGCTTTTCCGACATGCAACTACCACCCAATTTGCGCCAGGCATTGGCGCAAGCCACCGCGCAAGTTCCGCTCGCCGCTCTCTCTGACGCCGCACAAGACCTCTCGCAACGTTACCGCGCGCAAACGTCTTCCAGCGCCAGCATTTTTCCTTCGGATGTTCATCGTCTGGCCTATGCGACCGTACGCATGCCTGCGACCTTTGCAGCGGTGCGCGCAGTCTTGGCGGAAATGGCGCGCTTGATGACCGCGCAACAGATTGAAAGCGTGCTCGATCTGGGCGCGGGTCCAGGAACGGCAGCCTGGGCCGCTTGTGACGTCTTCCCTGCCTTGCAGGAAATCACGCTGCTGGAGCGCGACCACGGGTTGATCACTCTGGGCAAACGATTGGCGCAAGAGGCTGCCGAGTCCAGGCTGAGCAACGCCAACTGGCACAAAGCGGATTTGCGCACGCAGACGGCATTTCCAACCGCAGATTTGGTGTTGTGTTCGTATGCGTTGGGCGAATTGTCCGGCGACGCAGCGCGCCAGGTTTGGCAACTGGCGTGGCAAGCCGCACGACACACACTGGTCATTGTCGAACCGGGCACGATGAAAGGGTTCGCGTTGTTGCGCACCGTGCGGCAAGCGTTGATAGCAGCAGGCGGCTATCTGTGCGCGCCCTGTCCGCACACAGCGGAATGTCCGTTATCGGCAGAGGAATGGTGTCATTTTGCAGCGCGCGTAGAACGCACGGCGTTGCATCGGCGGCTGAAAGCCGGTGCACTCGGCCACGAAGACGAAAAGTTTTCCTATCTCGTTTTTAGCAAACAGCCGTTGGCCCAAGCCAAAAACAGAGTGTTGCGGCACCCGCAACGCCGCCCCAATTTTGTGCAACTACAGCTTTGCACGGAGCACGGCCTGGAAACACTCAGCGTGACCCACAAAGACAAAGAGATATGGAAACGTGCGCGCAAGATAGATTGGGGCGCAGCCTGGGAATAAGCCGCGCCCCGTTCTTGCCGGGCGCTAGACGGGCAGGGTCAGACCGCACGCGTTCAGCACGTCGTGCGCCAGGATGGTTTCGTTTCGTTCAGCGCCGGTCGAAATGAACGCGAACGGCGCGCCGGACAATTCCGACAAACGCGCGATATAAGTTTGCGCGCGCACAGGCAATTCGGCGAACTTCGAAATGCCCTCCGTTTTGCTTTGCCAGCCCGGCATCGTTTCATACACCGGTTCGGCGATATTCATCTGGTTGGCGTCATACGGCACCTGGTCAACTTCTTTGCCGTTGATGCGATACCCGACACAAATTTTGATCTCAGCCAGATCATCCAGCACATCCAGTTTGGTCAGCGCCAGCGCATCCAGTCCGTTGACCATCACGGCATAACGCGCGATCACCGCGTCAAACCAACCGGTGCGGCGCGGGCGTCCGGTCGAAGCCCCATATTCGCCGCCGCGCGCGCGAATGTGTTCGCCCAGACTGTCGTTCAATTCGGCCGGGAAAGGCCCTCCGCCAACGCGCGTGGTATAAGCCTTGATCACGCCGATTGTGGCATTGATCAGCCGGGGCGGAATGCCCGCGCCCGTGCACGCGCCGCCAATGGAAGAGTTCGACGAAGTCACAAACGGATACGTGCCGTGATCAATATCGAGCATCGTGGCTTGCGCGCCTTCCAGCAACAACGCTTTGCCCGCGCGCGCTGACTGATTCAGGAAATAGGTCGTATCGCAAATGTGCGGCGCCAGCATTTCGCACCAGCGTTCGCCATCGGCAATCACCTTTTTGTCATCAATCAATTCGCCTCCGAGCATCGCCAACAGCCGGTTGTTCTGTTTGACGTTGGTCGCCAGTTTTTCCGCCAGCGTCGCCGGATCGGTCAAATCGCCCGCGCGCAAACCGCGCCGCGCCATTTTGTCTTCATACGCCGGACCGATGCCGCGCATCGTCGTGCCGACGGCGTTCCCGCCGCGCGAAGCTTCGATGGCGCGATCCAGCGCCACGTGATACGGCAAGATCAAATGCGCGCGGTTGCTGATCAGCAAATTGTGGTGATTGACTTCGATACCTTGCGCGTGCAGCTCTTCCATTTCGCGCAACAAAGCTTGCGGATCCACAACGACGCCGTTGCCGATGACGCAGGTTTTGCCGGGATGTGTAATGCCGGAAGGAATCAGATGCAGAACGAATTTGTGATCTACACCATCGCGGCGAATGATGACGGTATGGCCGGCATTGTGACCGCCCTGATAACGGGTGACGATGTCGAAATGCGGAGCCAGCAAATCAACAATCTTGCCTTTGCCTTCGTCTCCCCATTGCGCGCCGATAATTGCTAAATTCATGCGTTTGCTTTTCTACACACAGAAACACGAAGGAGCACGAAGCCTTGCAGCTTCTTCGTGATCCTTCGTGCACTTCGTGACTGGTTTGAGGTCTTGTGGTTACTTTTTGCTTTCGAGGTACTTTTCCACCGAGACGGCTGCTTGTACTCCGTCGGCCACGACATTGGCCAGTTGGTAAATCGGCCGCACGCACAGATCGCCTGCGGCATACAAACCCGGCACTTTGGTTTCCATCAATTCGTTGACGATGACACGCCCATCGGCGTCTGTTTCAACCAGGTCTTTGACCAATTCCGAATTGGGAATCCAGCCGATGAACACGAATACGGCTTTGACGGGAAATTCCTGTGTTTCGCCGCTGGGCAAATGCTTGATGCGAATGCCTTCGACTTCTTTTTCTCCGTAAATCTCTTCCACCGCCGAATTCCAGACGGGTTTGACCTTCGGCTGGTGCAAATATTCTTCGATCAGGATTTTTTGCGCGGTGAAATGATCGCGCCGGTGAATCGAATAAATCTCTGACGCATAGCGCGTCAAAAAGTGTCCTTCTTCGACAGCGGAATTGCCGCCGCCGACCACTGCCACAGGAACATTGCGAAAGAACGCGCCGTCGCAAGTAGCGCAAACACTCACGCCGCCGCCAAACAACCGATCATAGCCCGGCACTTCCAGCCGTCGCGGATGACGC
Source organism: Acidobacteriota bacterium (assembly GCA_016789605.1). Lineage (GTDB taxonomy): Bacteria > Acidobacteriota > Blastocatellia > RBC074 > RBC074 > RBC074. The sequence continues at coordinate 54,367 of JAEUQO010000123.1, forward strand.
CCCATCGCCAGAATGACGGCTTTGGCCGTGACCTGCGTGCCATCACCGAGCCCAACAATAAAACTGCCGTCCTCGTTGCGGGTGATGGAGTTTGCGCCAATGCCGATGCGGACTTCCGCGCCAAATCGTTGCGCGTGCTTCAGAAAGGCTTCGGCAAATTCGTAGCCCGAAATGCCGTCCGCAAACCCCGGATAGTTGTCAATTGCGGCTGACAACGCTATCTGGCCGCCGACCGTTTGTTTCTCCAGCACCAGAGTTTTCAACAGTGCGCGCCCGGTATAGACGGCTGCTGCCAACCCCGTCGGCCCTCCGCCGACAATAACTACATCATAATCTGTGGACATAACGTACTGAATTTCGTGCCGACCGACTTTTGTGCCAGGGGTTGGGGAGCGGCGGCATTCGCTTTTTCAACTTGCCACCAATCCCCAACTGGCACAATGACTTAAACCAACTGCCGCTCGATCATTTGTGACAATGCGGTCAGCGCGTTTTGCGGCACGCCCACGTGGCGATCCACCTCTTGTCCTTTGTTGAACAGGATCAAGGTCGGAATACCGCGAATGCCGTACTTGGCCGGGCTTTCCACGTTTTCGTCAACGTTCAATTTGACGATTTTGGCTTTGCCCTGGTACTTCTCTGCCACCTGTTCGACGGTCGGAGCCAGCATGCGACACGGTCCGCACCACGCAGCCCAAAAATCCACCAACACGGGTTGATCGGATCCGAGCACTTCTTTTTCCCAGCTACCATCAGTCACTTCATTCACAAATTCGCTCATGACGTTCTCCCTCAAAAAATATCCGGCAAACTCTTGGCTCGCCGGTTGGTTACTCATTCAACCTGTGAGAAGGGGCAGTGCCAACCGTTCCCGACAAGTTGACCAAATTATAGCAAACCTCGTTCGTTCGCCAGCAGACAGACACCCGCTTAGCGCCGCCGAGCGGCAATCACGCGCTGATAGGCGCCCACATATTCGTGCGCCGCGCGCTCCCAGGAATGGTCCGCCTGCATCCCGTTTCGTTGCAATTTGCGCCACGAATCCTGGTCGTAATAAACCAACAGGGCCTCGTAATACTTCTCGGCCAGCCGATCAGCTGAATATTCGTAAAACTTGTAGCCGTTGCCCTGCCCCGTCGTGCGCTCGAAATTGTGGATTGTATCGTCCAATCCGCCAACACCACGCACCAGCGGCACCGTGCCGTATTTCAAACTGTACATCTGGTTCAAACCGCACGGTTCATATGACGACGGCATCAAAAACATATCGGCGCCGGCTTCGACCTGATGCGACAGCGGCGTGCTGAATCCAAAATAAACGCCGACGCGGTTGGGCGCGGTGTCGCGCACGTGCTGGAAATAGCTTTCGTAACTGTCGGTGCCCGACCCCAGCAAAATGAAATAGGCGTCAGTTTCCAAAATCCGCCAGATCGCGTCAATGATCAGGTCAATGCCTTTTTGCGACGTCAGACGCGAGACAATCGCCACCACCGGACGTTCCAGATTCACCGGCAAATGATAACGTTCCAGCAAATCGCGTTTGCAGGCCAGTTTGGCGTCCAGATTGTGCGGGCCGTAATTGGCCGCCAGATGCGTATCGGTTTCGGGATTCCATTCGCCGTAATCCACACCGTTCAAAATTCCCAACAGGTCTCCGCTCCGCCAGCGCAACAGCCCGTCCAGATTGTTGCCAAATTCAGGCGTTTGAATCTCTTGCGCGTATTTCGGGCTGACGGTGGAAAGCGCCGTGGCGTAATACAACCCGGCTTTCATCGAACACGCCGAGTTATGAAACTCCATGCCGTATTCATACGCATCCCACCCAAAGCCAAATTTCGGCAACAGGTTCGGATCAAAAAATCCCTGATAGGCCAGATTGTGTATGGTGAAGAGCGTTGCGGTGCGCGCAAAGTACGAATCCTGCGCATAGACCGTCGCCAGATAGGCGGGAATGAATCCGGTTTGCCAGTCGTTGCAATGAATCAGGTCAGGCGCAGCGCCCAACCGTTTGGCCAATTCCAGCACCGCGCGGCTAAAAAAGGCAAACCGCTCGACATCAAAATTGCCTGAGCCGTAAATGTACCCGTGGCCGAAATATTCCGCGTTATCAATGAAATAGATCGGCGCGCCGGCTTGCCAATCACGCCAGACGCTGGCGTATTTGACTCCGCCTGCAAACGGCACACGCAGATCCTGAAATAGCAATTCGCCGGTTTCGTGGTGCACGACATCGCCATGTCGTTTGCCCAAACCGGTATACCGGGGCGTGACTACGCTGATGTCGCACCCAATGCGTGCTAATGCCTTGGGCAAGGCTCCGGCGACATCTGCCAGGCCTCCGGTTTTTGAATACGGCACTACTTCGGATGAAGCCAGAATGACGCGCATTGAGGTGTGCGAAGTGCAGCCCTTTCCTGTCTTTTGCTGGTAAAACGGAGGCGCGATACTAGGCCGCGCCCTGCACCTTGTCAAGCAACGCAAAAAAGCGAAAATAGCGCTGCATTTTATTTGTACCGTAGGCGCTCTCGCCCACGTCTGAAGTCTTGCACGTAAAACTAAATTCCAATGTCGCACCCACTTCTACCGCTGTCGCCCAACACGGCGCGCAGCCCTTTTGTAAGTAAATAAGGAGAACTCTATGCTGCGAACCTCCAGAGTCACCCTGCTCTGTCTAGCGCTACTCAACCCCCTGGGCGTGTTTGCCCAAGGACAAGCTCCCGCAACCAGCGACGCCGAAGTCCAGGCCAAAATCCGCAAAGAAGGAATGGAAGCTTCACAAATCATGCGTGTGCTGCATTTTTTCACGGACGTGTATGGCCCTCGGCTGACCGGTTCACCCAATCACGAAAACGCCGCCAAATGGGCGATCAAACAAATGAGCGATTGGGGTTTCGTCAATTCCCATTTGGAGCCCTGGGATTTCGGCCATCCCGGCTGGCTCAATGAACGCGCGACGGCGCACGTGATCTCTCCGTTCAAGGAACCGCTCGTGGTCGAAGTGCTCGGCTGGACGCCAAGCACCAACGGCGCCGTCACCGGTCAGGTCTATCAATTGATTCCGCCGGTTTCGCCCACCGAAGACGAGATGAAAGCGTTTCTGGACGCTGAGCGCGCCAAGGTCAAAGGCAAAATCGTCATGGTCGGTCGTCACACCATTTTGCCCGTGGTCATCAATCCACCGGCCAAACGCCTGGATGACGCCCAAGCCAAAGCGCGCTTTTCGGGCGGCCCGAATGCGGGCGGTCCGGGTGGCCCGGGCGGCCCACGCCAGCAACCGCCGCAACAACCGCCAGCGCAACCGGGTCAGCCCAAAAAGCTGAATCCGCGTGAAGTCGCTGACAAAATTGACGAATTGTTGCTGACGGGTGGCGCGCTGGTTCGTTTCAACGACAGCGCCATGGAACAGCGCCGCATTCGCGCGTTCAACAACCGCACGTTTGACACCGCGAAAAACGTCCCGACCGCCATCATCAGCAACGAAGATTACGGACGCTTGTCGCGTGTGCTGGCCGACGGCACGCCCATCGAAGTCGAAGTCAACATCGTCAACCGCAGCTATCCCGAAGGCAAAACGTCTTACAACGCCATCGGTGAAGTCCCTGGCACTGACAAAAAAGACGAAGTGATCATGCTGGGCGGTCACCTGGATTCGTGGCACGCTGCCACCGGCGCGACCGACAACGCCATCGGCTGCGCCACGATGATGGAAGCCGCACGCATCATCAACGCCCTGGTCAAAGCCGGTGCGATCAAAGCGCCGCGCCGCACGATTCGCGTTGCGCTGTGGAGCGGCGAAGAACAGGGCCTGCTCGGTTCCCAGGCCTACGTCAAAGAACATTTCGGGTCGGCGGAAACCCCCAAACCCGAATTCGCCAAATTCGGCGGCTACTTCAACATTGACTCCGGCACGGGCAAAGCGCGTGGGATGAGCGTCTTCGGCCCGGAAGACGCCTCTGCCATCTTGCGCTCGGCGCTGACTTCGTTTGAAGACCTGGGCTTTTTCGGCGTGTTGCCCTCGCGCAGCCGCTCCCTCGGCGGATCCGACAACACTTCGTTCAGCCAGGCGGGCTTGCCCGGCATCGGCGTCGGCCAGGACCCGATTGAATACTTCAACATCACCTGGCACACGAACCTAGATACCTACGAACGCATCATCGAAGACGACGCCAAACGCTCGGCCATCGTCATCGCCGCCGCCGTGTATCATCTGGCCAACCGCGATGATTTGTTGCCGCGCTTCAGCGCCGAACAAATGCCCGCGTTGCCCCAAGCCAGACCGTAAGGGGTAAAACAAAAAGGCAAAAGCCAAAAGGCAAAGGCCAAATGCAAGAAGCTCCTGCTTCTGACATTTGGCCTTTGCCTTTTGGCGTTTTGATTGCCAATCGCTTTATCCAATCACCTTACCTTTCCTCTTCGACAAAAAACGTTCTTTCTCTGCCTCCTTGCGTTCCTTTACCCTGAGCCTTCCAGCTCACTCTTCTTTCTTCCTTCTTCCCTTCTTCCTTTTGCTTTTTGCCTTTGCCTTCTCTTTCTTTTTCAACGAACTATTAAAGAATTGAAACCTCATCTATTCGTTCAACGTTTGGAACAACGTCTCAGTAGTATCTTTTCGGCAGACCATCCAGGAGAATTCGTTATGCTCAGCTCATCGCTCAGTTCGCGGGAGCACCTGCGCCGTCGTCTGGCGTTGGCAAGCGGCATCTTGTTGCTGCTTGCCCTGCTTGCGCCGTTATTCGTGTTCCGCCTGCGCTCCCAGCCCTTGCCTTTTTCGCTTGCCGCCGCCAGCGAAGACGCCAATGCCAATGTGCCAACCGTCATCGTCCAGCACGGTGCGCTCAAAAAGACGCTCTTGCTCGATGGCGAA
>JAEUQO010000132.1 GCA_016789605.1 Acidobacteriota bacterium
CTTTCGATGAGCGGATCGAGAAAGGCGCATAAGTTTGGCGACGGGTGTAGAATCCGAGCAAGCATCGGGCGTCCTCCTGTTGGAACAAAGTAGCTGTCTTTTGACAGCATACTCAGGAGACGCCCGGTGCGGGAGCCTCAATCCGAGCTAGCCGCATCCTCGAATTCAAATAGCTTGTCATCAAACGCGAAAAAGGCCGCTAAAAACGCGGGTTTGAGCAGCCCGTTTTCGCCAATGTCCAGTAAGTTTTGATGCTTGCTGGCCACCCTGTGGGTGTTACGGTCTCAAAATCAAGCATGAGTGCTAAAAACACTGCCGTTCCGATAAGTATTACCATCAACACTATTTTTATCATCTTCTTGTTGGGCATCCTTCGCATAGCTCCCTACATGATTTCCATATTTTTTGGGCTCTTTGGGAATTCGCGGAGAATTGGCAGCGTCTTGGACAAGCGCTCGTGTATTTTCAACGACTTACAGAATGACTGTCCAGATTTTCCAACCATTTCTCCGCAAGATCCTAAAGAGCCGATATTGGGCTTTATTCGGCAACTCCCAAAGAGCCGTACTTACTCAAGATGAACTGGTAGCGGATGAATCTAGCACTGTTTGCAGGTCCCCAAATTCGCGCTGTGAGATCAATAGCTCACAGCTACTTGGGTGCAAATAGACTCCTAACACTTGCGAAGCCAAATTGTGATCAGACGGATGCATATGCCAAAGTTTTTTTTCTTGCGAACCTGTGTGCGCCGCGCGTATTAATTCTACTCCTAACCCTAACATCGCATCGCGAGAGAGATTAATTTCAACACGATATCCAATACCATCAACAATCTCTCCCGTAGGAAGCTGAACCCGTACGTGAAGCACATTTTTTTCATCCAGCTCAAAGCTGTCTCTCGTCTCTTGCGATGGCTTCAGAGTTATAAGATAAGACTGCTCACTAGTCATTGCTCTCACCCCTTAAAAGATAAAGATTATGTCTATAACGTTCCCTGCAACATCAAGTATAAGGTGTAAATCACCCACTTGCTTAAATCTACCTGGTCGCCCTGGCACTGGTTTATGAATCTCGACGTTGTAATGATCTACTGGCTGAGGGTATTTTGATCCTATAGGATGGGCCTTAGCCCCGATATCCTGCCTAAATATCAACTTAGCCCCATCATCTAAGGTGGCCTCTAACCGGTCCCCAACTTGTTGCGCCTGTGATAAGGCATCTAATAAATCATTGCCAGTTCCGCCAGCGCTTCCTCCGCTTCCCGCTCCTCCTCCACTTCCACCATGCTGAGGACCACCGCCTCGTCCGCCGCCCCAATCTGTCATCGGCTTTCTACTACCACTGCTAGCAATGTCATTGCCACCCTTTCCAATATTGTCTAGCCCTAAACCACTTCTAGCTCCAAACTTCCCGCCAATCCTTTCAACCCCTTTCAGGACTTGCGGCCCCATCGCCTTCAACAGATTCTTGACCTTCAGCGATCTGCCCATTGCCTTGGCAAGCCATTTCACGCCTTTGAAGGCACCGAAAGTCGCCGCATCGATCGCCCAATCCGTCAGAACGTCTTTCCACCCATAGCACTGTCCTAAGGCTGTGGAAATAATGAAACCAGTGATAAATGAGGCACCTGCGGCGGCCAGAATTGGCAGGAAAGCGATCTGCCCGCTCGGATCGGTGTACATCAGCGGGCTATTGCCAACGTAGCCATACAGGTTTAGTCCGCCTTCGAATCCAATGGGGTCTTCGCTCAGAAAGCGACCTTGCTGTGGGTCGTACCACCGCGCGCGGTAATGCATCAGTCCGGTTAGCGAATCCAGCTCGCGCCCCGTGTATCCGTACCGTGTCAAAGAACTGCTTGTGCTTGCGCCGAAGGCTTCGTACTGGAACGGTTGGCCAATCAAGCCTCCGCTGCTGTTGGTCAGCGCCGACGTACTGCCCAGATGATCCTGCAAGAAGTAATAACTGGCAATACCGATGTCGGTCTGTCGCAGCTTTTCATCTACGCCTGCGCCGTTTAGGTATTCGACTTTGCTGACGCCATTTTCGCGGTCAACCGCTACATCGGCCCCATCGTAAAGGAAGTTTGTCGTGACGCCGTTGGCAGTGCGGCTTGACCGTCGCCCCAGCGCGTCGTAACCGTAACCGACCGTTTGGCCATTGGGCAAAGCGACTTGTTTCAATCTGCCGCGCGCGTCCCATTGGTAGCTGGTAATGCCGTTTGCATCCGTCTTGGATGTGATCTGCCCCTCTTGATCGAAGCTGAAACTGGCCGGGCCGATTTGGGCAATGCGGTTGGCTGCATCTGCCGCGCTGACGGTCTTGCTCTGCGTCGCCAAAGTCGCTGATGCCAGCGACGTGATCTTCGTGATTTCATCGTCCGAGTTGTATTCGTACTGGAAATCTTCCAGCGTCCCAGCCCCGTTGACGTGCATCAGCCGCGTCAGGCGGTCTACCTGATCGTAACTGTAGCTGGTGGTGACGCCATTTGGCCGTTGCAGAGTAGAGCGGCGAGAAAGGATGTCATAATTGAATGTAAAGGTCTGGCCGCTTTGCGTAATCGTATTTAAGCGCCCTCCAGAATCGTACCCATAATTGACCGGCGCACGATCTGCCGCCGTCATCGAAGTGATCTGGCTGGCAATATTGTAGGCGTAGCTGATAGTTCCGGCAGGCGTAGTTTCTGACAGCAAGCGATCGGCGTTGTCATACGCCCAGGTGAGGTTGCCGCTCTGCGTATCAGTGACGCCAGTTGGCCGCCCAGCAGCGTCGTAACTGATTGTGACGGTTGCATCGGCGAGCGCGCCGGAAGTCGGGCGGCTGAGAACGTCCCATTAAAGATCGCCGTCGAACCTTGCACGGCGGTCATCAAGGTCGGCGCGAGCGGCAGCGTGTATTCCTGCGAAGGCGCGATGGTCAATGGCAGCGGAGTTTGCGCCGCGCCGGTTTTCAGGTTCGTGCCGGTCAAGGTGACCAGCGTGCAGATGGCGGGTTGACAGGTGGTTTACCTGACCGGCGAGCCGATGACGTAGCCGTTGACCAACACTTCAGGTTCTTTGCTGAGCCGGATGATGCAGGTGTTGGAAGGATCGTCGGCCTTGTCGTTCTTCGGCGTCCAGGTGATTTCCAGCGCCTGCACTGCCTTGCTGATCGGTATGGTCGTCGTTGTCTGGCCGATGCGAATCTTGTCAGCACCGGTTCCGAGTTTGTCGCCAGCCTTCTGATTAACCGTCACCGCATTGCCCGCCACCTTCGATTCCGCCTCGCCCGAAGGCAGCCGATTCAGCGTCACCGGTCGGATCGTAATCGTGTAATGCTTCATCTCGGCGGCAATCAGGACTTCAACTTGAGCAGTTGGATCATCCAATCTTTGCGCGACGATAGCGACGGCGTAATGTGGTGTCAATGCTCCCAGCGCGAAATTACGTAACGTATCATCGCGCCATTTGGCATAAGCAGCTAAAGCAGGTTGTGTAACCTGTATTACGATTTTATTGTCGGCTATTTGAATTGTGTTAGATTCCTGAGATTGTGCAATCCCTGAAGCAAGTGTCAAAATTGAGAAGGAAGCCAAGAACAATTTTCTCATTGAGTCTCCTTATTTGCTAGCTCACTAATCTTTCAATTTGCCTATTATCTGTAGGACTTTTTGTACAACTTCATCAATTGTTTTGCCTTCAACGCCAGCAAAAATCTCATCATCTTTTTCAACTAATATTACTGGAGCAGACCTATCATAATTAGGTGAAGTAGGTTGAAGCTCAAATCGTTCAAAACTCAATATTCGCGCTCTATAGGTCCCAGACGCGCCAAATATTTTAATTACCTCTACCCGAAACCTGTAGTAAGAATCTGTCTTGGGAACAGTAACAGGCTCAAAATCTATTACCTTGACTACTTCATGGTATTTAATCATCCTATCCTCCTTGTTTAAAGGTATGTAGAATACAGATTCAATCTCTTCAATAAACTTTGACAGTGCCTCTTCAGCAGAAGCAGCTTTTATCACCTGCCAATCTAACGCTACGTCTTCTCCCATAATTTTTTGGCTTTGCTTTCTACAGCTACTGTATAGACCTGCCGCGGCAATTCTATACTCCTCTAGGCGAAATACGTGGAGTTGAAACCATTCTGGCTTTGAAAAATCCTTCAGTATTTCAACTCTAAAAATGTAGTTTTCAGATAGATCATCCGACACACTTATGGGGTCGAAATCAAGCACTTTCACAACCTCTGTGTACCGCATACGGCCTCCTTTAACTACCTCTTTACGCACCAGATTGGATGACAATGTCTAGTGGTGCAACCTAACTTTCTACCAGCAGCTATTGACCTGAGAGTCGCTTTAGCCGCTAACTCGCCATTATACTCAGCCTCAGCCCTCGTATTGCCACGTCCAATCCCCTCAACAGTGTCAGGGCAATCAGGATCCGCATTTGCAAATTTATTAACGTTGCACCTAACTAAGCATGTCCATTTCCCTTCGCCCTCTTCCTCCCTAGGCCTGGGTACAGCTTTAGGTTCTGCTTTAGGCTCACATTTCTCTTTTGATTTTGATCTGCAGTATAAGCCCGCCGCGATTCCACCACCGAACCCACCAATAACGGCTCCGATTTTAGCTCCGCCAACAGCAAAAGTGACAGTAGTATAAACTCCTAAAGGGCCACCAGCGAAGCCCAATGCTCCGACGCCGCCTCCTATAAACCCGCCAATGCCAGCACCAAGTAAAGCTCCGCCAGCAAAACCTCCGAGCGCGCAAAAACCAGGATTAAGAAGCCCCGTGGGATCTTTTCGGCTAAGAGGGTTATTTCCTACATAAGCATAAAAGTTCCAACCGCCCCAAAAACCTATGGGGTCTTCGGAAATGAATCTTCCTTGTTGAGTGTCGTACCACCTTGCACGATAAAATACCAATCCGCTTACATCATCTCGTTCTCTGCCAGTATACGTATATCTTGTACGTATACTTCCTGGATTACTCCCAAAAGCTTCGTACTGAAATTGTTCATTCAAAATCCCACTTGCGTTTGCCAAAACTGCCACACTCCCCAAACGATCTGCTAAGAAATAGAGCGTTCCATAAATTCCACTCGCCTGTCGTAACTTGTCATCAACATCCGGCCCATTTAGATAATCAATGCTGCTCCCGTCGCTTCCACGATCAATCACCACATCGTCTACGTCGTGCTGAAACGTTGTCGTAACGCTGTTTGCTGAACGGCTGATTCGTCGGTTGAAGACGTCATATCCGTAATTTACCACTGCCCCATTTGGTAACGTCACCTGTTTCAATCGCCCACGCACATCCCATTGGTAATTGGTCGTACCTGAAGCATCGGTCTTGCTCGTCGTCTGCCCTTCCTGATTGAAGCTGTAGCTGGCCGCGCCGAATTGCCCGATGCGGTTGGCGGCGTCTGCCATTGTCGCCGTCTTGCTCTGAGGCGTCAGCGGCGCGGATGCTAGTGAAGAGATCTTCGTGATCTCATCGTCAAGATTATATTCGTACTGAAAATCTTCGTGCAGCGTTCCGGTTGACACTCGCGTGTGTTTCAGCCGCTTTAACCGGCTAATTTCATCGTATTCGTAATCAGTCGTGACGATGCCTGCGCCGTTGGCTTGGCGTTGCAGTTGAGTCCGCCGCGAGAGCGCATCGTAGCCGTAAGTGAAAAGCTCCGTCACTCCTCCGGTCGTCTGGCTGATAGTCTGCAATCGCCCGGCGGAATCATAACCGTAAGTGACAGGCGGACGATCTGCCGCTGTCATCGTCGTGCGTTGGTTGGCGTTGTTGTAACCGTAACTGACCGTTCCCAGATTTGTTACTTCTGCTGTTACCCGATTGGCATTGTCGTATTGCCAGGTGATGGCACCGCTGGCATCGCTGGCACTCATCAATCTACCTGCCGAATCGTAACCGTAATTCGCCGTCGCATCCGCATAATTGACAGTTATCGGACGATTAATGTTGTCATAGCTAATTGTTGTCCGCCTACCAAGTCGGTCTGTTTGGGCGATGACATTGCCTACCGAATCGTATTCCAATGTGATCAATCTCCCCAATGAGTCTCGCTGACCAGTCAACCGAAACAACTCATCATAGGTAAAGGCTGTTATATTGCCGCGTTGATCGGAAAGAGTAGCGGCATTGCTACGATTATCATAACCAAAGCTGATTGTGTTACCCAAACTATCAGTAATTGTCTGCTGTTGCCCACGTGCGTCGTAGGTATACCTCAATGTCCGCCCTGATGGCGCAATGACTTGCAGCAGTTGATCCGCCACGTCGTATTGCCAGCGAGTTGTGCGGCTGGCGGGCAAGGTCGGTTCGGTGACAGTCTCCTGCCGATTCTTTTTGTCGTAAGTGAATGTCCAGGTTTTCAGATTGGCATCGGTCACGCTGGTGCGGTTGCTGTTGTCGTCGTATCCATACGTGTAGCTCGGATTGCCGGTCAGGTTGGCCGGATTGCGGACTTCGGTCAGGCGATCCAGATTGTCATAAACCATTCGCGTTTCGCGTCCGAGCGGGTCAAAGACGTTCTTCAGGTTGCCGACCAGATCGTACTGGAACGTCGTGGCGTGATTGAGCGCGTCGGTTTGCGAGCTGACGTAACTGTTCGCGTCATAGCCCATCGTTGTTGCGTGATTGAGTGCGTCGGTGATGGTCGTCAGCCGTCCGAGGCTGTCATAAGCATAATTCGTCGTCTGGTTCAGCGCGTTGGTGACACTGGTCAGGTTGCCTTTGGGCGTCAGCGTATTTGGCGACACTGCGTCGTAACCGTAGCTGGTCACTTTGTTGCGCTTGTCTGTGTAAATGGTCACCTGATTTAGCACCGGATCGTAGCTGCTGGCCGGGCTGAATTGTCGGTATTGCCAGCTTTCCGTTTGGTTCAGCCGGTCTTTGACCGTCAGGACATTGCCGCGATTATCGTAAGTCTTTTCGGTTTCCGAGCATCCGCACGGGCCTGTGCTCTTGGACAAGGTGTTTGTGCCGATGGCGCGTTCGATTTTCGAGACTTGTCCCAGGGCGTCAATTTCTTCAATCACGTAACCTTGCGCGTTGAAGCGTTTGCTCATCGTCCGGCCAAGCTGATCAATGATCGTGATGCCGGTGACAACATCGCCCGACAGCGTGTAGTTGTAGCGAATCGTGCCGCCGTCGGCGAAGGTCTGGGTGATGACTCGACCATTGGCGTCATAAGCCAGAGTCTTGACGGTATTGCCTCGGCGATCTTTCACCTGAGACAGATTGTTTCCTGAATAGACATATTCGTAATCTTTGCCAAGTTGATCAGTCACTTTAATTAAATGACGGGTCCCATCGTATGTGTAACTGGCAATGCGCTGCAGCGGGTCGCCCGCTTTTCCGGCAACAACCTGGCTGACACATTTGGTGCAGTTCGGCGAAGCATAAGTAAACGTTAGCGTGCGCCCAACCGGATCAGTGACCTGCGCCAGGTTGCTGCCGGCATAGGTCAGCGTGGTCGTGTTGTTGTTGCGGTCGGTGATGCTCTTCAGGCGGTAGTAATTTTCCACCACCAGATTGTCCGGATTGAAATTCGGCTCGAAGCGAAGAATGAAGCCGCGTGTGCTGCGATATTCGAGCGTTTGCGCATCAATCCGCCGAATCGTGTCGCCCAGCATGCTGCCGGTCGTTGAATTCGTAAAAGTCGTCACGCCGGAAGCCGACAACGTCGCATCGTAGCTGAACAAGCGCCCACCATTGAATGTCTGGGTGCCGAATAAAGAAAAGGGTGTTTGTTCCGGCAGCACCAAATACCCGGAGCCATTAGCCGCAAACGAGCCAATCAGTCGCACGTCGTAATTGTCCCGCGTCCCAACACCGAAGCGGAACACATTGCTATCGGCAAAACCGTTGCCGGTATAGAAAATGGCTTGATGCGAAGTGTAGGTCCGGGTCAGTTCCAATCCCCCGCGCGCTCCGCCGATGGAAATATCCGTCATCGTTTCAATTTTGAAACCGGTGGAATAATCCACAGGCTCATTACCACGATTCGACGGGCAGGAATTTGGATCTCCAGGATTGCCGCCATTTCCTGTAGGAGTCGAAGCAAAATGCCACGAAAAATCACGCAAGCCTGCGCCAGCGTTTGGCGTGATACGTTTGCCATCGGCGCTGACCGTGCCCAGACCATACTGATACCAATTCACTGTGTTGTGGTTAAAAGCCCACAGCGGAACTTGCGCGCCAGGATTCGCACCGCTCAAGTTCGGATAGGTCACTGGAATTTTCGGGCCGGTGTCATCAATGAAGCAGGAATTGGTTGCTGTGTTCCAGACGCAGGAATTGCCTGGCTGGCTGGTGTAGACCAGCGACGCGCGGACTCCGCCCGGAAGTGGCGCAGGTGTGCGGTCAATCGGAACTGGCGTGATGGAAACGTGCGTGACTGTGCCGGTTGGGTTGTTGTTCGCGTCCAGAATCCGCAGCGAAATGCCTTGTGGAATGGTCATTTTCAGTTCGCCCAAGCCCGGACGAGTCGAAAAGACATCCGTGGGGCCGTTCGGATTGATCGGCGTATTGAGTGGATCAATCGCTGGCAGATAAAACGTGTATGGCACGACGTTGGATTGATTGGCGCTGACATCGGCGGGTTCTTTAATTGCGGGGTACACCGAACCTGACGGTGGTTGAATGAAGATTGGCCGCGCAGAACCGGCTTGCAGCCCGATGAGCAGGAAATTGCCTGCCGCATCCGTGGTCGCCGTCACATTCGAACCGCCGGGCGCTGATGCGGAAACAGTGCAGCCCGGAATGGCTACGGCGTCGGTCGAAAGCACTCTTCCGGCCAGCGTCGTGCTGCCCGAAGCCATGACCGTGAATGAGCCGCTGGTGGTTTTGGTCAGATCGCTGCCGTCTACTTTGGCTATGCCTTGAACGGTGAAGTTATAACTGGTTGGCGAAATCGCTGGCGAAAGTTTGATCGTCAACGTGGATTTGCCTCCGGCGGTGATCTGCGAAGGATTAAAAGTTGCAACGGCGTTGGAGGTCAAACCAGGCGCAGTCAGACTGATAAGCTGTGAAAAGTTCGTTTGCGGGCTGGTCGCCATCACTTCAAAAGTCGCGGTCGAGCCTTGCACAACCGTTTGCGAGGACGGCGCTAGCGTCAAGGCGAAATCCTGCGATGGCGCGATGGTAAATGGCAAAGCGCTGGTTGCCGTGCCCGCCGTGGTGATAAGTTGAATGACTCCTGTGACAGCGTTGGCCGGGACGGTGGCGCGGACTTCGGTCAAGCTGGCAAATGCAACGGGCGCATTGAGTCGCGAGCTGTTCGGCCCGGCAAACGTAACAGTCGGCGTCGTTGAACCGACCATCAGGTTAGAACCGGTAATGGTGACCAACGTTCCAATGGGGCCGGTTTTGGGATTGAAATCAGCAATTGCTGGCGGTTGTCCCCCGCCCAGGGTAAAAGCGACTCCGTTTGATGTTCCGGCTGCGGTTTGAACAGTAACGTTGCCCGTGACGGTTCCGGTTGGCACAGTCACAACCAATTCCGACCGGGTTGCGGACGTGACTGTTGCATTGACGGTGCCGCCACCTGTGGCGGCAAACTTCACCGTATTGAAACTTGTGCCACGCGCATCAAAGCGATTTCCCGCAATGGTAACGGTTGCGCCGATTGCGCCCTGTGATGGACTGAGCGAGGCAATGACCGGCGGCAACAGAATTTTGCGTAGTGTGTTGTTGCCAGTGTCGGCAACGATGACCGCGCTGGAAGCGAGCACTGCTACGCCAGCGGGCTTGTTGAATTTGGCGACGTTGCCCGCGCCGTCGGTGGAGCCTCGCCCACCGGTTCCGGCCAACGTAAAAACGGCATTCGGCTGATTGTTCAAGGCCAACACAGGGTCAACTTCGCGCACCAGCGAGTTGGTGGTTTCGGTGACAATGATGTGGCCTGCGCCGTCAATTGCGATACCTGTCGGGTCGGCAAACCGCGACTGCGATGCCAGGCCGTCTTTGAAACCACGCTCTTGCCCAGCCAACGTGATGGTAATGGGATTGTTGTCCAGACGGCGGATGCGATGATTACCGGTATCAGCCAAATACACATAGGCCGTTTGTCCGTCTACAGCGACTCCCGCCAAGCCATTAAATCGTGCTGCGGTTCCATCGGTCGTCCCGGAAGTCCCATCCCCCGCCAGCGTTGTGACATTTCCACTGCCATCAATTCGGCGAACAACATGGTTGCCAGTATCGGCGACGAGCACTCTGCCTAAATTATCAACGGCGACGCCTTTAGGGTTGTTAAAGCGCGCCGCCGCGCCTTGCCCGTTGGTGAAACCCGCCGTGCCATCACCAGCAAAAGTTGTCACATTGCCGCTGGAATCAATACGTCGAATGCTGTGATTGCCCGCGTCGGCGACGAAAATCGAATTGGTGATTGAATCAAAGGCGACGCCTTGCGGATTGTTGAACTGTGCCGAAGCGCCTTGCGCATCAACCATTCCCGGCGAACCATTGCCAGCCGTCGTCGTAACTGCACCGTTTGCGTCTACGCGGCGAATGGCGTGATTGCCCGCATCGGCAACATAAACCACCTCATTCGGTGCAGCAGCCAATCCGGCAAGCTGGCGAAATCTGGCTGTTGCTCCTGAACCGTCTGCCAATCCCGGATTCCCTGCGCTGCCCGCCAGCGTGGAGACGGTCGAACTGGCTGCACCGGGTGGCGTCACAGCGTTGACGGTGAAAGAGTCAGTGGCGGTGACAATTTCTGAGCCAGTCGTCACTGTCACATTGCGCGGCCCGAGCGCCGCCGTAGCAGAAATTGTGATCTGTGCAGTAGCCGCTGTCGCACTGGTGACATTGACCCAATCGGTATTGATTTCTCCGCCAAAGGAGGCCGTTGTTTGCCCGGAAACCCAGTTTGTGCCAGTACCGGTCAAATTTACGACCATGGTCTGTCCCTGATTACCGCTGACGGGCGAGACAGCAAGTGAGGCCTGATTGGCTGTAACCGTGATCGTGATATACGAGAGCACGGGGCCGACCAAACTGACTTCAATGTTGTTGTTTGCCTGAAGCGAAACGGTACGAACCTGAGGTGTGGGATTGACGCTGTGGAAACAGGTGGGCGACAGAACGTTGACACCGTTGAGTTTGATACAAGCTTGCGTAACTTTCTGCGTGCCGTTTGGCGCACCGTTGCTGACCGTCATCTGGTAGGGTGCAATGGCTCCGCTGGGCAGCGCAAAGGATGCGTAATATGTGGTATTGACAGGCTGACGAACGACTTGCTGCGGCCCCCAGACAACCATTGTTTGTCCCTGCACAGCAGCGCGCAGTGCTGGTTTGACGGCAGGCTTTGAGGAGCGACGGTTGCGCGACGATACGCCAGCCGCCTGAATGACAGCCGAATTCCCAACCAGAGTCAGTATGAGCCCCCAAACGAGCGCGACTTTTAACTGGCGCACTGCACGGTTGATCATTCCTAGATTCTTGCTCACGAACTTTCTGTGCGTCGTCATCGTGCATCCTCACTCAAATATTTCGACCAAGCAGCTTTCCTGCCTCAGCGAAGCTGACAAAACGTCATCTCAAATTTGCGCGCCTGCCCTTTGCCTGTTTTCAGGGTGTCGTCAAATACAGGTTCAGGCTTCCGGTTGCAGCTTTCTGCGGATCAATTTTGAGCACATAGGTGCCTGCGGCTGGCAAATTTTGTTGAATGTCGTAATCGCCATTGGAGTTGATGGTTTGCGAAAATATCTGCGTGCCGCCTTGCGTGCTCAGCGTCAGTGTCGAAGGCGCCGCAAAACCACCAATAACCAGATTGCGAATGTGAATCGTGACTTGCTGGCTGCCAGGCACGCTGAATGTCAGGTTTGCGGCCTGACCAACTGAAGGAATTGTCACCGTGGTTTGCGGTGGTGGCGGAGTGGGCGGATATACGGTCAATGCCCCGCTAACATCAGGAGGAACGTCATACAGATTCAGCGTGACGGCACGTGTCTTATTCAGTTGCGGGTCAATCAGAATCGTGTACGTTCCGTTGGCCGTCAGCGTCGTTGTATCTACAAAGATGTCAGCGCCAAGCGTCCGAGTGGCCAGTGCAGTTCCATTGGGATAAGTCCCCGGCGCGAACAGTTTCACCGTCGTATCAATTTGGGTTGCACCACCATCCTGCACCGCCTGCAGATAAATACGCTGTCCGTTTACCCCGGCAAATGTGTATGTCGCGTTTTGCCCGGGAGCGTTGAAATTAACGGGCGTGGGCTGACCTGTTACCGAGATTGTCCCCGCAAGATCGGTAACGTCATAAAGACGGACCGTTCCACCAAAGGCATATGCTCCAGTCTGATTGAGCCCGGTGGAAATGTTGTCATTCGGGTCAATCAAAACCGTGTAGGTTCCCGATTCAGGCAAAAGCACAGGATCTAAATAGCCAAAGTAATCGGTGTATTGTGTGTAATCCTGAATTGGAAAAGTCGCCAGATTGTTGCTGGAAGGCGAGATGATGGAAACTTGTGCGTAGGGTGAGTATCCGCCGAACGCAATCCCCGGCAATAAGACAATCTGATCAATAAAAGCGCTGATCCTCTGTCCGGCGATGGCGTCAAAACTGATCAAACCAACGTTCACTAACGGGGCGCGGTTAACCGTCTTGTTAAACGTAAACCCCGTAGCATCGCCAATGATGGCGGATTTATTGAATTCGACCAAACTCGTCGGAACGTAAAAATTGCGGCTGCTGTTGAAAGTGCCATTGGCATTCGTGATGCTGATCGGCCCGGTCGTCGCTCCCGCTGGAACCTGAACTTCGAGTCGTATATTTGTCGCAACTGAAACCGTGGCTGTCACCCCATTAAACTTCACGGTATTGGCTGAAGGAGTGCTGCTGAATCCCGTGCCGTATATCGTCACAAGCGACGTGGGCCCCCCCGCGCTCGGAGTAAAGTCCATAATTGAGAGCTGGTTCGCGGCAAAACGTGTAATGGAAGTAAAGTTTCCCGCAGGGTCATAGTTATAGGTTACCGCCTCCCCCGTTGGCGAAAGCACTCCGATCAAGCGCCCATTTGCGTCGTAACGGTAGTAAGCTGCGCCCCCTTGCTGTGCATAAACAGGAAAACACAGAGCCAACAGCACAATACCGATCACCAACAAAACCGGGACGTTTCCGCGAAAACCGTGTCCGGTCGTTTTGAGTGTGGTTCCTCTTGCGCTGCCCTGCGCGATTTGCCTCGAATGAGTGATTGAAGCTCTGGTTTCCATCAAAGCACCTCTTTTACTATTCACCGACGATCTCTTTGCATTTTTTGAAGGCTCACGCGCTCTATCCTATCGGTCTGGCGCAGCTTGCAATCCGACAATGACTGGCCGGTATGCTGAGTGTTCGCTGTGGATGTGCGCACTCACACGCTCATCTCCCCACTGTGGATGAGCAGCAAAAAACCTGAGCGCGAGCTCATAAGCGCGCGGATCGTCCCGCCACTTCAAATATAGTGATTGAGCACGTTCCGCATCAGCCTGGCGACCTTCACTGGCATACATGGAAGATAGAAATTGCCAAGCCCCCGAGTCGGTGGGATCAATCTTGCTCAAGCGTTCGAAGACCTCCCGCGCTGGCATCGTCTGCTTGAGCGTGTAAAGTGTTTGGCCAAGATTTCGTAGGACTTCCCGGTCGCGCGGATAGTGCGTGGCAACCTGCGAAAGCTGATCAGCAGCCTCTGCCAGCCGCCCATCGCCTCTCAGAATCAAGCTTTTGAAAAATCGCCCCCGCCAATTGTTGGGATCAAGCTGCAAAGCGGAGTCGAGCAACAAATCAGCTCTGCGCCATTGCTCTCGCACCTGACTAAACTTCTCCGTCCGCATTTCAGCAATCGCCTGATTCACCAGTAAATTTGTGTCGGAAGGGTTGAGCGCGGCAGCGCGATGGAACGCATCAGCGGCTTGGGCAGGTTGCGCCTGTTCCAGTAAACCAATGGCGTAATCGTTCCACCGTTCCCACAACAGACGCGCTGACGGAGATTTGCCCAACGTCATGTGTTTGGCTGGCATCAATTCATGATCATGGGCGGCGACAGTCATGACGGCTTCTGCCATGCGCACTACAGGCAAAGTCATCTGACGTTTCTGCCGCGTCAGTACATAGGTCGTGTATTCCTGGTTTAGCCTTCGGTAATTGACCTTGGCCCGTAGCGAAACTGGCTGTTGCCCTTCCGGCATTCGGAACCGGAAACGCGCCACGTCTGAACGACCAGGCAATATAGCGTTGTCATAGGCTTTGATATTCGTCAGCCAAATTTGATGACGGGTAATCGGGCGGGCCTGCTCGTCCAAAATGATTTGTTTGTAAACGTGCGCGCTGTCGTCAAGCATTCCATCCGGCTTTATGTAGCCGCTGTGGTAGATGGTTTTGCCAGCAGCGTCTACCGCTTCAAACTCGACCCAAGCCTCGTATAAATCGCGTACTTCAGGTGGGAAACTGTGTGCGGCATTGCGGTTTGAAACGACAATCTCTGCCGTCACCTCTTCGCCTGGCAATGGCGAAAAACAGTTGTCGCCCTCTGCCAACAAGGGGGCGACCAATTCGCCCGTCGCTTCTCGTTTGAGCGCGAAGATGTCTACTTCCAGCACGTTGGCTTGCAGGAATTGCTTTGTCAGCTCGACTTGTTTGCTCTGGTCATAGAAAAGTGGCGCAGCGATATTCGCCCCTAACCAGCGGTGCGAAGCAATTTTGCCTTGCTTTGCAGCCCGGTCGTTTGCGCTCTCCACTTTGGGCATATGACAGGCGCGACAATCTGCGCGCTCTGGGCGCGGGTAAAACGGCAAGACGGATTCGTGTGAGGCGCCGGATTGCTGCCATTCATCGTAAGCGGAAAACCCGCGAATGTGCTTGTATCCGTTGAGAGAAGGCGGCGCGTCTACTTTATGACAGGTGGCGCAAAATTCCGGTGACTTCAATATGGACCGCATCACAGCACGTTTATGTCCGGGGATGTCTGCCAGAATTTGCTCATTCGTAAAGTCACCATAAAGCGGAGCGCCATCTTCACGAGCCAGAAGGGCTGGACGGCGAAGAGTAAAACTGCCTGTGCCATCCAATCGGGCATCCGTAATTGAATGACAAACCGAACAAGTCACGCCTTCGTGGTCGAGTTCCGTAAAGGGCGCAGCCGTTTTGCCAGAAGATTTCGTCAACGCCCCGGAAAAAAGTGCAACTGGCGTATGGCAAGACTCGCAATGACGCGTGAATTCAATGCCGCGCGTGCGCAGCAGGATGTCGGCGCTTTCCCGATAAAAAGGCTCGCGCGCAGCATTGCGATGCAGCGACTCTCCCCAAGCCTGGTGTGTATCTTGATGACAACTGGCACAACGTGCAGCAGGAAAAAACTGCTCAACCGGGATTAATGCTCCATCTTCAGTACGGGCATTCGACGGAGCGAATTGCTCTGTGGGAACAGGCAGCACCTGACGTTGTTGCGCGATGGCTGAGACATTCAGCGTGAAGCGCTGCTGAATAAGCTGCATCACAATTGGCATCATCAGTAACAAGACTCCTGCCAGCCTTGCCCATTGGCGCGCGTACCGTCCCCGCTGTTCAGCCTGATTTGTGAAAAACATATAGCCTCGTGCCGGACCGTCATTCTTCCGCAGCAAGCAGACGTATCCCTCGCAACCAAACGGCTAGCCGCCGCTGGGGTCACGTTGTCTTGATGTTTTCTGTTTTTGATTGAGGTGTTATTGAACGGTGCAAACTCTATCAACAATGACACGACTCGCACAGATGGCCAATCTGGCTATTTTCTGGCGAAACTGGCTATTTTTATATGGCGTCAGAGTTTAAACGTCCGTCACTGTCAGCCGTTTCCTTACGCGGATGGCGGTTTCGATACTGCGCAGGATTCATGCCATAGGCTTTCTTGAAATCACGTGTGAAATGGCTGCTGCAATGTATTCCCACGCGATCCATGACTTGTTGAATTGTCAGGTATTCGGTCTCTAATAAATGCCTGGCCGTTTCAAGTTGTAACCTTTTGCGATACTGGTCAAAGGTCATCCCCATAGCTTCCTTGAATAAATGGCGCAGCCTATCGTGTGAAAGATTAACTAACGATGCCGCAGAAACCAGTGAGGGCATGAATTGCAGTCGCATTTGTAAGAACTCGATCACCGTGCGCACACGTTGATCTATGAATTCCTGCGTTGAGCGAGCAGAGGGGTCTTGTACACGCTGAATGAGGTTATTTTGCTCTTCTGGTAACAACTTGCTCATACACTCCTCCTGAAATCAAGGCACACGCTCCCTAAAAACGGTGTAGCCAAGCGCTGTCGCGCAACTTCAGCCGCGACAACGACAGCAATGAATTCCCTGAGAAAAGAAGATCGTAGTGAATAGACGCTCAGCAGAAACGTAGGCCTCTCTCAGATCGTGGAGACAACACGACGGGGTGGCGTTGAGAAGTGGCCTTAAATTCGAATGAGGTGGCGATTCGTAGGTGTCAACGAGCTGAGCTAGGGCGAGAGTAACGCAATTACTACCATAGAACAAGTAGCTAAATTTTAGTCAGTAACTTTTGGTCGTTGTTGTGTGTATTCGTCATGTGCCTGTGACTGTTCGCGGTAGGTAAGCAACCAGCGCAGCAGTGTTTGCACAGGAGTTGGCTGTATGCCGCGTCGTCGGTTTTGTGCGCCGATGGCAAAGGCAATACGCCATTGTGCAAAGAGAATTCGGTAGGCAGTCCAAAGTGAATGCTTGGGGTCGTAGAGGCTGGTCGCTTCTGAAGTCACGCCGTTGAGTTCGATGATCTGGAATTGCGCGCCGCGCTGGAAGGCCGCGATGTCGGCGGCGCGGATGTCAAAACGTCCGAAGTAAAAGCTGGTGTACCCCTGGCAAAGGCGGTCAATTTCGTTTTCCAGCGCTTCGGTCCACAACCACGCACCATCCAGAAAGACCGCGCCGCGACAATGTGTGCCGAGTTCTACCAGCTCTACGCGCTCGCCTGCACTCGGCACCTGCCACAATCGGTCGGCGTGCTTTTCCAACAAAAAGCGCGCCATACAAACAGCTCGGTCATCGTGCAAAATCAAATGCTCCAGCGTGTGCTTGCCATCACCAACAACTGCTGGAAAGCGTTTTTCGGTAATAGCAAAGATGCGCCCTTTCGCTTCGTCGGGGTAGCGATAATAGAAAACACCGAACTCCTGGCCGGGCGCATATTCCTGAATCAAGGTATCAACCTCAGTCTGGCGTAAGTACGAAACCAGCTCTTCGTCAGAATGTACGACGGCGACGCCTGACCCACGCTGACCAGCATCCGGTTTCAACACGACCGGGAAGCAAGCAACAAAAGCGCGCGCCGCTGCAATTCGCGCGTCAACCGGCAAAGACGCCGCCAGCAATTGCCAGCGCGGAATGTGTTCTTGCGCGTGCGCCAACCCACGCAAAATTTCGGCCTTGGATTCGCCGATAAAACCGCTGCCCGGAATCGCCGGGTTCGCGGCGGTAAACAGTGTCAGGCTGCGGTGTTTCAACATCAGCCAACCGATGTAAACGACAACGGGCGGATAAAACACATACGGCGGCCAGAATTCCCAACGTGTCAGCCGTCGCCACGACGACACGAGCAAACGGCGGCCTTTTTCGGTAGAAAGCCGGATCAGCAATTTGACCAGCAACAAAATGGCGACTCCGGCGATGACGGCTTTGAACAGCAATCCCTGACCGCCAAGCAACGTAGACGTCAAAAACTCCTTGCCCAACACCATTGCCAAACCAACGAGCAGCGGCGTCCAAAGCGCGCAAGCCAACGCAAAATACAGCGCGAATTTCCAGAAGCTGGTATTGAGCGCTCCGGCGGCAAAATACGTTGGCAGACGCGCGCCGGGTAAAAACCGGCTGGCGAAAATGACC
This sequence comes from Acidobacteriota bacterium, assembly GCA_016789605.1. Taxonomy (GTDB): domain Bacteria; phylum Acidobacteriota; class Blastocatellia; order RBC074; family RBC074; genus RBC074. The sequence goes on from JAEUQO010000132.1 coordinate 17,859, forward strand.
TTTGCCCCTTCGCGAGTAAACCAGTCAGAACTGCGCCGCACGGCTCCGGCATTGACGAACCACTTGACCGGCGCGCGTTGCAACGCCGCACGCCCCAACCAGCGCCCGGCCAGAAACAACAACAAATCGCCGATGAAAATGCCGAGGAAACAAGCAAACGCGCCCAGCGCAAAACTCAGCCGTCCTTGTGCCGCCATCATTCCGGCAGCGATGCAGGTCAGGTCTTCGGTAATCAAAGTCGCCGCAGCCAACAACAACGCGACCACAACCGCCGTCACGCCGATGAATTTCGGCAAGTGTGTAGGATCAAATGGCTGTTGTGCCGCAGCCAGACGCGCGGGTTCTGCCTGCGCTTTAGTTTTGGCCGCCCCAGCTTCGACGCGCGCGAGAAAATCCGTAATCAAGGGCGGCAGATAATCCGGTTTGGCAAAGACCATAAAGTGATCGTAATCAGACACGATCAGTTCGCTTTGCGGCACCAACCGGTGATGTTCACGCGCGGCTTCGACAGGCACCAGAAAGTCATGTTGCCCATGAATGATCAGCATCGGCGCGGTGAATTGCGCCAGCACAGCGCGCAACGGACGCTGGTCCGAGTCGTAAAAATTGCGCGCGTAAGCGACAGAGATGTCTTGTTGATAGGCAGCAGGTGACAGCGGCAGCCCTTCGCGCAACAACCAACAAGCGCCCAACTGCAACCCGTGTATGGCGTGGTTCAAGTGATAGTCGCCGAGCAATTCCATCTCTTGCACACCCAGCGCGGCCAACATCGTCAATGAAGCAACGCGTTGCGGCGCCAACTCATAAGCGTTCAGCGCAACCCCGCCGCCCATGCTGAATCCCAGCCAATGCGCCCGTTCGATGTTGAGCGCATCCAGCAATGCCAGCACATAACGCGCGTGCGTGCGAAAAGAGTAATCAGGAATGTCACGTGTGGAATGGCCAAAGCCCGGCAAGTCAGGAATGATCAGACGATGTTTGCGCGCAAGCAGCGGCGCGACACGCGCAAAGTTGTCAGCTTCGCCGGGGCTGCCGTGCAATAGAACCAGTGGCAGGCCTTCGCCCGATTCTTGCGCCGGGTGATCTTCATAGGCCAGGCGAATTGCCTGTGGCAACGTACGGTCTTGCGCCAAGGCATTGAGTTGCACAGCGCAACAATTTGCGAGCGGATCAGCCGCCGGTTTCCACCAGCGATAAACGTGCGCCGTTAACAACACCAACACGTATGCCAGCAACAGCCGCCAGCGCCAGCGCTGCCACCACAAACGAAACTTGCCGGGGGAGGAATTCATGTCGTCGGCAGGTGAAGATCAAGCGGCTTGCTGTTGCCAGTGGTTTAGCGTCGAAAGCGCAACGCCAAAATCCGCTGCCGGTTCGCAGCCTTGCAAGCGCAATAACATCGCCACCAACGCGAAATGGTGGATGGTATGACTTAACAAAAATTGTAGCTCGCGAAAGATGGAGGAATAACTCCAGGCGGGTTCGCCCTCCATGCGCACCTGCACGGAAAGCTGTTCGTCTTCCAGCGAAAGGGCTTGCAACTGAGCAATGAGCTCGGCGATTTGCGCCTGTGCCGCGTGCCGGTCGTGTTCCAGCAATTCGTTGCGCACGCGCGCGTCGTAATCAATGCGGCCAGCGCTCAATCCGCGTACAAAACAACTATAGAAATCCAGGCAATGACGCACGTGACCGCCAATGCCGGATTTGGTTACACCGCGCGGCACGGCAATGTATTGCCGGTCGTCTATCTGCTGCAACAGATCCGCAGCCTGTCGTAACAAATGGATGTTTTTCGTCTTCATGTTCCTTCTCACTGCTTGAGTTGCGCTTGCGATTCAGCCTCAGGCAAAACCACCGGGTGAAATTCTCGATTGACGGCTTCCCACAACCCTTTGGCCAGCGTGCGACGATCACTGGCCTGAATTGTATGGTCGCCAAAGGTAATTTCGCCCTCGAAGTTTTTGACCTGTAACAAGCCCCAGACGTGCGGCACGAAATCCATATCGCCCCACCAGCAAACCGCCTCGTGCGCAGGCGTTTCGCCGACTGGCGTGCGATACGTGACCGCAGCGTAAGAAACGGGATAATTTGCCTGCGCGGCGGGTTCGAGCAAGGCCGCGCTGAAAGGCAACACCTTGTCCCCTTTCGTGCTGGTGCCTTCGGGAAAAAGCACGATGCCCGAGCCTTCATCCAGCGTTTGGTTGATCAACCCAATCACGCGCGGAATGTCTTGCAACCGCCGACGATCGAGAAAGATCGTGCCTACGCTTCTAGCCAGCAAACCAATCCCCGGCCAATGCGCCAGGTCGTGACGCGAAACAAAGACGCAATTCAAACAGGAAGAAAACGCAACGATATCCATGTAACTGAGATGATTCGCCACCAGAAAAAACGGCGGTTGCGGCGGAGTGCCGCGCACGGTGAGCCGCATTCCGAAAGAACGCGCGAGCGCGCGCGCCCAGTGGCGCAAGATGAATTGTCGCCAGCGCAATCTGGCCGCAGGCTTGGGCGCAAGCAATAGCTTCCCCGGCACCCACAACAGGTACCAAAAAGCCGATGCCAGACATAACGCCACAGCGCGGTAAACGGCGCGCAACCAGCTCATCTCAGTTCATCACCTCATACCCCGAAAAACCTCCGTTGCGTCTGCCGGTCCATGGTGAATACGTCGAAGAGCACGAGAAAATCTATCGTCTGGAACGCGCGATCAATGGCAGGCGGCCCACACACCTTTGCGCCGAAGCGCAAATACGTGCGAAACAGCTTGGGCAATTTCACCGGAAACGACTCGCGCACGGTGAACCCAGGCGCATAGCAGGCGAATTCCGGTTGCGGAAACACGTCATATTGCGCATGCAAATGACCTTCGCGTGCGAGCAAATCCATCATCAATTTGCCTTCGCGCACGTCCTGACTGGTCAACGAACAACAACCAAATAAATAGCGCTTCTGGTTGTGTGCGATATACGAAGCCAGGCCTTTCCACAATAAAAACAACACCTGCGTGTTGCGATGTGCTTCAGCAATACAAGCCCGCCCGAGTTCGATGGAATCTTCCAGCACCTCTAACGGTAGCGACGATAGAGCAAACTCTGTTGCGGAATAGAAGCCTTTGCCTGCTGCCGCCATCGCGCCGGTTTGCAAACGGTACGTGCCGACGACGTCGTCGGTTTCCGCCAGACAAACCATCAAATGATGGCAACCAAGGTCGTACTCATCCAGATCGCGTCCGGTGGCGTATGACGATGCCAGCCCTTCGCCCAATTCCAGATTGAAGACCTCAAAGCGCAACTTCAACACCGCATCCAATTCCGCACGGGTTTGTGCGAATCGAATGATGTACTTCCCTTCCTGAACCGCCGCGCCGGGCAAACTCCCCCGAAAGCGAGGGTAATCTTGCGCGTCGCGTAGAACCGGGGTTTCCACCAACATAGAGCCTCCTCGTGAGCGTGAATTCTGTTCGTTGTCAGATTTCAGGCTTACGGCAGATGCAACGTCGCGCGGAGTATAGTCGCTGCCCGCGCCCCTGCCAATTGCCGCCAAAGCCGCGAGCACGCCGTTGCATTCCAGCCCATGACAAACACAGGTCAAATAACCAGGGCGTGTCGCCGACCATATATGACCTTCTTTGGCAGATTTATTCCCGCACGCGAAACAACATTATTTTCGTATTTGCGCGGAATATTCGTCCCCTTCCCTCGGATTACAAACGCGAAGAAAAACAACGGCGATTGCGCAAGCCCATGCAAGCAAACGACGGCGACGCAACCGCATTAACGACACCAAGAAGGAAATGCAATGAGAGGTTTGAGTCCAGCAAGCAGCAAAGGCAGCAAAGGCACCAAAGGCAGCAAGGAACCAGCCGCGACTGGCGAAGCCAGGATGGAAGTGTTTGGTTTGATCAGCGTCGCGCGCGCAGACGAAACCGAACTGTTCGGCTACGAAATCACGCTGTCAGGCAGTTTGGTCATTCCCGAACTCTGCCCAGGCAACGAATACGAACGCCGCGCCCAACAACAGACGCAACAATGAGCGCAACGATGAAAGACACGTTCAAACAACACTGGCCGGAATATCTGATCGAAGCCGCAGGCTTGGGTTTCTTTATGCTCTCGGCCTGCGCCTTTGGTGTGTTGCTTGAACATCCGGACTCGCCCGTGCGGCAAAGCCTCGCGGATTCATTCGTGCGACGCGTGCTGATGGGAATGGCGATGGGGCTGACTGCCATCACGATTGTCTATTCGCCGTGGGGCCAACGCTCCGGCGCGCACATCAATCCGGCAGTCACCTTGACGTTCTTCCGGCTCGGCAAAATCGCAGCGACTGATGCTTTCTTTTATATGCTCTTTCAATTTCTGGGCGGCGTTGCGGGCGCGTTGCTCGCGACGTTGCTGCTTGGCGCGGCGCTCGGCCACCCGGCGGTGAATTTTGTCGCCACCCAACCCGGCGCAAACGGACCGCTGGCCGCCTTTGCGGCAGAAACGCTGCTTACCTTTGTGCTGATGTCGGTCATCCTGCACGCCTCAAACCGTATGTCCATCGCCCGTTACACAGGCGTGTTTTGCGCGTGTCTGGTCGCAACCTACATCAGCCTGGAAGCGCCGCTTTCCGGCATGAGCCTGAACCCGGCGCGGACATTTGGTTCAGCCGTCGCCGCGCAGCTCTGGCATTCGCTCTGGATTTATTTCACCGCTCCGCCGTTGGGAATGTTGCTCGCGGCAGAAGCGTATTTGCGGCGGCAAGGCATCAGCAACGTGCTGTGCGCCAAGCTGCACCATCACAACCACCAACGCTGCATCTTTCACTGTAATTTCGGCGCTGTAACTTCGGCGCGTGCAGTCAACTTGCAACCACACAGACAGCCTCGCGCGCTGTCTTGAACTCGATCAAATTTCATTTGGCATACGGGGGTGCCACAAAGGCACGGAGCCACAGAGGTTTCTAAGTATTTCTCTGAGTCTCCGTGACTCTGTGGCCAATCCGCAAAGCAAAGTGAAACTCGATCTAACACAACTGACTTGGAGGGAGATTAACCACCTATGAAAAGCAAATTGTTTCTGAGTTTGATGGCTTCGGCATTGTTGAGTCTGTTTACGGCGTCTTCGTTCGCCCAGGACAAAATGGGCAAGGACGTGAAATTCACCGTGCGGGTCGAAAACATCTCTGACGCCAACGGACAAACCGCTTCAGACGGCACGAAATGGCCGTTTGCCCTGTCGCCGGGACTGTGGGTGCTGCACCAGCGCGAAGTTCGTTTGTTTCGCGAAGGCGTTGTGGCCAACGGCGGTTTGGAAGAGCTGGCGGAATCCGGCAATCCCGCCGTGCTTGCGCAAACGCTGGAAAGCCGTCAGCACGACGTGATGCATCACGGCGTATTCAACACACCTGCGGGCGCAAACGGCCCGGCTCCGATTGGCCCCGGCGGCGCGTATGAATTCAGCTTCACGGCCAAACCCGGCATGCGGTTGTCGCTGGTGACGATGTTCGGTCAATCCAACGATTGGTTTTATGCGCCGAAACGTCAGGGCATTGACTTGTTCGTCAACGGCAAACCGCTGAGCGGCGACATTACCAACGACTTCATGTTGTTTGACGCAGGCACCGAAAAAGACGAAGAACCGGGACTGGGCGCGAACCAGGGCCCGCGCCAAAAAGACCCCAATCAAGGCGAAGCAGAAAACGGCAAAGTGCATCCGGCCAAGAGTTCGACGTTTTTCAGCAAGAACGGTCAGCTCTTCCGCATCACAATCACACCGCAAAACGCGATGGCAATGCATCAATAAGGCTTCCGGGTACGCTCGTGAGTTTGCGGGCGTACCCCAATTAGCCAACAGCCAAGAACAAGGCAACGATCGGCCACAGAGACACAGAGACACAGAGAAAAACTTAAAGAGATAAGGTGACTCATCACCTGTATCCATTGTGCCTCTGCGCCTCCGTGTCTCTGTGGCCAACCAGACCAACGCTCACCAATTCGAGAGGGAGAGAGAGAACCGCATGAAACTGACGAAACTGGCATCGCTGGCGTTTGCGCTGTTGGCGTTGACCGCGCTGGCGCAAGCCCAAATCAGCGAAAAGAAAACCTTGACGCTCGATGGCGCGAAAAAAGCGATTGACGCTGCCAAATCCGAAGCGAAACGGCTGAATGCGCCGGGCGGTGTGATTGCCGTGGTGGACGATGGCGGCAATTTGATGGCGCTGGAACGCCTGGACGGCACCTTTGCCGCAGGCGCCACGATTTCCATCGGCAAAGCGCGCACGTCGGTGCTGTTCAAAAAACCGACCAAGGTTTTTGAAGACATTATCAAAAACGGACGCACCGCAATGACGGCGCTGCCCGATTCGCTCTTTACGCCATTGCAAGGCGGCATCCCGATTGTGCTTGACGGTCAGGTTGTCGGCGGCGTCGGTGTCAGCGGCGCAGCCAGCGCACAACAAGACGAAGAGCTTGCCATTGCCGCCGCCCATGCCTTGACCAATCCCGAAGCCGGGCGCGCTGCGGTCAGTTATTTCGCCAGCGAAAAAGTCAGCGCGGCGTTTGCCAAAGGCGCAGTGCTTTTTGACAACAGCGACAAATACATGGTGCACGCCAGCCACCGCGACCAAGCCGGTCAGGTCGAAGTACACGAGAAAGACGCTGACATCATTTACGTGCTCGAAGGCACGGCAACACTGGTCACCGGCGGCGAAATCATCGGCGGCAAAACCGTTGCGCCCGGCGAAATTCGCGGCAGCGAGGTCAAAGGCGGCGAAACCCGCACCATCAGCAAAGGCGATGTGATCATCGTTCCGGCAGGCACGCCACACTGGTTCAAGGAAGTTCCCGGCCCGCTGAATTATTACGTCGTCAAAGCCCGTTGATCTTTTCGCTCAGCGGGTCAGTCATAGGAGAAGGAAATGAATATTCATCGCAAGAAACGTCTGGGTGCGCTCACGGCCTTACTCATCGGCGTGCTGGCGGCACTGGCGCAAGCGCAAGAAGCTGCGCCAACCGGCCCCCCCGCCGCGGTGCTTGATCTCGCCACCGAAGCAGGCGTCAAACTGGTCAATGGCCAGTGGCGTTACAGCGATACGCGCATCATCGAAGTGGATTTCAAAGCGCCGGGCGCGGATCAACAGCCGACCGGCAAAGCAATCAAAACCTACGATTACGAACCCAAAGCCGGCGGCGCAGATTTCGACGACAGCCGCTGGGCGGCCATCGCGGCGACTTCGCTGACAGAACGCCGCGCCACCGGACGCCTGTGTTTCAACTGGTATCGCCTTAAACTGACGGTGCCTGAGCGCGTCGGCGAATTTGCCACCAAAGGCGCAACCATCGTCTTTCAAACGGCGCTGGACGATTACGCCGAAGTCTGGGTGGATGGTGAATTGTCGCGGCGCTTGGGCCAGATGGGCGGTTCGGTGGTGGCGGGCTGGAATGCGCCCAACCGGCTGGTGATCGGGCGCGATGTGCAACCGGGGCAGCAAATTCAACTGGCGGTGTTTGGCATCAACGGGCCAATTTCGAATCCGCCGACGAATTTTATCTGGGTGCGCGAAGCCCGTCTGGAGTTTTACCGCACGGAAACGCCTGGCCCGTTTGCCGTGACGCCCAGCGAAGTCAACGTGCACATCATCAAGCACGACGCTGACGCCATCGAAACAATCGTCGGCCCCAATCCGAAAATCTTCAAACTCGCCGAAGGCTTCAAATTTACCGAAGGCCCCATCTGGTCGCCTGAGGGCAAATATCTGCTTTTCAGTGATCCGAACAGCAACGTCATCTGGAAATACACGCCGAACGGAAACGACCCCGGCAAGCTGGAACTCTATCGCGCGCAAAGCGGATACAGCGGCGCTGACATCGCCGCATACGGTCAGCCCGGCTCGAACGGTTTAACGCTGGACAGTCACGGGCAACTGGCCATTAACCAACACGGCAACCGCCGCGTGATTCTGGTGGGCAAATATGGCGGCGATACCGTGCTGGCCGACAAATACGAAGGCAAACGCCTGAACAGTCCCAACGATCTGGTTTACCGGTCAGACGGCGTGTTGTTCTTTACCGATCCGCCGTTTGGTTTGCCGAAATTTGGCGCTGATCCGCGTAAGGAGTTGCCGTTCAGCGGCGTGTATTCGCTGCGCCAGGGCAAATTGCAATTGCTGACCAAAGAACTGAGCGGCCCCAACGGCATCGCGTTTTCACCGGATGAGAAATACCTTTACGTCGGCAACTGGGATGAGAAAAAGAAAGTCGTCATGCGTTACGAAGTGAATGCTGACGGCACGGTGCAAAACGGGCAGGTCTTTTTCGATATGACCAGCGCCCCCGGCGAAGACGCCATTGACGGCATCAAAGTGGATCAAGCGGGCAATCTGTATGTCAGCGGCCCGGGCGGATTGTGGGTGTTGTCGGCGGCGGGCAAGCATCTGGGCACAATCGTCGCCCCCAAACACATACACAACATGGCCTGGGGTGACGATGACGGCAAAACCCTCTATCTGTGTGCGCGCAGCGGTCTCTATCGCATGCGGCTAAACATTCCCGGCGTCAGACCTGTGCTGATGGCCAAACAATAACGAGCAGTCAATCAGACCGATTTTTCCCCACGAAGACACACAGAAACCGCACCAAGGTCAGCCTCTCCGTCGTGCTCTTTATTGTGTGTCTTCGTGGACAAATCCACTTCCCTTCTTGCCGTGACATCGTCACTGCCGCAGCCAAAACCGCCGCCGCGCATCTCGCCCAGCCACGTCAAAGCGCGCGCACTCGATTGCAATTGCGCCCGATTCCGCGTCTCGCAAAATTGACTCTGCGGCGGCTTGCTCGTATGGTATGCCGCGTCACGGGTCACGAAGCTCTGTTCATCAATTACTTCCCAGGAGAAATCTCAATGACGAAACGATTCGCGTGTTCCGTTGTCGCGTTGGCAGCGGGACTGACTTTGGTCGCCTGTTCGCCGAGCGCGGAAAAATCTGCGCCCGCCAGCGAAAGCAAGCCCGCTGCGGCAGCCAGTCCGGCGGCGACAGCCAGCGCGCCCTTGCTCAAAATCGTACGGCTCGATCCGGCATTCGATAAACTGATCGCCACCAAAGAAGAAGTGCCGACCGATGGCACCGTCACCAAACTCTCTGGCGGGCACAAATGGACGGAAGGCCCGGTCTGGAATGCCAAAGACAAATATTTGCTGTTTTCCGACATTCCCAACAACGCCATTTACCAGTGGCAGGAAGGAAAAGAGCCGAGCATTTTTATACAGCCGTCTGGTTACACCGGCAAAGACGCATTCACCGGCAAAGAACCCGGCACCAACGGTTTGACCTATGATGCCGAAGGCCGTCTGGTCGCTTGCGCCCACGGTGACCGCGTTGTCGTGCGATTGGAAGACGGCGGCAAAAAACGCACTGTGCTGGCTGACAAATACAACGGCAAACGGTTCAACAGCCCGAATGACCTGACATTCAAATCCAACGGCGATTTGTATTTCACCGATCCGATTTATGGCTTGCCCAAAGGCGCGGAAGACCCGGCGCGCGAATTGGATTTTTGCGGCGTCTATCGCCTGGGCAAAGACGGCAAAGTCACCCTGTTGACCAAGGAAATCACGCGGCCCAACGGCATCGCATTTTCGCCGGACGAAAAGAAGCTGTATGTCGCTTCGTCTGATCCTGACAAAGCCATCTGGATGGCATATGACGTCAAACCCGACGGCACCTTGACCAATGGCAAAGTCTTTTTTGACGGAACGGCGTGGGCCAAAGCGGGCAAACCCGGGTTGCCTGACGGTTTGAAAGTGGACAAAGCAGGCAATCTGTTTGCGACGGGTCCGGGCGGCGTGCACGTGTTTTCACCGGAAGGCAAACACCTGGGCACGTTTGATACCGGCGTGCCCACGGCCAACGTCGCATTTGGCGATGATGGCGCGACGCTATACATCACGGCCAACACCAACGTGTTGCGCGTGAAACTGGCCGGCAAATAACCCCAAACGGCGTGCAGCGCTCCTGCACGCCGTTTCGCAATCCCCACTGCTGATGACCGTCCCGTCTCAAGAACGCGGCCCGGAAACCTGGGTTGACCTGCACGGCGATTATCTGTTCCGTTACGCGTTGTTGCGTTTGCGTGACGAAGCCGCCGCCGAAGAAGTCGTGCAGGAAACGCTGCTCGCCGGTTTGCAGTCTTATGCGCGATTCGGCGGCCAATCGTCTGAACGCACCTGGCTGGTCAGCATCCTCAAACACAAAATCACAGACCATTTTCGCCGTCGCAGCAAACTTGCCGTATTCGATTCACTGGATGGTTTGCCGTCGGAACCGGACGATGTGTTTATGCACGACGGCGACTGGATTGATCATTTCGACGCGCAACGCGGCCCGCTCGATTGGGGCGACAATCCCGCCCTGACATTGGAACAGACAGAGTTTCGTCAGGCGTTGGCGCGTTGTTTGTCTTCGTTGCCGGAACGTATGGCCGCGGCATTCACCTTGCGCGAACTGGAAGAATTGAGCAGCGAGGAAATCTGTAAGGTCTTGCAGGTTTCGCCGACTAACTTGTGGGTGCTGTTGCATCGCGCCCGCGCTCAGTTGCGATTGTGCATCGAAACGCGCTGGTTTCGTCAACCGCACTGAACGACATAGAACGAATTGCTGTAGCAAGCATGGAAATGAAACTTCTCACCTGGCTGGCGGAAAAGACCGGCGCCTGGGTTGCACAGAATCCGCAAGGCTGGAAAGCAGCGCTGGTGTTTGCCCTGGCGCGCAAGCTGCCGCATTGCAAACAGGTCGCGCCGCTGATGTCACAAGCAATGGAACGCCCTTTGTCCTGGCGACAATGGGTGCAGGTCAAATTGCATCTGGTCGTTTGCCTGATGTGCGTACGCTATCAAAAACAACTGTGGCTGTTGCGCGAAGCCGCGCTCAAAATCGCCACCTCCAGCGAAGACGCCTCTCTGCCTCGCCTCTCTCCTGAAGCGCGTGAGCGATTGAAACGCGCCCTCGACGCGCAAGAGCACTAAGTTTACTGAATCAAGCCATTGCGAATGGCAAAGCGGATCAATTCGCCCGCGCTGTGTAAATTCAACTTTTCCATAATTCGTCCGCGATGCGAATCAACGGTGTAAACGCTCAGGTGCAAATCCTGGGCGATTTCCTTGTTGGTTTTGCCTTCGGCGATGAGTTGCAGAACTTCGCGTTCGCGGCTGGTCAGCAAATCAATCGGATCGGTGACGTGTTTGCGGTAATCAGAAAGCACGGCGTCAGACACCGCCGGACTGAGATAGCCCTGTCCCTGTGAAACAGCGCGCACGGCGTCCACCAAATCCTGATCCGAAGCGTCTTTGAGCAAATAGCCGTGCGCTCCGGCGCGCAGAATTTCGCGCACATACACAGCATCGCGGTGCATGCTGAGCGCCAGAATACGGCAACGCGGCGCAAATTCGGCAATGCGGCGCGTGGCTTCGATGCCGTTCAGCTCGGGCATCGAAACATCCATCACGACCAAATCCGGTTGCAACCGCTCGGTCAATTCGACGGCTTCGCGACCGTTGGCAGCTTCGCCGACAATTTTCCAACCGGGTTGCGCTGAAAGAATCAGGCCAAATCCACGGCGGACGACCAAATGATCATCGGCCAGTAAAATGCGTGTCGTTTTCTCAGGCATACTTCCTATGGTGACAATCCCTATTCCGGCAGTGACAATCCCTCTTCGGGCACACGCACGGGCGCGATCACTTGCAGCAAAACGCCGCCCGCAGGCTTGTTGTACAAATTGAAACTGCCGCCCAATTGCTCTGCGCGCGCGCGCATGCCCACCAAGCCCAGACTCGGCGAACGCTTTCCGTTGGTTTGAATGCCGCCGCCGTTGTCGCCAATGGTCAGCATCAATCTGTCTGTCTGATGTTCCAATTGTATCCAAACGCGTGTTGCGCCCGCATGCCGCGCGACGTTGGTCAGCGCTTCCTGTGTGATGCGAAACAGATGTGTTTCGATTTCATCGGCAAACCGGCCCGGCGCATTGGCGCGAAATTCTACTTCCAGCCGCGTGCGTTCCTGAAACCGGTCGGCCAGCCAACGCAGCGCCGCTTCCAACCCAAAATCATCCAGAATCACCGGGCGCA
>JAEUQO010000167.1 GCA_016789605.1 Acidobacteriota bacterium
TCCCAGGGCTTCGGCCAGTTGATCCATCTGGCTTTCCATCGCAAAGGCGCTTTGCGTCACGCCGAAACCGCGAAACGCGCCCGAAGGCACGTTGTTCGTGTACATCGCAAAGGTGTCTACCTTGACGTTTTTGACTTCGTAAGCTCCGGCGGCGTGCGTGGTGGCGCGCAGCATGACGTGGCTGCTCAAACTGGCATATGCGCCGCCATCGCCCCAGATTTCAGCTTCGTGCGCGGTGATCTTGCCGTCTTTGCGCGCGCCGGTTTTCATCTTGATGCGTGTGGCGTGGCGTTTGGGATGAACCATCAAAGACTCTTTGCGGCTGAGCACCATTTTGACCGGGCGTTTGGTGACGTAAGCCGCCAGCGCCGCGTGAATCTGCACGGAAACGTCTTCCTTGCCGCCGAAGGCTCCGCCAATCAGACAATTGATGACGCGGATTTGGTCTTCGGGCAGATTCAAACTCGCGGCGATTTGCGCGCGGTCGCCAAAAGGGATTTGTCCGCCGCAATACACAGTGATTCTGCCGGTCGGATCCGGCACAGCCAATCCGGCTTCGGGTTCGATGAAGGCGTGTTCGACGGTTTGCGTGCTGTATTCGCGCTGGATGATGACATCGGCTTCGGCAAAGCCTTTGGCAATGTCGCCGTTTTCCAGATGGTAATGCTTCAGGCAATTGCCGTGTTCTTTGGGATCGTGATTGGGAACCTGCGCGTGCAGAATCGGCGCGTCCGGCAACGCAGCTTCTTTCGGGCCGGTGACGACGGGCAGCGGCTCGTAGGCGATTTCGATCAACTTCAACGCTTCGGCGGCGATGGATTCAGTTTCAGCAACAACTAACGCGATGGCATCGCCGACGTAACGCACTTTGTCGTAACACAGCACGGGCCAATCCACTTCGTGAACGCCGCAATCTTTGCGACCGGGAATGTCCGCAGCAGTCAGCACAGCAACCACGCCGGGCAAGGCCTTGGCTTTGCTGGTGTCCACATTCAGCAAACGCGCATGCGGCTGTGCGCTGCGCAATGCACGTGCGTGCAACATCCCGTCAACATACAAATCGTCCGCGTAAATGCCTTTGCCGGTGACTTTTTCAACGGCGTCGGGACGCGGCAACGGTTGGCTGATGGCGTGGAGCGGTTGTTTGACAGCGGGCAGCGGCGGAACTTCCTGACCGGCGGCTTGTTGCACAGCGCGGATGATGGCGTTGTGGCCTGTGCAGCGGCAGATATTCCATTTGTGACCGTCATGAATTTCGTCGAGTGTCGGGTTCGGATTTTTTTCGAGCAACGCAATCGTCGCCATCACAAAGCCCGGCGTGCAAAAACCGCACTGCGTCGCGCCCTGTTCGATGTAGGCCTGCTGGACGGGATGCAGTTCGCCGTTGGCCACGCCTTCAATGGTGCGCAAGGTTGCGCCGTCCGCGCGTTTCATCAGAACCAGACAGGAGCGCACGGCTTCACCATCGCGGATGACCATGCAGCTGCCGCAATGTCCCGTGCCGCAGCCGTCTTTCGTGCCGGTCAAATGCAGTTCGTCGCGCAGCACGTCCATCAGGTTGGTTTGCGGATCAACGCTGACCTGGTGTTGATTGCCGTTCACTGTCAACGTAAAGGTTTGTTTTTCATTCATGGCGGTATCCCTCGTGGCGAGAAGCTAACAGATAACCTGGCGGCGTAAAACAAAAAATTGCGCCTTCGTTACAAGAACTGGCAGCCGCTTCTCGCCGAATGTTTCTCACCGGTCCAGGCATTGACAGTCGTGTGCGCCGGGCAGAGACTGACCTGCGAAAGACCTGCAATTTGTTTTCCCTACCACAGGAGGTTTCTATGACGATCTCGCGTCGCCATTTTTTGCAACTGGGCGTGGCTGCGACAGTTGCGGCGAATCCGTTGCTTGCCGCTGTTCCGCGCAAAACTGTGAAGTTCAAGGTCGGAGTCACGGATTGGAATCTGAAATTGACGGCCAACCCCAAATCGGTCGCGTTGGCCAAACAGCTTGGGTTTGATGGGGTACAAATCAGCATTGGCCGCAAGATGGAATTGAAAGACGCTGCGTTGCAAGACGCGTTTTTGACCGAAGCCAGGCGATTGAACTTTCCGCTGGCGTCGCTCTGTTTGGACATTTTGCACGTCAACGGATTGAAATCTGATCCGTTGGGGCAGCGCTGGGTTGCCGAAGCAATTCCGATTGCCAAAGCGATGGGCATCAAAGTCATCCTGTTGCCGTTTTTTGGCAAATGGGCGTTACAAACGACGGCAGAGATGGATTACACGGGCGATGCCTTGCGCGAGCTTGCGCCTGCGGCAGAAAAAGCGGGTGTGATTTTGGGACTGGAAGACACCATTTCTGCGCGTGACAACGTGCGCATCATGGAGCGGGCAAAATCAAAAGCGGTATTGACCTATTACGACGTAGGCAATTCGACGCTTAATGGATTCAACATCATTGAGGAGTTGCGCTGGTTGGGGCGGGAACGCATTTGCGAAGTGCACCTGAAAGACAATCCCAGTTTTATGGGGCAGGGCAAGATTGATTTCCCGGCGGTGGTAAACGCGCTGTCAGACATCGGCTATAACCAATGGGCGCATTTGGAATGCGTCGCGCCAACCGGTTCGGTCGAAAATGACATGACGGTCAATCTGAAGTTCATTCGCGACGTGATGGCAAAGGTGAGAAGCTAGGCGAGGAAGTTTTTCGGGGAGAGCGCATTTGAGCGGCAAATGCGCTCTCCCGAATGCTTGCTTATTCGCGCGTGAATTTTGACTTCTTGCGCCAGCCGCGTGTGGCCAAATCTTGCAGGTGTTGTGTCGAATAGCGTTCACGACCTTTTCCGTCGTTGCGCTCGCGCAAGCGCACCCAGCCCAACAAAAACGGCAGCATGAAGTAATGCAATTTGCCGCCCGCTGATTCAAACACGTGCGAGAGGAACATCATCAGGATTTGCGCGGGGAATGAGGCTTGCACGGCTTGGCCGCCGACATCCGCCGCGATGTAGCGTGCGCCCAAAATATGCAGCGGTTCATAGGTCAAAAAGCTGAAGAGCAACAAACCGCCGTAAAAATTGGCCAGCGTGGAAAGATCGTCTTTTTGCCAGGCAATCGCCAGTGAAATGAAGATGATCGCCGACACCAACAAGATCGAAACCGAGTTGGACATCGGACGCACAGACGTCACAGCTTGATTGCGTGCGGCAACGCCTGCCACGACTGACAATCCCAACACCACCGCGCACAGCGCATAAAACGGCCAGCGTTCTTTCATCTTCGGACGGGCCATGCGCAAATCCGCAAACCAAAATGCAAACACGGCGAAAATGCCGCCTTCGGTTACGCCTTGAAAGAGCGGGGCGATGAACGCCGGCAACCGAGTGCCGAAAATCATCACGTGATAATCCGCGCCGCGTTGTCCCTGTGTTTGCAGCGCATATTCCATGACCGTCTGAAACAATGCGCCGCTGGCAAACAGGATGAGAAAACGCCGGTCGCGTTTGTAATAGAAAAAGTAACCAGCCACCGCAAGACCGATCACCAGCAAGATCAACCGCGTTTCGTAAAACCCGGTGTGATCAAAGGTTCTGAGCATCAAATAGTCCATAGCGAATCTAGCGAATCAAAAGACCGTGTAGGGTTTCGGGGAATTTTCGAGGCGAGGGGCACCGGTCATCGGCCGGTCATCAATCAAAGAGCGATTCTACTCTGATCCCTGCGCAGGGCAAGCGAATTGTCACTGCGCACAAAATGAATCTTTGCGGGCGGGCGCAAGGGAAAGATTGTGTCGGTTGTGTGAGGCTATGGTACAGGCATTAACCCGCGCCCCAGGTTTCAGCCACACGTTTGGTTTTAATCGGCATTTGCCAGCAAAGGCATTGCTTTGGTGTGCGTTTCCTTCCGTGTGTTTGTGTGCGACACCAGATAGAGGATCACAGCAAGCGCGGCAGTCAGGTCAAAGACCGCGATCCAGGGCAGAATCTGCGGGCCTTGCGCGGCGAAAAATTGGCCGATCAGCCAGGGCCAGAACATACCGCCTGCTGACGAACCAACCAGAAAGATGCCGGTGACTTTGCCTGATAAGCCCAGAATCTGTTGTGCAAATCCAAACGTGCTGGGGAATACGGGGGCGACAAACAAACCCAGGCCGATTGCGCCGAGCCAAAGCGTCATTGGCGAAGCGGGCAGCAAAAGCAGTGAAATCGCGACCAGCAATGTCAGGCAAAGATGCACCAGCACGAGATGAATCGCTTTGAAACGGGTACTGGTCCAGATGGTCGCCAATCGCCCGAGCGTGAAGGCGGCCCAGAAGCCGGAATTGAGATAGCTGGCGGTTTGTTTGTCTGCGCCACGATTGCTGGCATAGGTGTAATACCAGCCCATCACACTGGCTTCGGCGCCGACCTCCAGAAAAAAGTAGAGGGCAAAGAGCGCCAGCGTCGCGATGGGCAATGGCGCCAGCGCCGTTTTTTCCTGCCGCGCCTGAACTTGCGGGCTGCGCGCAAAAATCGTCAGGGCGACCACGGGCAGCGTTGCCAGCGCCAACGTCCAATAAAGCAATTGCGTGGCGTCAGCGCGCGTGACCAGCTTGGCAAACAGAAGCGGCGCTAAACAGCCGCCCAACCCAAACGCGAAATGTAGCGTGCTCATAAATGGGCGCACGCGTTCGCCGTGGACTTGCACAATCAGCGCATTGCCGCCCACGTTGATAGAGGCCGACGCCAAGCCGAAAAATAGCGAGAGCGCCAAGAGCATCCATAACAAAGACATCGCGGGAAACAACGCCAACGCAACTGCCGAAGCCAGCAACGACAACGCCAGCAACGGATGTCCGGCGACACGGTCGTACCAGCGCCCCACCCACCACGCGCCCAACATGGTGCCGAACGAACGCGCCAAAAACACATTGCTGATCTGGTGCATTTCGGCATGGGTTTGCGCCGCCAGGGTCGGCAACGTCGGGCCTAGTGAACCTGACCCCAACCCAAGCGCGATGAAGGCAAGTGCGTATAAAAATGTTTTTTTCATCTCGGCCACACATCATAGCGCAACCGTGCGGCTGACGACTAATGAAGGCTTTTCAGAGCGGGATCAACCTGCGTGATGGGTCCGGGAATGCATGGCTGGGATGGCGACCGCGAACATGACTGTCCGTATTTTGGTTTCCCTTATGCGACTTGAAACAGGAAAAGCCTCCGTCCGGCGAAAAGGAAAGGCCGAGCGGAGGCTTTTTTAGCGGTCGTACCACGCTGTTGCGTCAACGGATACGATGGTCCAGATTTACAACCGGATGATTTTGTCGGTGAAGCGTTCATCGCGCAGGTGGCGCGTGGTGTTGCGCGTATCCACGACGAGTGGCGCGTGTTCCGCCAGCCAACCGTAATCAATATTTCGGTGATCGGTGACGATCACGACGCAATCTGCGCCGGTGACGACTTCATTGCTCAGCGGAATGCCCTGCATATGTTCGCCGCTGCCTTCCAGGTGAATTTCCGACACATACGGATCGTGGAAATTGACCTCTGCGCCCAGCTTTTGCAGGTTTTCGATAATGCCCAGCGCCGGGCTTTCGCGCATGTCGTCAATGTCGCGTTTGTACGCAACACCCATCACCAGGATTTTCGAACCGTTGACCGGTTTGCGGTGTTGGTTCAGACCGCGCGTGACGAGCTCGACGACGTGATTGGGCATGCGCGAATTGACCTCTTCGGCCAGTGAAATGAAGCGGGCTTCAAATCCGTGCATGCGGGCTTTCCACGACAAATAGTGCGGATCGAGCGGAATGCAATGGCCGCCGATGCCCGGGCCGGGATAGAACGGCATAAAGCCAAAAGGCTTGGTTGCTGCTGCGGCGATCACTTCCCAGGTATCAATGCCCAGCGTGTCGCACAGTTGCGCCAATTCGTTGACCAGGCCGATGTTCACCGCGCGAAAGGTGTTTTCCAACAGTTTGCAGCATTCGGCGACGCGCGCCGAACTGACCGGGTGAACGTTGTCCACAATCGCGCCATAAGTGGCAGCGGCGACGTCGGCGCTGACGCCGGTTACGCCACCGACAACTTTGGTGATGTTTTTGGTGTTGAATTTTTCATTGCCCGGGTCCACGCGTTCGGGCGAAAAGGCCAGGAAGTAATCTTCGTCGAGTTTCAAACCGGTTTCGTCAAAAATCGGCTTGAGAACTTCATCGGTCGTGCCGGGATAGGTGGTGGATTCGAGGATGATCAATTGTCCCGAACGCAACGTCGCCTGAATTTTTTCGGAAGCGGCAAGGATGTAGGACACATCCGGGTCTTTGGTTTTGCGCAACGGCGTCGGCACGCAAATGATAATGATGTCCTGATCTTTCAGTTCGCCGAAATCGGTGGTGGCGCGCAGCTTCTGTGCGGCAACCAGTTCTTTTACCTGATCGGTGGGAACGTCCGGAATGTAGGATTCACCGTGATTGAGTGCATCCGCTTTACGCGCATCCACTTCGAAACCCGTCGAAAGAAAGCCACTGTGCGCGAATTCAACGACCAACGGCAAGCCGACATAACCCAGCCCGATGACGCCTACGCGGGCGTCGCGCGAAGCAATTTTTTCCAGCAGTATCTGTTTATTGTTAGCCACGAGGAAGTTTCCCTTTCAAAAACATATTAGGTCATGCACTCTTTAGCAGAGCTGATGAGGGGAATCGGAGGGGATGGAGTTAGCCTGGCGATGGAGCGAGCGGACCGTCCTTTTCTCTTTTACTTCGTTCCCTTTCTCTTTTCCTGGTCCGTAACAATCGCTCATCTGTCGAAGGTGTCTTGCGGGGACTCTGCTTTTTACACTGTTTGCGCGGTGCGGCTCAAGGCTTTTTTTCTTGTGCAGCAGACAAGTCAAGGCTGATTGATTGACTGAGTGCGCGCGCCGGTGCTAGGGTGACAACCTTGTGCAGGACAGTTCCTTGATTTTTATTTGCCTTTGGGTGCCCGCCGCTATGATGGCGGGAGAATAGGGAAGCGGGTGAAAATCCCGCGCGGTCACCGCCACTGTGAGGCTTGTCGTAACCGCGATTGATGCTACGTGCCATTGCGCCGCCGCGCGCGAGAAGGCTGCATCGCCGCAAAGCTAAGCCAGGAGACCTGCCCGAAGGTTATTGCTGATGACTCTTCGGCTGAAAGAGCGTGGCGTGCCTGACAAGCGAACTTGTTGCTTGTCGGCGAGGTTTGCCGTTTTCAAAAATTGACGAGCCTCAGACGCTCCGAATCTTCGGTCGCGTCTGAGGCTTTTCGTTTTCTGGAAAACCCATGTTTGTCTGGCGGAATTCCGCAAACTCTAAACTGCTTGGCTGCATTTTGTTGGCATTGGCGCTGGTTAGCGCGTGCGCGCGTCCCGGTGTCAGTCCGCAAAACGCTCGCCGGACGCTGACCGACGGATTGGGCCGCACGGTGTCGGTCGTCGCCAAACCCCAGCGCATCATCTCTTTAGCGCCAAACATTACCGAAATCCTGTTTGCCGTCGGATTGGGTGACCACGTGGTCGGCGTCACCAGTTACTGTGATTTCCCTGCCGCTGCCCAAACCAAAGAGAAGATTGGCGATACGTTGCATCCGAACCTGGAACGCATCATCGCCTTGAAACCTGATCTGGTTTTGGTCACGACATCCAGCCAGTTAGAAACGCTGACGCGTCAGCTCGATCAATTGCAAATTCCCGTTTACATCACCAACCCGCGTACGGTGCGCGATGTGATTGCTTCGATTCGCACCCTGGGAGAAGTCATCGCTGCCGAGCGTGCTGCCATAGAACTCGCCGACGAAATGGCGCGCCGCCTGAGCGCTGTCGAAACGCGTGTCGGCGCATTGCCCAAACCAAGTGTGCTGTATGTGTTACAGACTGCGCCGTTGATTACCGCCGGGCGCAACACGTTTATCAATGATTTGATTACGCTGGCGGGCGGACGTTCGATTGCGGCGGAAGAGACGACGGACTATCCGCAATTTTCGCGCGAAGCCGTGATTGCGCGCGCGCCCGAAATCATTCTCGCGCCAGAAAGTCACGGCGCGGAATTGGTGCGCGAAGCGGATTTGCGCCGCGATTTTGCCGCCACGCCTGCGGTACGCAACCAACGCATTGCGCGCGTCAATGCCGATTGGGTTGACCGGCCCGGCCCGCGCATTGTCGAAGGGCTGGAACAACTGGCGCAGGCGTTGCATCCGCCCAGTCCGTGAGCGGACGGCTTTCGGGAACCTTTATGCTTGGTGAACAACAACTTTCGGTTTCGCTGTCAGCGCCGTTGCGCGGTTATTTGACCAAACGGCGCACGGCGGTGGTGTTGCTTGCGCTTGGCGCGATGGTTGTTGTGTTAGCACTGGCGGCGCTGGCCATCGGCAGCGAACCGGTTCCCGTCAGTCAAATTGCTGCGGCGTTGTTGGCAAAGTTGACAGCCGCGTCTTCGCCGTTGACTCGCGAACAGGAAGTCATCGTTTTCGGGTTGCGGTTGCCGCGCATTGGATTGTCGCTGGGCGTGGGCGCGGCACTGGCGTTGGCGGGCGCAGCGTTTCAGGCGTTGTTGCGCAATCCGCTGGCAGACCCGTATGTGTTGGGCGTTTCAGGCGGAGCCGCCGTCGGCGCAATCGTCGCCATTTTGTTTGCTGGCGAGTGGGCGTTTGGTCGCCCGTTGTGCAGTTTTGCCGGTGCCGCGCTCGCAACGTTGGCGGTTTACCGACTGGGACGCCGCGAAAGCGATCCGGCGCATCTGGTATTGGCAGGCGTCGTCATTTCCACCTTTCTTTCGTCGGTCATCGTGTTGCTGACCAGCCTGGCCGACAACGTGAAGCTGCGCAACATCACGCTTTGGTTGTTGGGCGATTTGTCGAGCGGCACCAGCGAAGGATTGTTTTTTGTTTTGCTGGCGGTTGCGGGGGGAGCCGCTGTGTTGCTGACGCAAGCGCGCGCCCTGAATTTGTTGATGATCGGCGAACGCGACGCTTTTGCGCTGGGAGTGGAAACGGCGCGCGTGCGCTGGCTGGTGTATCTGGCGGCTTCGCTGTTGACCGGCGCAGCCGTGGCGGCGGGCGGAGCCATCGGTTATGTCGGGTTGGTGACGCCGCATCTGGTTCGCCTGGCAACCGGCACTGACAACCGTTTGGTGATTCCGGCCAGCGCGTTGAGCGGCGCATTGCTGGTGCTGTTTTCTGACACGGTGGCGCGCACGGCATTGTCGCCGCGCGAATTGCCCACGGGCGCGATTACCGCGCTGATCGGTGCGCCAGTGTTTATCTATCTGTTGCGAAAAAGCCGGTAAGGAAAATGCTCGCATTACGGCAGGTTCATTTTGGATATACGCGGCCAGTGGTGACTGACGTCTCGCTCACGGTGAAGGGGGGCGAAATCGTAGCGTTGCTGGGGCCGAATGGCGCGGGCAAATCCACCTTGCTGGGGCTGGCATACGGTGCGTTGTCGCCACACCGCGGCGAAGTTCTCTTTGACGGGCAACCGCTCGCACGCTTTGCGCGTCGAGAACTGGCGCGCCGCATTGCGCTGGTTGCTCCAGCGGGCGACGTGCGGTTTCCGCTCAGCGGATTGGAATATGTGCTGACCGGACGTTTTGCTCACACCAGCGCGTTGGGCTTTGATGCGCCGCAGGATATTGAAATCGCCAGCCAGGCGTTGCGCGATACCGATGCCGCAGAATTTGCCGACCGCCGGTTTAATGAATTGTCTTCGGGCGAACGCCAACGCGTCGTGCTGGCGCGCGCATTGGCGCAACAACCGCGGTTGTTGTTGTTGGACGAACCGACGGCTAACGCGGATGTGGCGCATCAGGTTTCATTGCTCAGTTTGGTGCGCAATCTGACCCACGAACGCGGCTTGGGCGCGCTGGTCGTGACACACGAAATCAACCTCGCGGCGGAATTTGCCGACCGCGTGGCGTTGCTAAAACAAGGACGCTTGCTGGCCTGCGGCGCACCGCCAGACGTGATGACGCCCGCCGCATTAAGTGATTTGTTTGAAACGCCGCTGCTGGTGGACGAACATCCACACAGTGGCAAACCACGAGTTTCGTTTGTTTTTCCCCGCTAAAACACGCTGACAGAAACCTTGACCGGCCCCATTAATCCGAACCAGGTCTGATCACACAGGAATCGTTATGAACGCAGTACGCAAAACTTTGATCCTTTCTCTTTTGCTGTCGTTGTCGCAGTTGTTGGTCTCGGCGCAAAGCGCGACCAACTTGCGCGGTTTGATCACCGATACGCGCGGCAGAGCCATTGCCGGTGCGCGCGTTGTGTTGCTGGCAGAAAACAAACTGGCAGTGCGCGAAACCACGACCAACGAACGCGGCGAATTTAGTTTGCTGGGCTTGGCGGCGGGACAGTATGCCGTGTCTGTCGAAGCCGACGGTTTGACGCAACCTGGCGGTGCGCAGCCGTTGAAACTGGATGCCGGTCGAGAAAACCGCATCATCATTCCGCTGACGCTGGCCGCCATCGAAGACAGCATCATCATTTCGGCTTCGCGCACGGAAACGCGCACCGGCGAAACGCCCGCCAGCGCATTTGTTGTTTCGGCGGCAGAGTTGTTGCGCTCACAACGCGTGAATGTGTTTGACGCGTTGCGCCAGTCACCCGGCGTGATGGCAATGCAAACCTCGCGGCGCGGCGGCGTGACGTCACTGTTTGTGCGCGGCGGCGAATCGGATTACACCAAAGTCCTGATTGACGGCATTCCGGCCAATGAAGCGGGCGGCTCATTCGATTTTGCCGATTTGACGACAGACAACCTGGCGCGCGTCGAATTGGTGCGCGGCGCGCAAAGCGCCATTTACGGATCAGATGCGATGACAGGCGTCTTGCAAGTTGTGACGCACCGCGGCACGACTTCGACGCCGGAACTGGATTTTTCCGCCGAAGGTGGCAGCTTTGCC
This sequence comes from Acidobacteriota bacterium, assembly GCA_016789605.1. Taxonomy (GTDB): domain Bacteria; phylum Acidobacteriota; class Blastocatellia; order RBC074; family RBC074; genus RBC074. Next base: position 10,885 of record JAEUQO010000167.1, read on the forward strand.
TTTAATCGGCAATTCGCCCGCGTTTCTGGCGCACACAAAGCGTTTGATTACTCGCTCAGTTACACGCACTTGCGCACAGATGGACGCGACCGCAACGACGATTACCAAAACCGCATCAGCACCGGCAATCTGGGGTATCGGTTCAACGAACGCACGCAATTACGGTTGACCGCGCGCAAAGACAGTTCCGGTTTGGGCGTGCCGGGCGCAACCGCAGTCTATTTCCCCGATCCTGACGAACGCGCACGCCGCAAGCGCATCACGACCGGCGTTCGTCTGGAAGACCAAACGACCAAATTCTGGCGGCAAAGTTTGACCTTTGCCTTTTCCGAAAGCCGCTATTCCAGCTTTGATCCGGCGGCGCAGGATTTGACCAAACCCAATACGCCGCCCGACACCGCATTTGCGTTCAACGATTTTGTGTCGGCGTTCAACAACCACCAGCGCCGTCGCGGGCTGCGTTATCAGAGCGATTTGGTGTTGCCGCGCGGTCATTTCGTTTCGGGGGGATTGGATTATGAACAGGAACGCGCCGTGTTTGACAGCGGCTTTGCGGGACAAAATCGCGTCGCTTCGTCGCGCAATAATCTGGGCGCGTTTTTGCAGGATCAAGTCGCGCTCGCGCCGAATTTGTTTGTGACGGCGGGTGTGCGCGTCGAACACAACGAAGCCGAATTGCCTGCTTCGTTCGCTGGCGTGTTGACCAGTCTGAAATCCGCGCCGTTTACCGGTACGGTTGGCTTCGGCACGAAAGTCATGCCGAAAGTCGCGGCGATGTATGTCGTGCAACCGCGCGACCTGCAATCGGTAATCGGCGCAACGCGTTACAAGGCCAATTACGGCCACGGCATCAAAGCGCCGACGCTGGTTGAAGCTTTCAGCCCCAGTCCATTCTTTTTGGGCAATCCGGCGCTCAGACCGGAACGCGCGCGCAACTATGATCTGGGCGTCGAACAGTTTTTCTGGAAAGACAGCCGTGCGCGCATCGAACTGACATATTTTGAAAATCGCTTCCGCGACCAAATCGCCTTTGTCGGTGATCCGGCGACGTTTGGCGGGCCGGTCAAATTGGCGGATGGGCGGCTGACCAATTACGTCAACAACGACCGGGCGATTGCGCGCGGAGTGGAAGTCGCCGTGGGGTTACATACCTTGCGCCGCGTGCAATTCAACGGCAGCTATACCCTGCTCAAAACCAAACTTCAGGCCGCCGCCGACACGATTGACTTCAACACGTTGCAACTGGTGCCAAACCGCGAAATCGGCTTGCCGCTGTTGCGTCGGCCCAGGCATTCAGGCGCGCTCAACATCGCTTATGTCGGTCGCAATCTCACGCTCAATTTGGATGGGATTTTTGTCGGACGGCGGCGCGATGGCGATCCGGTGACCTTTTCGCGCTTTGACGCGCAAGGCCGCCCGGTCGAAAACAAAGGCTATACGCGGCTGGACGTTTCCTGGTCGTATCGTCTGAACGAATGGGCCAGCCTGTTTGGACGCATCGAAAATTTGCTCAATCAGGAATATCAGGAAGTGCTCGGTTACCCGGCGTATCGGCTGAATTTCTCGGCGGGGGTGCGCTTTCGTGTCGGCGGTGGCCGCTAACCGAAATCGTCAGGCTGGGGCCTGGTTTCATCACAGCTCATCCAGTGAAATCAGGCCTTGTTTGAGCGCGTAAATCACTGCTTGGGTACGATGAGACAATTGCAGTTTGCCAAGGATGTTGCCGAGATGCGTTTTGACCGTTTCTTCGCTGATAAAGAGCGCGGCGGCAATTTCACGGTTGGTGCGTCCGTGTGCGAGCTGGCGTAACACGTCCAGCTCGCGTTCGGTGAGTTCGCTTCCCGGCGGCAGATGCGATTGGCCGCCGCGCGCCAGTTCCTGCCAAAGGCTCGCTGCCACCGACGGCGCAAACAACGATTGACCACTGGCGGCGGCGCGCACCGCCGCCAGCAAAAATTCCGGCTCGGTGTCTTTGCGCACATAACCAATGGCGCCCGCGCGCAATGCTCCGATCAGCCGCGCTTCATCTGTTGAAGCCGTCAGCGCCACGACCTGCGTTCGTGGCCATTGTTGCCGTACACGCCGGGTTGTTTCGACGCCATCCAAACCGCCCGGCATCAGCAAATCCATCACCACCACATCCGGCGACCACTCATCCATTTGCTGCAACAACGCTTCGCCGTTGGCGGCAACGCCCACCACGCGCAAATCGTCGAACGATTCCAGATAGCTGTGCAATCCGCGACTGACGACGCGGTGGTCATCCACCAATACGACTCGGATCATAGGTTCCTTTCACTGACGGCGTCTTGGGGGCTGGCCGGTTGACCCACCATTGCCAGGCCAGCAAGAAGAGGCAATACAGCAACAGCACCAACGTGGCCACCCAAAATGCCCGCAACGGTTGAAAGCTGGGTTGCGCCAGTTGTGGGCCATATCCCCGCCAGATCAGAATTTGCCGCAAGATCGGATAGGCCAGAATGCCCGGTCTGGCAAAGAGAAACGTGAGCGCCGCCGCCAAAAACAACAGAACCCATTGCCGCCAGTGAGTCAACACGCGCACAAATTCCTGACGCGTCAGCAGTCTGGTTTGTGCGCGCAACGTTTGCTGCACGCGAAATGCCGCCGCCGCTGTCAGCAATGGCCACAAAATCAGATACGCCGTTTCGTTGGGCAGGTATACGTGCCAGAGTTCCGCGGCGAGGTGCCAGTTTTCCAACGACCAGAACAGCGCGCCAATCCATAACGCCGCAAGCTGGCGAAGTTGTCCTTGTAACTCCAGCGTCTGTTTGGCCGCAAGGCTGCCCACCGTTTTCATACGGCGAATGGATTGCGCCACGCGGTAACCCCGCCAGGCGCTCAGCGCAAACAGCGGCAATCCTGCCGCCGGCCAATATGGACCGGAATGCGACAACAGCCACGAACCAGAGATGAGAAAGCCCACCAGCGTAAACACAAACGCAAGGCGTAATTCGCGTCTGAGGTTGCGCTGTTCGTTGGCCAAGAGCGGCACCGACACCGTCAGACTGGTTCCTTCTCCCGCACGGCTATCAACCTGAAGCGCGCCACCGATTTCAAACACGCGCGCACGAATGTTTGCCAACCCCATTCCGGTATAGGCCTCGGTCGAGGCAAAACCGCCTCCGTCGTCCGCGATTTTCAGCCACAACACGTCTTCGTCGCCGTGTGTTTGTCGGTGCAACCGCACGCGCACTGTTTGCGCGCGCGCGTGGCGTGCGATGTTGGCCAGTGCTTCTTGCGTGATGCGAAAGAGCGCGTCTTGTGCGCCGACCGGCAGTTCATTGTCGGCGGGCAGCTCGCCCAATTCGGTGATGACTTGCGCGCCGGTGCGATATTGCAAGGCTTCGCATTGTTGGCGTAGCGCCTCGATCAAGCCGATGGTTTCCAACGGAGCCGGGCGCAGGTTGTGCAAGAGCGCTTCCATTTCGGCCATCGCTTCGCGCACGCTGTTGCGCACGCGTTCGAGCGCATCCTTGGCGCCGCGTTCGTCTTCTTGCCAGCGCGTTTGCACCGTCGCCGCGTTAACGTTGATGCTGAACAGTTGCTGTTTGATCGAATCGTGCAGCTCACGCGCCAGCCGGTTGCGTTCCTGTTGGGCGGCTGCTTCGTGAATTTGTTGCGCCCACTGTTCGCGCAACAATTCGGTTCCCGGTTCTGTCGCGGCGGTTTGCAGCGCCGTGCCGTCTTTTGGCGTTTTCAGCAGCAACCAGCAATAGCCGACGGCTTGCACAAAAAAGATTCCCGCCGCAATCCAACCCGCAGAGGTTTTCCAGATGGAAACCTGCTGTTGCAGGGCAAAACCGCCCAACACCGCATTTAGGCCAAACAGCGCCAGCGAAATGTTGGTTTGGGTTGCGGTGTCTTTCAGATTTCTGACGGCCCAGGTCAGCCAGCTACAACCCAACAGCGCTGCGCCAAACAGATAGATAAATGAGCGCTGTCCGCCATAGACCAGCAACAGATGTAATCTGTCTGCTGACGACTGAGGGAATGGTCGCAAGAGAAAGGCCTGACCGAAAAGATGGCTTAGATTCATCTCTTGCGTGACGAATCCCAGCCCGGCGGCAAAAAACAGCGCGGCGGTAATGGTCGCCATCGTCTTGAATGGCATGGTTGCTTCTCCTTGCTTCGGTCGGTGTTTACGGCGGACAGAGAGTTTTCGACGGCGCGGATCATAAGAAAAAGCTCGCATCGGAACATCCCCGATGCGAGCCATTTTGTCTCCCCCAAACGAGGGATGCGAGTTGCATTGTTGGCCAGAAGCCGACTGCGCGCGCTTACTTCGAGCGCAAGTAATTGTCCGTACCGTCAACCCAATCGGCGCGAATCGGGCTGAAAACGTCAATGCCCGTGGTGTCTTCGATGGCGACGGCTTCGTGGGGAACATTGGACGGGATTTCCATGATTTCTCCACCACGTACGATGATTTCCTGGCCTTCGATGACAAATTTCAGCGCGCCGGAAATGATGTAACTGAACTGTTCGCTGTCGTGTTGATGACGCGGCACCGCGCAGCCTTTTTTCAGCGTCAGAAATGCGAGGGTGATTTTGTCGCCCGTAAAAAACTTACGGCTGAACATATCAGTCACCCACTCTTCGGGGATTTCGTTGAGCTTGTGATGTTTCATTGAACTGGTATTCTCCTCGGCCACATTGTGCGGGCCGTCGTGATTATTTGCCGTTGCTGGCGCTTTCGCTGGCCAGCACATCGTGGTGATAATTGAGCAACACGCGTTTGGGACGTTGCGGCAAGGCGACCTGAAATTCCTTGCTGGTGTTGTTGCCAGCCGCGAAGACATTTCCCAGCCGCATAACCTTGCCATCGAAATCCAGATAAATCGGGACGAGCATTTTGAAACCCGGCGAAACGTCGCTTTGCGTGAGTGTTGCCTTGAGCAACACCTTGCCGTCGGTTTCCGGCGTCAGCGAATAATCCAGCCGGTAACGCGGGACTTCGGTGCCATAAACCCATTGCTGAAAGAACCAGTCCAGGCGCTTGTTTCCGTCCAGGTCCATGGACGGCAGCATGTGTTTTTCGGCAATGGCTTTGAACGATTCGGTCGAGGCGTTGTCGTTGAAATGGCTTTTTACGAAATCGCGCATCATCTCGATGAATTTTTGATCGCCGGTTTTGGGATCATACATCATCCAGCGCAGCATGTGCAGAACGTAACCGCCTTTGGGATATACGATTTGATTGTAGGCGCGGGGTGTTTTGAAGGTGTTCAACCGCAGGCCCAGCCAGATCGGCCCGGCGTCATTGTGGCGAATGCCAAATTCGTTTTTCTCCAGAATGTGACGCCGATGGTTGTCCCAAAACTTCAGGTATTTATCCAGCTTTCCGGCTTCGGTGTATTGCAGATATAACCCGGCGGAAAAGTCAGCGAACCCTTCTGACAGCCATTGATCGCGATACGACGCCCAGCCCACGATGTGGCCCCACCATTGATGCGCGACTTCGTGCGAGGTGACTTCCTGAATGAAATCCGTCAGCCCTTGTTGCATGCCAAACAGCCGCCAGCGTTGTGTCGAATCAAAAAACGAGATGATCGGCAAATAGACCAGCGTCGGCCAGGATTGCCCAAAAAACATCTGCGGTTGTTGGGTGATGGCGATGCGCCCATACGGCGCGGGGCCAAACCAGTGGTTGAAAATGCGCACAGAGTTTTGCGCTTCGATGAGGGCTTTTTCGGTCAAGCGTGTGGGAGACATGCCGCCGATGCCTTCTGCGCCGCGCAAGGAATCGGGCAAATCCGACGTCGCATAGCCTTCGATCTGGTATTTGGTTGGCTCGTCTTTGAGCTCCTGCTTTTTGAAACGCCCGTAATTGAATCCGGCGACTGCCAGCGGAACCTCCGACACCCACTGCGAAACGGCGAAATCGCCTTCCTTGCCTTCTTTGACCAATTTGCCGACGCCGACCAGGGCAAATTTGCTCGACACTTTGAATGTCAGATCAAACGTGGCGCGGTCATTAAAGGCGTTGACGCTGGGATACCAACTGGTGCGTGCGCCGACAGAAAAATTGCCGCCGCCTGCGTCTTCGATGACTTTGTTGCCCTGATATTCAATGAAGATTTTGTAGCTTTGTCCTTTGACCAGCGGTTCGGGCAGGATCGCGTGAAAAGAGCTGTCTTCGTTGCGCTTTTCCTGAATGAAGGGAACTTCCTTTTCGGCAAAGGTGACTTTGTTGACGCGCAAGCTGGGCAGCAAGCCAAAACTGAGCAGGCGCTCTCCGTCAATCAGCGCAGTGAACGAAAGCTCACAGGAGGCGGTCAATTTGTCGCCGTTGATGACGGTTTCGATGCGGTAATGCCGGGCGTCAATGGCGCGTTTGTCTTCGTTGGAACTGGCGAGGTTTTCATTCCACTCGCGTTCCGTGTGCGACAGATACCAGATGCCTTCTTCTTTGCCTTGCGGATCGTAATTGAGCAGCGCGACTTCTTCGGGGGTGAGGATGGCGGGCAAGGCTCCGCGCGGGCGCAAATGAAAGCGCAGATCGCCGTGTTTGCGGCCAAAGATATAGGCGCTGAAAAACGGCGCGCGCTTTGGATTGTAGAGATAGCCCAGCGCGGTCGCTTCCAGATTTTCGACATCTTCGCCGCTGTGCATTGATTCGAGCATGCTGCGCGGTCGATCGGTGTTGCGGCGCAATCGGTCGCGCAATTCGCGCAACGCGTCTTTGGCGCGCGCATCGGGGCTGCTTTCCTTGGCGGCGGCTTTGATTTCCTGATAGCTCTGATCGCTGAAACAAAACACCAGCCGGTCGAATGGTTCGCTGACCGTTTCTTTGTCGGTGATCAGTTTCAGGTAGTTCTTTTCCAGTTGCAGGATGGGGGTGAGCGTGAATTCGCCTTCGCCGGTGAATACGCCGAGGGCAACTTTGCCCAGGACGGGCGGCAAAAAGCTGATGCGCCCGCTTTTGAATGTGAATGCGCCGACATCGCGTTTGAGCGTGATTCCGCCGACGTCGTATGTCTCGCTGAGTTCGCCGTCGCGCAACGCGCGATAGTTGGGGTCTGTGTTTGGTGCGACAGCGCCTTTGGCGCCGACGGTGACTTCGGCGCGTGTTTCGGCAATTTCGAGTTTGATTTCAACCGTGGCCGGACGCCCCGCTTCCAGCGTGACGGAACGCTCTGCGGTTTTGAATCCGTTGCGCGTAACGCTGACCACATAACGGCCAGGGGCAAGGTTTTCCAGTTTGAATTCGCCTTTGCCGTCGGTGGCGGCAGTGCGTGTTTCGCCTGAGGCTTCGTTGCGCACGGAAACTTGCGCGCCATTCACCACCGCATTATTCGGGTCGCGCACGACTCCGTTGAGCGAGGCGTTTTGCGCTTGCATCGAAGCACGACCAAGCGGCACAAGCAAAAGTGCAAACAACAGCAGAGAAATGATCAATGAGCGTTTTGGCATACAGCTCTCCTGGACTATTTGTCGCTGAGTGAAGGTCAAATCAGGTTGTCAGTTGACGTTGAATGGCTGCGTAAACGCTTCAACGCCAGGAACTTGAGGCAAGTGGAGACTACCACAGATTTTGATCGGGAGGCAGGCCGATTTTCAGGGCGGGCAACTCGTATACAAAAGGATCGGGAAATACGAAAAGGGCGACGGTTTCCCATCGCCCTTTTGGCAGTGTTTGCTTTTTGATCTGCTGTGTTAGTAACGATAACGCCGATCGCGTTGGTTGTTGACCTTGTTGCGGTGATACAGGTAACCACCCGCGGCGCCAACACCCGCGCCGATCAATGCGCCTTTTTTACCACCGATCAGCGCGCCAGCGGCTGCGCCGACACCCGCGCCGACGCCCGTGCGCGTCACGGCTTTGCCGGTGGTGTCTTCGCGGTCGTAATCGTAATAGCGGTCGTCATATCGATCACGAACATTACGATCGCGGTAATCCTGTGCGTTGTAATAGTTGGTCGCTTGAGAACGCCCACGCGTCCGGCAACGATCTTGTGCTTGCGCATCCGCTGCGCTGCTCACGAATAACAGGCCGCCGAGCAGCAACATCACAAACATCCCTTTTTGCATCATCTTGGTCATAGTGTCCTCCTAAGCTTGAAGCAGCGACAGCCGCCTGTAAAAACCGTGGGGAAAAGTTCTCAATTCAAACGAATCTTGCAATCAAGACACCCCAGGAAATAACAAGCTGTGTGCCACGCCGGCCAGAAGGTGGCAAATAAAGGGAAGGCTTGTAAATACAATCAGTTGCAAGCGTTCAGCCAACGTCTGTAGAGGTTCTAATCCAGGCCGGACAACACCTTTCCGTGTAACCATAAGCCCATATGACGCACCAAAACGTCTGGCGTCAGGCCATGCGCAAGGCCCGTTCGACTTCCGGACGCATACGTCCTGTCAGCATCAACCCCCACATTTTCCAATCGGACAAAAACGACCAGAGCGGATATTGAAAGGTCGCCGGTTTGTTGTGTTCGATGAAAAAGTGTCCCGTCCAGGCAAATCCGTATCCGATTACCAGTCCGAGCAGGATGTACCACCAATTTCCGGTCAGGAAAGCGGCCAGCAAACAACACAACCCTAATGAGCTGCCGATGAAATGCAACACGCGGCAACCGCTGGTGGAATGTTCGCGGACGTAATACGGCCAGAATTCGGCAAAGCTTTGAATGCGTTGTTCTGTCATTTGCGGCTCCTGGTTGGGAAGCTTGCTTGTCGCAAACGCGACCGCATTTGCGACAAGCAAGCGCAGACCAACGGGCTTACACGGTTTTTGTGACTTTTGAGAGCGAACGCGGTTGATCGGGGCTTAGCCCTTTGGCGTCAGCCAGGAACGCGGCGAACAGTTGCGCCGGAATGATGTAAGGAATCGGCGACAACAGTTCGGGAATGCGTTCGGGAATTTTGATGGCGCGATGCGCTTCTTTGAGCGCGCTGGCTTCGCTGGAAATGACCACGGTTTCAGCGCCGATGCTGTTTACTTTGGCAATCAACTCTTTCATGCCGGGCAGTGTCGGGCCAGGCGGCGCAAAAAAGAACACCGGAAAACCGCTATCCACCATGGCAATCGGTCCGTGCAGGAAGTCAGCGCCAGAAAACCGTTCCGCCACCACATAGCAGGTTTCCATCAGCTTGATGGCAAATTCGTAGGCATTGGCGTAATTCAGACCGCGCCCAACCACAACGCAATGATCCATAAATGCATAGCGTTCGACCAGCGACGCAATCTGGGGGCGTAATTTGAGCGCCGATTCCGCCAGTTCAGGCAAGCGATCAACATCCATTTTGTCTTTGCTGTTGCTCAGTGCGCGCGCCAGCAAATGAAAGATGAGCAATTGCCCGGTGAAGGTTTTGGTCGCGGCCACGCTTTTTTCGCGCCCTGCGTGAATCAAAAAGGTTTCGTCGCACAGTTTGGCCATCGAAGATTCCGCTTCGTTGGTGATGGCCAGCGTGGTTGCGCCGCCGCGTTTGGCATTTTCCAGCGTCAGGTTGATGTCTACGCCTTCGCCGGATTGCGAAATGCCGATGACCAGCGCGTCACGCATATCCAGTTTCTTTTTGTAAAGCGTGTGCACCGCAGGCGCAGCCAGCGACACCGGAATGCCCGTGGTCAATTCCAGCAGATAGCGGCCAAAGAGCGCCGCGTTATCCGAACTGCCGCGCGCGACCAAAACGATCAAACGCGGTTGAGCGCGCTTGATCGTTTCGGCAAACGCGTTGATTTTGCGGCTTTCGCGTTTGATGGTGCGTTCGATAGCCGTCGGTTGTTGGCCGATTTCGTCCAGCATCAGTGACATAAGTTCGAGTTCCAAGCCTCCTGATTATTTTCGGTAACGATAATTGCCGTTGGGCAAAACTTCATAGACAGCGTGATTGGGAACGGCGGTCAGCGTGCGCCGCAACCGCGCCAGCAATTGCGCCAATTCACCGCGCAGCAATCCGTGTTCGGGCGTTAAGGCAATGGCTTCTACCGCATTTTGCAACGCATCCGCTTTTTGCGACAGCGCAGGCAGATTGATTTCTCCTGCCTGAGCGACAAACAACGGCTGGAACGGATCGCTGCCTTCCGGGCCGAATGCTTGCCGCCAGGCGCGCAAACCATTGCGCGACCGTTCATCAAACAGTTGCTGTGTTACGCGGGCAAACGCCTGCTCCGGTTGGTAATTTTGTGGTTGCCAGGCGAATTCTGCGGCGGTCGCCAGCGGCAATTGCGCCGACCAGGGAATGGGCGGCAAGTTGATCAACAATCCTTGTGTATTGGTGACGACGGCATTTCCCGTAAACGGCGCTAGCGATACGCGCCACCAAGCCTCCTCATTGCTCAGCGAATCAGCCCAAAGCAACGTGCGGTTTCCGCGCGCGGCTGACAGGGCGATGAGTTCTGTCGCGGGCAATTGACCAGGCAGCAAAAGCTGAATTTCCGGCGCAAGGGTTTTCCCCAATTCTTGCAGGTAGGTGCGCAGATCGGCGCTTGCCGTCGGCCTCGCGGGCAACACAAACAAAGATGGTTTGCCGGTCATTTGCTGCAACTGTTGCGAAACCGTATTGCTCAGCTTGGTGTGCAGCGCCGCAGTTGCGTTGATTTCAAGATTCGCGACAAGAGAAGAAGAAAAATCCAGCGCAAAGTGACGGATGCCAAGCGTCGTCAGGTCGCGAATTCTGGCAAGCAAGGCCACCGCGTCAGCGTCGGTTTGTTGGTCGTCTTTTGTCGGGCTGAGCACATAAACAAGCTGCACAAAGTTTTTTTCCGCCGCGCGCAGGAACTCTCCCAGGCGAGCGCGTTCGTCTTCGCCGAGACCTTCTGCCTGGGCGGACGACGGCGCGCGATAAAAGTATGCGTTCAGTCGTACGCGGCCCATGAATCGTAAGAGCTCCAGTCGCTCGCGCTGCGTCCACACGCTGCTTGAAACTGTATCGCCGACCGCGCGCCACGCCAGCGTCGGCGCGCCTGTAATTTGCGCATCTCGCGTCAATTCGCCTTCGGCACCCATCTGTTCCAGCCGGGTCAACGCGTGCGAAGCGGCTTCAGGCGTCGCCGCCGTGATTTCAATTCGTCGCGTAAAAGAGCCGCGCTTGTTCGAAATGATCCGGTATCCGTTTGTCGGGCCCACGGGGGCAAACTTGAGGTTGAGCTGTACCAGATTCACATCCGTTTTGAACAGCCGCCAATCGGTATTGCTGATGCGTTCCAGCAACCGATCATCCAACTGTTCGTTGAGCAATTCCCATTCGGCGCTGGCTTCGATGCCGGGCGCAGGCAGGTTGATCAGTTGCGCCAGGTGAATGGCCTGATTGATTTCCGCTGCGCCGGTTTGCGGCGAAATGCGCACTTGCAACCGTTGCAGGAGCGTAATTTCAAAGCGCGCACGTTCGCCGTTATTGAGCAGAATTGCGTGAATGTTGCGACGGAAATGTTTTTGAAACAGTTCTTCTGCCAGTGGACGCAGTTGTTCTGTCACTGACGTTTGTAATTGCGTTATGTCTGCTGGCGCGACGACGGATTTATTGGCGGCGTCATCCGAATGACGTGGTGCTGGCCGAAACCGCAATTCATACGCCCAGTCGTTTAGATAGCGGCTGAAAAGCAGGCGCACGTGTGCACGGTCAATGCGATATACGCGCCCGTATTCGTCGCGCAAAAAGCGAAACGCCACGTGCAACGCCAGAGTGTGAGAGAGCGCGCGGTTGACCGCTTCGAGCGCAGACGGTGACGTCGGTGATGAAGACGCGTAGGAGGCGAGTTTGTCGAGCAGGTTGCGCGCGCGCAATTCGGCGATGAGCGCCTCTTTGCTCGGCGCACTTTCTGACACATCCGCCACGGCCACGCGCACGCCTTTGTCCAGGGTTTGCGCGATCGCGCTGGCAAAGGCCCGCCGGTCGGCGTCGCCCGTGTTGGCAGTGTGGATGAACAGCAACGTTTCCACGCCGCGCGCGACCTCTGCTTGCGCTCGTTCTCTCATTCCCGTTGAGCGCAATTTCGCACTGACAAGCTGACCCAAGGTTTCGGTCGAAGCGCCGATTGGTGTCGTGCGTTCGCGTTCAGAGGAGTACACGGGCAGGACTTGCGGCGACAATCCAAAGCGAAAGGCGAGCATCCGAGCCACTAAGGTTACGGGGGCGGCGGATGAATCTTCGTCGAGCGCTGTGCGATCTGCGATGCCGCGCGCGACGACTTCGCGCCACAACCGAACGCGCAATGACGGTGCGGTCGGTTCAGTTTGTGAAACCGGTTGATTGAGCAACAGATGTGTCAACGTGCCATCTTCGACCAAGGGCAGGACACGCTGGCTACATTGCTGAACGGCGGCATCCGTCGCGGCGACCGACAGACTGGCAAAAATCGGCAGGCGCGGATGCTGTTGATGCAATGCGCGCAAGGCGTTCAGTCGTTGTGCGACAGTCTCAGGCGCTGCGCCATTTAGCAGCGCGTCGAGCACGAGCAGCAAGCCATCGGTTTCAGCGAAATTTACCGTTTGCAGCCAAGCGAAAAGTTTTTCGCTTGGCGCGCCGTTTTCCAGTAAGTGCGCAGGCGGCAGCAGCAGGTCGTGATCCGCCACGTGGGCGATCAGACGCGGTTGTTGCAAAGATGACGGTTCGACGTTGTTGGGCAGGAGTACGAATTTGCCGACGAAATAATCGCGAGTGGCCAGACGAGGAACGCTGCGGCGGGAAGCTTGCCCGCTGACGGATGGTAGGAACAGCAACAGCCAGAAACACAACAGCGGAAGAATCAGGATGGTGCGCCGTACTGTTGGTGCAATCAGGCTCTTCATCCTTGATCCTTCCGCCGTTGATGGTTTCAGAACGCTGCCGGAATTTATCCGCGCGGTCGAACCTTGCGCGGCGCAGTTGTGGTGGGCGTTGAGCTACGGAAGCGCTGAAAGTCATTGGAGTTCGAAACGCCGCGCGTATTTGAGCCACGCAGATGCTCGTCGATTTCGCGTCCAGTGTTTTGTGCACGTTCGGTGGCCGGCGGATGGCTGGCCAGAATCGAGCCCATCGAATTGGGCGAGAGTTTGGCCAAAATCTCAAACATTTCGACCATGCCATTGGTGTTGTAGCCCGAACGTTGGATGTTATAGAGGCCCAGGAAATCGGCTTCGCGTTCGGCGTCGCGACTGTGTTTCATCAAAAAGCCGCCAGCGATCAGATTGCCAGCCAGTTCGCCGATTTGTGCGCCGCCCTGACCGCCAAAAATCGCACCGAGAATTTGCGCGCCCGCCGCCGCGATACCGTATTTTTGTGCGCGTTTGACGTTTTCCAAACCGTGACGACCGACGATGTGGCCGATTTCATGACCCATCACGCTGGCCAATTGAGATTCAGATGTTGTGGCGGCGATCAGGCCGGTGTGCACGTATACGCGTCCGCCCAGCGTGGCAAATGCATTGATGGACTTGTCGTCCACCACATAGAAACGCCAGGGGATATTGGGCCGCAGCGACTGGCGCGCCAGTTTCGTGCCCAGCCCGCTGATGTATTCATTCAGCCCGGCGTCGCGCACAAACCGCAACTGTTTGGACATTTCTTGATGCACCTGTTCCGCCAATTTCATCTCGTCATCTTCAGACAGATAGCCTTTATTGGAATATTGGCGTGAGCGGAATTTGTCATATGGATTGTCGGCGGCGAGCACGCTCAAAAAGAGCGCGGCGACGATAACCACTGATAACAGGCGATGCCAGGCAAATTTGCTAGTCATTATGTTCGTCCTCCCAAATTGGTTCAGAGTGGGACGTGAGAGTGGGGGGAGCAACTTTAGTCGTACTGCTGACGGCTATCGCTCTCTCTGGCTCCCAGGCTCGGGTTTTTCTTACCGATCTTCGGTCAATAACGAAATGGCATGCGGTAAGGTGCGCGCAATCGCTTCCAGGTTCTCGCGCGCGCCGCGCACGCTGCCAGGTAAATTGACAATCAACGTTCTGCCGCGTGTGCCGCAGACTGCGCGCGACAACGCAGCCAACGGCGTAATTTTCAAACTTTCCCAACGCATGACTTCGGCCAGTCCCGGCGCTTCGCGTTCCAGCACGGCACGCGTTGCTTCGGGCGTGACGTCTCTGGGCGACAATCCTGTGCCGCCGGTCGTCACAATCAAATTGCTCAGCCCTGCATCGGCATAGTGACGCAACCGCGCGGCAATCTGGTCGTGTTCGTCGGGCAGGATTTCCGTCGCGACGATTTCGGCCTTGAGCTTCTGCAATTCTTCAACCACAGCCGGGCCGGACAAATCTTCGCGCGCACCTTGAGCCGCCGAATCACTGATCGTCAAAACAACTGCTTTAATGGTCGCCATAAGAGGGTACCCAAAGTGTAATTCGTCTGCGCAGGTGATTCAACACCACTGGTCATTGCCCGATGCGGAATCAGCTTGCCTGTGCTCAAATCACTGCCGTTCGATGGCCTGCAACTGACAGGCGACGCCGCCCGCGCGATAGCTTTCGATCATCCGCGCCGTCACAATGAACAGCGGTTCGGGCAGGGCGTCTAATTCGTACCAGGCCCAGCCCTCACATTTGTCCGGTTCCAGCAATTGCGGTTCGCCGCTGGGCGCTTCGCAAACAAAATCCACGTCAACGTAATGACGTTCGCCGTCTGCGCGCCCAAACAAATAGTTGCCCACTGACAACAAACGCAATTCGCTGATCTCCAGGCCGGTTTCTTCGCGCACTTCGCGCTGTACGCCAGCGGCAAAACTTTCGCCGAATTCCAGATGACCGCCGGGCGCGGCGAAATAGCCTGCGCCGTGTGAACCTTGCCGCTTTCCCAACAGTACGCGGTTTTCCCGCAGCACCAAAATGCCCATTCCGATGTGAGGTCGTGGCTTGCTTTCGCTCATGGTTGAATTGTTCGTTGAATTGTTCGTTGGGCCGGATCAGCGGCGCGCGCTGGCGGCCAGCCGTTCATAAAGGGCTTCGTATTGTGGAATCACGCGTTCCGTATTGAATTGCTCGACGGCCCAGAGGCGGCCTTGTGCGCCCAGGGTTCGTTGTTTGCGTTCATCGGTCAAAATTTCCCGGGCGCGTTTGGCCATGGCTTCGATATCGCCGAGCGGCACCAGATAACCGGTTTCGCCTTCGCGCACGACTTCGGGCAAACCACCGACGGCAGTCGCGATTACAGGCACTTCACAGGCAAGAGCTTCCAGCGCCGCCAGACCGAACGATTCTGTTTCGCTTGGCACCAGCAATAAGTTGGCGACGGACAGATATTCAGCGATGTTCGGAACCTGTCCCGCGAAAATTACGTCATCGGCCAGACCATAATCTTGCGCCAATTGTTCTGCGCCTGCGCGTTCCGGTCCGTCGCCGCACAAAACCAGGCGCGCGGGCACAGCGCCTCGCAACCGGGCAAATGTGTGAATGCAATCGTTGATACGTTTGACCGGGCGAAAATTGGAAACGTGCATCAGCAACTTTTCGCCGCGCGGGGCCAAACTGGCGCGCAGCGATTCGTTGGGGCGGCGCTGGTAATCCTGCGCGTTGATGAAGTTGGGAATGACTTCGACGCCGCCCAGACCAAACGTGCGGCAGGTTTCCTGGGCCAGGTATTGCGAAATCGAAGTTACCGCGTCTGATTGCGCAATGGAAAATTTGGTGATCGGCAAAAAGCTTTTGCGCGAACCGACCAGCGTGATGTCCGTTCCGTGCAGCGTGGTGACAAATGGCAAGTAGCGCGTCGGTTTGTACATTTCGCGCGCCAGGTACGCCGCCGTGGCGTGCGGAATGGCGTAATGCATGTGTAGCACGTCCAGTTTTTGCGCCTCGGCGACTTCAAAGATTTTCGAAGCCAACGCCAAATCGTAAGGCGGAAACTCAAACAGCGGATAGTCGAACAAATCCACCTGATGGAATTGCGTTCGTTCGTCGAGTTTACATAGCCGCGTTGGCAACGCGTAGCTAATGAAATGGACTTTATGGCCACGGGTTGCCAGTTCGCGCCCCAATTCGGAGCCGACAATGCCGCTGCCGCCATACGTGGGAAAAACTGTGATGCCGATGTTCATCAAGAATACAAATTCATAGGTTGAGTCAGCAATGCGACCGGATCAGGGACGTTCAAGGCCTCACGGACGAAAAACGATTCGCCGCGCTCCGCGCCAATCAAGGCGCCGAAGTAACGATCCCGCGCTTCGATTTCGCTCAGAAACGCCTGGGTGCTGACGCGGGATTGTGGCTCATTGCTAATCGGATTGAAAAATTGTGACGCGTGCGCGCGGATCGCCTCCCATTTGCGTTCGCTTTCGGCGCTGATGTCCACGATAAAGGTCGGCGCGACGGTGCGCGGAAACAGAAAATGAGCGACACAGTTTGGTCGCCAGCGTTCCAGCCCGGCTTCGGCGTCGTATTTGGTCAAGCCGGAAACGTGCAAAGCTTCGCGGACGAGTTGTGCTGTATGCGCGTGGTCGGGGTGCGGATCATCCGGGAACTGGGTGAACAAGATGCGAGGCCGCCAACGGCGAATGGCCCGCACGAGTTTTGTGCGGTTTTCTTCGCTCATCCAAATGTGGGAGTCGCCTAAATCTAAGTTTTCGCGCATGTGCAAGCCCAGGATTTCCGCCGCTTGTTGGGCTTCGACAGCGCGGATTTCCGGTGTGCCGCGTGTGCCCGCTTCGCCGCGCGTCAAATCCAGGATGCCCGTGCGATAACCAAGGTCAGCCAATTTGCGCAGGGTTCCGCCTGCCGAAAGCTCTACGTCGTCTGGATGCGCCGCAATCGCCAGCACATCCAGTGAGGATTTTTTCTCTTCTTTTGTCGCCATGATATGGCCAGCGTAGCACAAAGCTCGCTGCGAATTCGCCTGTTTGCCGTTGTTCCGGGATAAGGAAAACCTGTGGTCATAGGCATCGGCAAAAGGCGAAGGCAAGCGACGCAAAATGGACTCAAAATGGATGAAATAACCGTTTGGAAAATCGCGGCGGTTTGAATTATGCTTGCGCCGCGTTGTCGCCCTAAGTTCGACGCGGTTTCTAATCCGCAATCCTGCAACGCCGATACACTCGTTTCCGTCTCGCCCTCACAATCTCGCAGTGGAACGAGCCATCATTTTCGGAGGAACTTTTTCCGTGCAAGCAAGCGCGAAAGCAAAAACCGGCAAATCTGCCGGGCAACCAGAGGCTGTGGCTGCAAACCAGGCTGGGGCAGATTCTGCCGCGGCGCTGACCAGCCTTCATACGTTGCTGTTGCGGATTGCGGTGGTTGTGGGGGGCGCATCCGTGATGGTCGTGGAAATTTTGGGGTCGCGTGTTTTGGCCCCCAGTTTTGGAACGACGCTTCACGTGTGGAGCGCTTTGATCACGGTGACCTTGGCGGCCTTAGCGATTGGATACGCTGTTGGCGGTCGTGTCGCAGATCGGCGTCCCGGACTCGGCACCTTGATGATGGTGATGGCAATTGCCGCTGGCGCGTTGTTGCTGTCAGACCTCATCACCAAACCCGTCTTGCGCATTGCCTATGGCGCCGGAATGGTTGGCGGAACGTTTCTCGCCGCAACGTTACTTTTTTTACCAACTTTGTTTCTTCTGGGCATGGTTTCACCGATGGCCGTGCGTGCTGCCGCCAATCAATTACATTTGGGAAAGAGCGTTGGCAACCTCTACGCGCTTTCGACCATCGGTTCGGTAGCAGGAAGTTTGTCGGTCTCGCTCTTGCTGATTCCCAACTTAAGTGTACACGCCGCGATCATTTCAACTGCGGTTGCGCTGACGGTTCCGCCGTTGCTTTATCTGGTGGCGTCGGCGAAAAAACAGGCTGCCGTGTTGTTGCTGGTTGGCTTGGTGCTGGGTGGGGTCACGACCAAGGTCTTGGGAGACGAGGCTGACCGCGAAGTGATGTACAAAAATGAGGCGTATCCGGTGACTGCGCGCGTACCGTCTTCGTATGGAGAATTGGTCGTGAGCGATCATCGCGGTGTCCGCTATCTGTTTTTGAACGGCGTACAGCAAGGTTCTTTGATTGGTGATGTGTCGTATGCCCGTTACGCGTACGGGCTGGAACGGTTGGCGACCGTCAAAGGTGTGCCGAAATCAGTGTTGATTTGGGGCTTGGGCGCAGGCGTTTATGCCCGCGCGATGGCCGAAGCCGGGTCGCAAGTCACGGTCATCGAAATTGACCCGATGTCGGAAAAGGTCGCGCGCGAATATTTCGGATTGCCCGCCTCGGTCAAAGTGATCATTGGCGATGCGCGCACTGAAACCTCCAAGCTGACGGAAAAGTACGACGTGATCGTGCTGGATGCGTTTAGCGGCGATTCTCCGCCGTTTCATTTGTTGACGCAGGAAGCGTTTGCTGATCTGAAAGAAAAACTCGCCCCGAACGGGTTGGTCGTTGCCAATATTGTGGGCGGCGTTTCAGGCAGCGAAGCACGTGTTGTCTCTTCTGTGGCGGCGACGCTGGAAAGCGTCTTTGGCAAGACACAGGTGTTTTCCCCGAATTGGTTGCTGGCAGGTAAAAAAGCGAACTTCGTTTCTACGATGTTTATTGTTTGCGGCGAACTGCCCGAAACTCCCGCGCCCTTCACCTTGAAATTGGCGGAAGATGTGCGCCGCATGAATTACATTGATTCGGTTTTGGCATCCCGGCTGGAACTGCCGCGTGAACAAGCGGTAATTTTGACCGATAACTTCGCCCCGCTCGAAGCTTGGTCGGATGCGGCAGTACAAGCCATGCGCTACTAATCGCGACGTAGGAGAATCAAGCAAGCGGGGATCGGCGAGAGACTGTCCCCGGCATTCTCCGTTGTCTTCCCCTCTCATTGAGCTCCCCGAAGCGTGCCCCAGGAAAATTGAATAGCTATCGCAACAGCGATGATGTTGGAGATGTATCGTCATGCGTAACTCACGTTTCGTTGCTCTTATATTGCTCCTCACGGCAATGGGGCTTTTGGCTAGCGGCTTGATCGCCAACGCGCAATTGAAAACCAAATTGACGCCGGAAGTACGCGCCCAAGCAATGCGCAAGCTGTCGTCCTGGGTGGTGGAAAAATCAGCCAACGGCGAGGAAGTCGAGTTTTTGGTGTTGCTGGGCGAGCAGGCTGATCTGGGCCGTGCCGAACAACTGGCCACCAAAGAAGAAAAAGGCCAATACGTGGTTGACACCTTGCGCGCCAAAGCGGCTGCCTCACAGACAGAGTTGGTCAACTGGTTGCAGGAGCGCAAAGTTGAATACCGGCCGTTTTACATTGTGAATGCGATTTTGGTGAAAGCTTCACGCGAAGTCGCCCTTGAATTGGCTGCGCGCCAGGATGTTTTGCGGATTGTGGGGAATCCGGTTTTGCACGCGATTGACCCCGTCAACCTGACCGAAGAAGAAAAGACCAGTCGCAGCAAATCGTTAGCGTCTCAGGAAAGCGTCGAGACTGGTGTCAGTGCCATTCGCGCTCCTGAAGTTTGGGCGTCGGGGTTTACCGGCCAAGGCATCGTTATCGGGGGCATGGATACCGGGATTGAATGGAGCCATCCAGCGCTGGTGAAACAATATCGCGGTTGGGAAAACGGTTCCGTCAACCACGATTACAATTGGCACGACAGTGTTCGCGGTGATGCCACAGGCCTTGGCGGTCCTTGCGGAGCTGACACAAAAGCTCCCTGTGATGATGACAATCACGGTACGCATACATTGGGCACGGCCTTGGGCAATGATGGCGGTTTGAACCAGATCGGTGTTGCGCCCGGCGCAAAATTCATCGGTTGCCGCAATATGGATCGTGGCAACGGCACACCGGCCCGTTACCTGGAATGCTTTGAGTTCATGCTTGCGCCCTATCCGATGGGCGGTTCGTTCTTGCAAGGCGATCCCAAAAAAGCGCCGGATGTGACGGTCAACTCCTGGACCTGCCCTCCCTCTGAAGGTTGCGATCCCAACACATTACAAGCTGCTGTCGAAGCCCAGCGCGCCGCCGGAATCATGACCGTTGTGGCGGCGGGGAATACCGGCGGGCAAGGATGCGGTTCTGTCATTCATCCGCCCGCAATTTACGACGCCAGTTACAGTGTCGGGGCGTACAGTGCTTTTTCGGGCACGCTCGCCAGTTTCAGCGCACGTGGCCCTGTGACGGTAGACGGCAGCAATCGCATCAAGCCAGACATTACCGCGCCGGGCGTGTCTGTTCGGTCGTCGTTGCGCAACGGCGGTTACGGATTTTTGAGCGGCACTTCGATGGCGGCTCCGCACGTTGCGGGGGCTGTTGCGTTGTTGTGGTCTGCGCGGCCCGAATTGCGCGGACAAATTCAACTTACCGAAAACATTCTCAATGAAGCTGCCGTGCGCGTGATTGCCACGGATTGCGGCACTAGCGAAATTCCCAACAATTCGTTCGGTTTTGGCCGGTTGGATATCAAGGCGGCGGTTGATTTGGCGCAAACCACGCTTTCCAGCACAGAACAGTCGTTTGGTATTTTGGGCGGCATCGGTCGCCTGGAAGTGCGCGCCCTGCCCAATGTGACCTGGCGCGCCGTCAGCAATGATTCCTGGATTTCGTTGATGACCAGCAATACTGGTACGGGCACAGGCTTGTTGATGTTTATTGTTTCGGCCAATTTGGGCGCCAGGGAACGCAAAGGCACGCTGACCGTCGCCGGCCGTACTGTCACAATCACACAGCCGGGCGCCGCCGTGCCGTATGCCGTTTCTGGTCGCGTGGCCAATAATGCCGGAGAACCGCAAAGTCGTGTGTTGCTGACCTTCTC
Source organism: Acidobacteriota bacterium (assembly GCA_016789605.1). Lineage (GTDB taxonomy): Bacteria > Acidobacteriota > Blastocatellia > RBC074 > RBC074 > RBC074. Next base: position 31,547 of record JAEUQO010000167.1, read on the forward strand.
GCGTGTTTCCGGCGTTGGTGAAGTGCCAGAGGCGGTGTTCTCGGATGATGATGGCAACTGGAGCCAGACAGGTTTTGAACCCGGAACGACCTATCGCGTATCGGCCAGCAAGAGCCGTCAATCGTTCACGCCCGCGTCCCTCGATTTCAGTGGCGCGAGCGCAAGCTTGAATTTCACTGTTGTGGGACGCCGGATCGCCATCGGCATTGGACAACAGTGACGAAAGGTTGATCGCGGCGAACTGCCCGAAGGCTCTATGAAAACCAAGATCACACAGTCTCCGACGATTGCGGCACGCTTCATCGAACACGGAGACGTTGTCGCATTCCCGACGGAGACTGTGTATGGTCTCGGCGCTAACGTGTTTAATGAAGACGCCATTCGCAAAATTTTTGCCGCCAAAGGTCGCCCGACCGATAATCCGCTGATCGCACACATCGCTGAGCTAAGCCAGCTTGATCAGCTCGTGCAAGAAATCCCGCCCGCCGCGCAAAAACTGATTGAAGCCTTTTTTCCGGGACCGCTAACGCTCGTTCTTCCCAAACACAAAACCATTTCTTTGCTGGCCACTGCCGGGTTACAAACCATCGGAGTGCGCATGCCCAGCCATCCCATCGCACGCCAATTTTTACGCGCCTGTGGCGTGCCGTTGGTCGCACCGTCGGCCAATCTTTCTGGTCGTCCCAGTCCGACCACCTGGCAAGCGGTGCGCGATGATTTGTTCGGACGGATTGCCTGTATTTTGCAGGGAGATCAAACCAAGGTCGGATTGGAGTCTACCGTTGTGGATTGCACGGGACGTGTACCACAGATTTTACGCGCAGGCGGCGTCACGCTTGAGCAATTGCGTACGGTGTTGCCTGAAACCGAAATTGCTGATGCGCAAGATGCCTCTGCGCCAAAAAGCCCCGGGCAAAAATATCGGCATTACGCACCCCAGGCCAAAGTCGTGCTCACGCATTTTCCGCAATTCACGGTTCCGGCAAACGAATCTGCTTACATCGGATTGCACGAACCGCCGCAACCGGCGATGTTCGACAAAGTGATGATTTGTCGCGACGCGGAACAATATGCCCACGCACTGTTTCAGTTTTTTCGGGAATGTGACGAACTGGGAGTAAAGACCATCTTTTGTCAGGCCGTGGGCGAAGAAGGCATGGGCCTGGCCTTGATGGATCGCTTGCGACGCGCGGCGCACGGTTAGATCGCACAATGTGGCGCGACAGTTACCAGTGCAATTCTTCTTGCCAAAAGACCGGGCCGTCAGTGCACACTTTCTTGTAAACGAATCCTTCCGCACAATCTGCTTTTACTGGCACCGCACAACCGACGCAAATGCCAAATCCGCATGCCATCGGCGCTTCTAACGACAATTGAGCAGCCACTTGATATCGCGCCGCCAGTTTTGCCACCGCATGCAACATCGCATCCGGCCCACAGGAATAGATCATCAGCGGTTGTCCCGCGTGCGTTTGCAAATAGGCTTCGAGCGGCGCAGTAACAAATCCGGTTTCGCCATGGCTGCCATCAATCGTCGCGCAGGTGATGCGTTCAGGCGTGAGCAGCGCCGTGAAATCTTCCAGGCCGCACAGATCGCCCTGGCTCGCGCCACCCAAAAACAGGCGCGTGGCAATTCCGCGCCGCAATAATTCTTCTGCCAGCAAATAGAGAGCAGGCGAACCGACTCCGCCGGCAACTAGCAAGGCTTCGGGCAGCAAGACTTCTGGCATTGTCGTTGTGCGCGTAAACGCCAGATCGTATGTGTTGCCGAGTGCGCCCAGAAATTCGACTTTGTCGCCAGGTTCCAGCTTGGCCAGCGATTGCGTCCCGCGTCCCAGAATCTGATAGATGAATTCGACTTCCTGTTGGCCGTTGATCAGTTCGCAGCGATAAAACGCCATCGCTCGTCGCAACAACGGTTCGTAAATGCCATGTGCTTTGAGCATGGCGAATTGTCCCGGTTGAATGGCAATCGGTTGCGGCAAACGCAGTCGCAAATATCCGTATCGGCGGGTCGAAGCAGAGGTGACCAATTCGTTGCGCACGATCACGGCTACTGCATCAATCGGTTGAGACTGTTTCGGCGTTGCTGTTGCTGACAAAGGTGAAGCTCCGGTGAACGAAGTGAAAATGAAACGAGCAAGCGCCAGTCTAACAGAAGCGTTTCGGCGCAGGCAAAATCGTTTACAGCGCGCGGCGGCACAGTGTATCGTGCCGGACGAAACCATATACATTCCAATCTGATGTCTTGGACCAACGCGGGTGTCTGTTTGGGGCCGAGCATCTCACTTGTGGACAAGACTATGAAAGCCAACAAACTCGCGGCGGGTGTCATCGTGGGCATCATCTTTCTGGCGACCTCGCCGTTTCTGCTCGGATTGATCTGGCCACGCATCAACGACGTGCGCACGGGGGAAACACCGCAATACCCGGACATTCAGGCGCAACGATTCAACCGTCCGGCGGCAGAGGTTTATGACGCCGCGTTGGCGGTGGCGCAAAGCATGAATTGGGAACTGCGCGACACCAACCGCGAACAAGGCGTGATCGAAGCCGTGGCGACGACGCGTCTGTTCAAATTCAAAGACGATGTGACCATCACCATCACCAGTGAGGGGGCGGTTTCGGTCGTCAATGTGCGTTCAAAATCGCGCATCGGCAAAGGCGATTTGGGAGCCAACGCCCGCCGCATTCGGGCATTTCAGGCCGAACTGGCCAAACGACTTTGAGCGGTGCTATATTCCTTGCCTACTCGCGCACTACTCGCAACCGACAATCCAACCGCCACTTTGAGGTGCAACAGATGGAATTTACTGAGAAAGCTGTCGTCATGACGGCTGGCGACATGAATCGTGTGCTGGCTCGCATGGCGTCTCAGGTCGTCGAAAACAACCCCGAGCTGTCAAACGTTTTGCTCGTCGGCATTCATCGTCGCGGCGTGCCGCTGGCAGAAAAGATCGCCGCCAAGATCAAAGAGATGGACGGCGTAGACGTTGCGCGTGGTACGCTCGACATTACGCTCTATCGCGACGATCTGAGCACCGTCGCCGAACGCCCGGTCGTCAATAAAACCGAATTGCCCAACAACATCACCGGCAAAACGATCATTTTGGTGGACGACGTGTTGTATACCGGACGCACGATTCGCGCCGCGCTGGATGAATTGATTGATTTTGGCCGCCCACGCCGTGTGCAACTGGCGGTCTTGGTTGATCGCGGTTGGCGCGAATTGCCGATCCAGGCCGATTACGTCGGCAAATTCGTCACTACCACCGAAGCTGAAATCATCAAAGTCATGCTGCCGGAATTTGATGAAACCGAGCAAGTATTGCTGGTCGAGCCGAAGTAAATGCCGCTACATCGAAAAGACCTTTTAGGAATCGCCGACCTGTCTGTCGCCGAGATCAATTTGATCCTCGACACCGCTGAGACGTTTCGCGACGTCAATCATCGTCAGATCAAAAAAGTCCCCACCTTGCGCGGCAAAACCGTGATCAACCTGTTTTTCGAGGCTTCGACGCGCACGCGCACCAGCTTTGAAATCGCCGCCAAACGCTTGTCCGCCGACGCCGTCAACATTTCGGCTTCGACGTCCAGCGTCGTCAAAGGCGAAACGCTGGTGGACACCGCGCTCAATCTGCAAGCGATGGCGCCTGACGCGATTGTCATCCGCCATTCTTCTTCAGGAGCGCCGCACCAAATCGCCAAAATCGTCAAAGCTTCTGTCGTGAATGCTGGCGACGGCGCACACGAACATCCGACGCAAGCCTTGCTCGACGCGCTGACTATTCGCCACGCCAAAGGCCGTCTGGCCGGGTTGAAAGTCGCCATCATCGGCGACGTGCTGCACAGCCGTGTGGCCCGCTCGAACGCGCATTTGCTGACCAAACTCGGCGCAGAAGTCGTGTTGGCCGGACCGCGTACATTGCTGCCGCTCGGTTTGGAAAAGCAGATTCCGGCTGGCAATGGTTCGCTTCGCTTTGCCAGCTCGATCGAAGAGGCAACCACCGACGCCGACGTGGTGATGATGCTGCGCATCCAGATGGAGCGCCAGTCGGGCGGCTTTTTCCCCAGCTTGCGCGAATACTCGATTCATTTCGGGCTGAACAAACGACGGCTGGCGTTGGCCAAACCTGACGCGATCGTGCTCCACCCCGGCCCGATCAATCGCGGCGTCGAAATTGATTCGGACGTGGCGGACGGCAGTTCTTCGCTGATCCTGGATCAAGTCGAAAACGGCGTGGCAGTGCGCATGGCTATTTTGTATCTATTAGCAGGAGGAGAATAGAAACTACGGAACAAACGGAAATAACGGAAAAGACGGAAAGGGGCGGATATGAGCGAAAAGCTGATCTATGAAGAAGAAAGC
>JAEUQO010000168.1 GCA_016789605.1 Acidobacteriota bacterium
TTCCTGCAACTTGCGGAATTTGTCGCCGACATCACGCAAAATCGAGCTTTCGGTTTCGCGTAATCCTTCGCGCGCCTGTTCGATGGTTTTTTGCTTTTCGGAAAGTTCGTGTTTGCGGCGTCCCCAATCGAACGGTTCCCAACTGAGCGTGAAGCCGATGCCTGACGCGTTTTGCGGCAAGACCGAAACGCCGAACGCGGAAAAGTACCCGGCAGTGGCGCTGATTTCGGGAATGGCTTCGGCTTTTTTCAAGCGGTGGTCTTTTTCGTCCAGCTTCAGTTTCAACTGCGCTTCTTTCAGTTCGGGACGTTCGGCCAGTGCGCGCGTTTGCGCCAGCGAAAGTTCGACTTCGTAAACGGTGTTGGCGGAAATTGCGTCCACCATGAATTCGGTGCGAATGTCGCGCGCCAGCAATTGATTGAGCGATTCTTTGGCCGCCGCCAGATTGTTTTGCAGTTTGAGCGTTTCCAGTTCTTCTTTCGCCAGTTGGGTTTTGGCGTCCAGGCTGTCGGATGCGAGCGCGACTTGTTGCGTGACGTATTCGCTGACGACGCGGTCCAGTTCGCGGTATAGCTTGAGCGTTTCTTCGGAAGACGTGAGCGCGCTTTGCAGCCGTAGAATGGCGTAATAGTTTTGTTTGACCTGATGAGCGATTTCTTTTTTCTTGGCGGTGAGTTTGCTGTCGGCGACCTCGCGGCCCAGTTCGCTCATTTTGATGCCCAGATTGATGCGGTGCAGTTGTGTTAGCGGTTGCGTCGCGCGGGCGATGATAAATGCCGTCGGGCCGTACGAGGACGTGACGGTTGTATTGGTCGGCGGAACCGGACCCAGGCCGGGAAACTGTCCGAAGACACCCCGGTTAAAGCGAAACTCCGGCGGGTTGAACCACTGGAATTCCATGACGGACACATCGAAGCCCGGCAAGCGGCGCGTAGCCAGCGCTGCCAGCCGGTCGCCAGCCTTTTCGACTTCCAGTTTTTCGACGTTGACCAAGCGATTTTGCCGCAACGCGGCATCAATGGCTTGTGACAGGGTGAGCTTTTCCGCGGGAACGCTTGCGGCTGACTGACAGCGAACTGCGCTGGGCAGGCAGATGAGCACACACAGGGCGAATATCTTGAACACGCGCGCCTCCTACATTCACATTCGAAGACTCGAAAGGATGAAGCCGCATTGAAAGATTGTGTGTTACGAGTCTTTGCGGTTCGGTTCGGAATTTTCCGCCACCACAGGAGGGGTGCGTAACAGCACCGTCTGTCGGAACCTCGCGTTGGTTGCGGATTGATCCTGATTTATCTGTTCAGTCGGTTGCAGCAGCGGAGCATTGGACGGGGGGCTTAAATTCTCAGGGACGGCAACAAGTTGCTGTGCGACATCGGATTTGGTTTTTGAAAATCCCGCGATGGCATGCAGGATATCGGTTTTGTGCAGCTCAATAGCCTTTCTACCGCATTCGACGATGGCCGGCAGTTCGTGCACGTCCCAGGGATTGATCGTGTGGTCGAAATCCACTTCGACGATGACGATTTCGTGGTGGTGCATTTCCAACGACAGGAACATCTGGCTGCGCGTCAAGGTGCGCATCGTGTTGTCAATGTGACGGTAAAAGCAACTGAAAAAGCCTTTGGGCTCGGTGCGGACTTTTTCTTTGAAATCCAGCGCGATGATGACGTCCATCTTGCGTTTGATGGCTTCGACGACGGGCACCGGCGCGCTGTAAATGCCGTCACCCAGATAGCGGCCTTCGAGATACGCGGGCGGAAACGCCGGAAAAAACGCACAGGACGCATAAACCGCATCCGCCACCAAGCCTTTGCTGAGTACCACGCCCTCGCCCGTATCCACGTCGGTGGTTTGCAACAACGTGCGTGGACGCAATTGTTCGAGCCGTTTGTCTCCGAACGTTTCGCGTAACGAATTACGCCATCTGTCCGGTTTGAGAATGCCAGAGGTTTTGTCGAAATTTCCTAGCTGGCTGCTGAAAATGCCCAGCAGAGAGCTGAAATCAAATTGCGCGAACAGGGTTTTTTGCAAACGCGTCATGCCCATGTCGCGTACTTCGGTTGGGGTGAAACCTGAACCGATCATGGCACAGGCCAGCGCACCGCCGCTGCACCCGACCAGCAAATCAATCGGAATTTTTTGTTCGGCGAAAAAATCAAACAGGGCGAGACTGGCCATTGCCTTGATTCCGCCGGTTCCTAACACAACACCAATTTTCGGTAATTCTCTGACGCCCGTTGGCAGAGTGGGTTTGTCCATAACCAATTTAGCCTCCGGTGAGATGGCCTGTGCCATTCACCAGCAGGAATGAGCGGCGCGGGCAAACAGCGCCGACGCGCTAGATTTTCAGTAAGTCGGAGTTATTTGGTGACGAACCGCCGGTCATTGCGCGAAGCCGACAGGACGCCAGAACCTGCGACGCCTGCGATTGCTTCTTCGCGCGTTTCGTAAATACGAGAGACCAGGGAAAAACCAGTCCGATCAAAAATTGCTCTGGCCGACTGGCTGGGGGAATGCAATGCGATTCGTCCGTCGAAATCCAGCACTTGTTTGGCCAGATTCAACAACACGCGCAACCCTGCATTGTTGATATGTTCAATTTGCGAGCAATCAATGATCAATTGCCGAGCGCCTTCCGCGATGATTTTCGAAAGATTTTCTTCCAAGGTTTCAGCACTCTGATTATCAATGCGCCCGGTCAAAGAGATAAAGATCATTTCGGCGCGCTTTTCCGTGATGACATCCATGCTTTCCCCCTTCGTAATTAAACGACTGCAGTAAATAAAGACGAGCGTAAGTGGCTTGGCTATACGGGCATCATAAGCAGAGTGTCTGGGCTTTTCAAGTTTCTGAATTGTGAGTGCTAAAATCCGAACCGCGCTGAAGCGCAGATTTCATCGGGTTTTCGCTCATTTGCCCAAGATAGCGAAATTTTTGTCAGTTACGGGGCCTCCTATGATTTTGCGTCAGGAAATTGCCGCTGATGTTGTCGCGCTCGAAACGATCAACACATTGGCGTTTGGCCGTCCCAACGAAGCTGCCCTGGTGGCGGCATTGCGGGCACAGGCGCACCCCTTTCTTTCGCTCGTGGCCGAAATCCAAGGCCAGATCGTCGGGCACATCTGTTTCAGCCCGATTACGATCAATGGCGATTACGAGACGAGCACAGAGATAGGATTGGCGCCGCTGGCGGTTTTGCCTGACTGGCAGAACCGTGGCATCGGTTCCGCGCTGGTGCGTGCGGGCTTGGCCGAATGCCAGCGGCTTGGGCATCACGTCGTGGTTGTGCTGGGACATCCTGACTATTACCCGCGCTTTGGCTTCACGGTGGCCAGTGCCAAAGGGCTGCGCTGTGAATATGACGTGCGCGACGAAGCATTTATGGTGGCGGAATTGACGCCCGGAGCGTTGGCGGGACGCACTGGTTTGGTGAAATATCATCCTGCCTTTCAGACGGTGTAACGGTAGCGGCCATTGAATCTGATTTTTCAGCTTGAGCATCCCCGGACAAGATTGCACAATGCCCGCGCATCGCTCCTCGCGGCTCCGGCCCCGCAGTTCTGGCGAGGACATTTTTTCCACGAAAGAGGTTCTTTATGTTTGCAGTCATTATGGCCGGAGGCTCCGGCACACGATTTTGGCCCGCCAGCCGAGAACACCTGCCCAAACAATTCCTGAAAATCACCAGTGATCGTTCGATGCTAGAAGAGACGTTGGCGCGCGTCGCGCATTTTGCGCCGCTGACGCAATCTTCTGTTGTCGTGGGACGATTGCACGCCGAACACACACAAGCATTGCTGGCCGGACAACCGACGCAAATTCTGGTGGAACCGCGCGGACGCAATACGGCGGCTTGCATCGGTTTGGCGGCGTTGCACGTCGCGCGCGAAGCGCTGGATGAGCCGATCGTGATTTTGCCGGCGGATCATTTCATTGCTGATGTTGCGGCGTTTGCACAGACCGTGCTGGCTGCGGGAGACGCCGCGCGTTCTGGCGCGATTGTGCAAATCGGCATCAAACCGACGCGGCCCGAAACCGGATATGGATACATTCACACCGGAGCCGTGGCGGGCGAAGCGTTGGGCCAACCGTATTTCAGCGTCAAACGGTTTGTCGAAAAACCAAATGTCGAAACCGCGTTGCAGTATCTGGCCAGCGGCGACTATCTGTGGAACAGCGGCATTTTCGTTTTTACCGCGCGGACGATTCTGGCAGAGATCGAAACCTGTTTGCCCGCCTTGCACGAAGGTTTGCAAGAGATCGCTGCGGCCATCGGCACGCCGGATTATGAAGCGGCAGTGGCGCGCGTCTATGACCGGATTGATTCGATTTCGATTGATTACGGCGTGATGGAAAAGACGACCAAACCGATTTATGTCTTTCAGGCGGATTTCGGTTGGAGCGACGTCGGCAGTTGGGATGCGTTGTATGATTTGCGCGCCAGTGAATATGACGCCGAAGAAAACCTGTTGCTGGGGGAAACGTTGATTGTGGATGCGAAGCGCAATCTGGTGTTTTCTACGACGGAACGCAAAGTGGCGTTGTTGGGGGTGGAAGGCCTGGTGATTGTGGATACGCCCGACGCGGTGATGATCGCCCAACGCGACCGGTCACAAGACGTCAAACGGTTTTCTGATTTGCTCAAGCAAAAATAGCGGGGTGCTCAGTTTGCGGCTTTTTGCAGCTTGTGCAACGCGACCAGCGTGATGGTCGTTGGGATGCCGCTTTCGACGCCGACTTTTAACAGCGCCTGGTAATATTTTGGCGGTCCGTCGCTGAAACGTTTCAGGCGCTGATTTAATTCTTTGAGGTGATGTTTGCTGGTGATGAATTCGGCAGCGGCGGCGGTGCCTTCGCTGTGCAATCCGGCCAGCACCATCACCGTGTATGAATCCGAAATGTTTGGACTGACCGTGATCAGCGCGTAATCTTCGATCAAATTGCCGCTTTGTTCGTCAAACGTGGATTTGTATTCCGCCTGCTCGCCGGATAGCACCTGATGGTTTTCGATGGCCACTTGATTGTTGCCCACAAAATCTTCGCGTACGGGCAATCTGCCTGACCAGTTGTTGACCCACCCGGATCCCAACACAATCACATTGCGATTTTTCAAATCATCGGCGCTCACGGTACGGCTTTGTTTGAGCAACAGATTTTTGCTGGCCCCGTCGAACAAATGGGTCAGGTAATGAACGCCGATGGCTTCACCCAAGCCGGTGTAAATGTCCAGCGCCAGCGTCAATCGCGGTTCAGGCACAATCTGCTGAAAGTTTTTGTTGGGCAGTTGCTGAAAGATGCCGTCTGCTTGTTTCGGTGGCAGCAAGATGGCCTCGCGCCGGATTTTTTCAGGATCGGCGGCATTGATAAAGCGCAACACGGGCGGATTGCTCAAAATCAGCAGGTTGGGCGCACTACTATTGATAAACGAGTCCCAGACCGGCTGATAAATCTCTTCGAAATGATGGCTGGCGTCTGCGCGCAATTGTTGCCGTAGCGCGACGTTTTGGCCGCCAAGCACCAGACACAACAGCAATAATGCGACAGCCGTCGCCGCAAGGGCCCAACGTCGAACGCCTGAAACAGGCGCAGGTACTGTTTCGGGAACGGGCGCAGGTGGTTCAGGCGGGAGCAGTGGCTGTGGAACTTTTTCTGGTGGCGCTTCTGGTACAGTAAGCCGCACAAATCGCGGTTCGTATCCACCTACCGGAATCGAAATTTTGACTGCGTCCAGGGCGCCTTCTTTTTGGTAATACGCCTCAAGTTTGTCGCGCACGCCGCGTGCGGCGACGCGCACAATCGGATCCGTCGCCGGGTTATAACTGCCATCCCGGTCAAAGACTTCACGGCCCAGCAGATATTCGTTGAGTTCTCCGCCGCGCCCTTGCAGGTGGAATTCGCAAATCAGCCGCAAAAATTTTTGCTTCATCGGCGCGTTGACGAAATATTTGCTGCGCAGCACGAGCCCCATTGCTGCGTTGATTTCGTCCTGGGTACAGGCCGTAGAAGTATGTCCGTTATGGCTGTGTTGTTCTGCCATCGTGCGCTTTCGGTGCTTGGTGATTGTCGGTTGTTTTCTGTGCGCAGAGCGCTCACAAACTTAATTGTACTATTTGCTTAGCTTTGTGCGCGGCAAAATTATAGTCGCAACCTCTGCACAAAACGAGGTTCTCATGACGGATCAGCGCAAGTTATACAGCGGCCTAACAGCAGGCCAGAGCCAAATTTGAAAGGCAAAAAGTTTCTGGTGTATAGTGCCGCGCGTTGCCAAACTAGCCCAACAAGTTCATACCAACGAACGACATTGCTAGCGTTTTCGGCTGGAAAGCCGTGATTGCCGTTTTCATCTCCCTTGGTCTGTGACCGCAAGCGGGCAGGCCGGATCATCTGAAAGTGAAGGTAGCCGGATCGTGAAATACATTGCTGTGCTCGTTATCTTGGTCACGTTGCTGGCGGTTGGCCCCTGGTTTCGCGCTCGTGCGCGGCAATCTGCCGACCGCGCCCCAGTGACATTTACTGAAATTCCCGCCAGTGCGAGCAAGATCACCTGGACGCACGACAATGGCCGTTCTGATGCGCGACATCTGCCCGAAACTTGCGGCGGCGGCGGACTGTTTTTTGATTACGACAATGATGGCTGGCTGGACATTTATCTGGTCAACAGCGGGCCGTCGGATTTCTTTACGCCCAAAACGCCGTTGCGTAATGCGCTCTATCGCAACAACGGCGATGGCACATTCACCGACGTAACAGAAAAAGCCGGTGTTGCCTGTGGGCGGATGGGGAATTTTGGGATGGGCGCAGCCGCCAGCGATTTTGACGGCGATGGCTGGCAGGATTTGTACGTCACCAATTACGGCAGCAACGTGCTGTTTCGTAACAACGGCAATGGCACGTTCAGCGACATCACGGAACAGGCGGGCGTGGCGGCGCCAAATTGGTCTACCTGTGCGACCTGGTTTGATTATGACAATGACAGCCGCCTGGATTTGTTCGTTTCCAGCTTTGTGCAATACAGCGGCACGGGCACGATCTTTTGCGGCGACAACCGGCTGGGGCGTCGTTATTACTGTGTGCCGCGTGTATTCAAACCGCGTCCGAGCTTCCTGTTTCACAACGATGGCAATGGCAAATTCAGTGACGTCAGCAAAGCCTCGGGCATTGCCGAATCGCTGGGCAAATCCTTTGGCGCAGTCGCCACCGACATCAACAGTGATGGATTGCTGGATCTGTTCGTGGCCAATGACACGGTCGCCAATTTCCTGTTTCTCAACAAAGGCAAAGGCAAGTTTGAAGAAATCGGCCTGGCTTCTGGCGTGGCCTATAGCGACGCAGGCAGTCCGCGTTCGGGAATGGGCGTAGACGCCGCTGACTTTGATGGCGATGGCGCACAGGATTTGTTTGTTGCCAACATTGATCAGGAACTCTTCAGCCTGTACCAAAACCAGAAAGACCTGACTTTCATTGATAAACCCGGCGAAATTGCGCAATCCACGCGCTTGCTGAGCGGTTGGGGGCTGAAGTTTTTCGATTATGACAACGACGGCGATCCTGATCTGATTCTGGCCAACGGACATCCTGACGACATGATCGGCATGCAATCCACCAAGGTGACGTACCGCGAACCGTTGGTGTTGTTTGAAAACACGGGCGGCAAATACAAAAACGTCAGCGCACAATCGGGCGCAGTCTTTCAAAAGGATTTTCCGGCGCGCGGGCTTTCGGTGGGGGATTATGACAACGACGGCGATCTGGATGTGCTGATCATCAACAACGGTGATGCGCCTTTGCTGATGCGCAACGAAGGCGGAAATCGCAACAACTGGCTGGGATTGCAGTTGATCGCAACCAAGAGCAATTCTGCCGCCGTAGGAGCCATCATCACCTGGGAAGCAGGCGGCAAAAAACGCAGCCGGTTGAAAACCGCAGGCGGCAGCTTTTTGGCTTCGCACGATCCGCGTGAAATTCTCGGCCTCGGCGTCGCCACCAAAGTTGACAGCCTGGAAATCAAATGGCCGAGCGGCAAGCTAGACAAACTTAGCGGGCTGCCTGCCAATAAATACCTCAAAATCAAAGAAGGCGAAGGCTTGGTGGCGACTGCGGCAACTGCCGCGAAATAACGCGCGAGGCAAAGGAGCACAAGACGATGCTTGTCGGTATCAACTATCCCTGGATTGATTACGGCTGGGATTTTGGCGATCCGCCCGCCGGATGGGCCGGCGATGTCGTGGCGTGGCGGCAACGCAAACGCGCAGAGATCAAACAGGATTTTCGCGCTTTTGCGGAAATGGGACTGTTTGCCGTGCGCTGGTTTGTCTTGTGCGATGGGTTGAGTTACGGCTTCGGCGCAGAGGCTCCGCACATCGAACGCGGCAAGTGGACGTTTCGCCCGTTGCCGCGCGCGCACGCCTTTCATCGTCAGTTGCAGGAAGATTTCGAGTTTGTCTTGCAGGTGTGCGCGGAAAACAAATTGAAATTCGTGCCGTCGCTGGTGGACTTTCACTGGTGCCATCAAGGCACTCCGGTCGGCGAGAATTCCGGCGTCGTCAAAGGAGGCCGCGCCGATGTCATACGCGAACCAGCCAAAAGCGCCGAATTCTTTGATCACGTGTTGGAACCGTTGCTGGACATTTCGTTGCGTTATCCCGACACGATTTACGCCTGGGAATTGATCAACGAGCCGGAGTGGGTGACGATTGAACGGTCGCTGATGCAAATCCGCACGGACGAAAACAAAACCGTGGCGCAAGACGAGATGCTGGCTTTTATCGCCGAAGGCATCGGTCGTATCAACGCACGCACGTTGCCGTCAGGCCAACGCGCTTTTCGTTCCAGCGTCGGATTTGCGCATTGGGACGCAATGGAAGCCTGGGATTCGCCCGGTTTGGGCGTGACCTTGCACCAGTTTCATTTTTACGCGCCGGACAAACGCGAAATTCCGCGTCATTGGTACGCGCCGGAATATCCGATCTTCATCGGCGAATTTGCCACGAAGTTTCATCGCGGCTGGCCGGATTTGCGCAAGGCGGATGTTGAGCAGGTGATTTCGACGCGGTTGCGTTCGCTGGC
>JAEUQO010000176.1 GCA_016789605.1 Acidobacteriota bacterium
CTTTAACTATCCGGGCCAAAACGACGCCGCGGGCTGGGGCGTTGGCGAACACACCGATTACGGATTGCTGACCATCCTCAAGCAGGATGACGCGGGCGGGTTGCAGGTCAAAGTACGCGGGCAATGGCTTGAAGCGCCCCCGGTGTCGAATTCATTCGTGTGCAATATTGGCGACATGCTCGACCGGTTGACCGGCGGGTTATATCGCTCGACGCCGCATCGGGTACGCAACGTGAGCGGACGAGATCGGCTGTCGTTTCCGTTTTTCTTTGATCCGAATTTCAACGCGGCGATTGCGCCCATCGAACTGGACACAACGCCGCGTGATGATCGGCACGAACGTTGGGACAACGCCAGCGTGCATGACTTGCAAGGCACCTATGGCGATTACCTGCTCAGCAAAATCGCCAAGGTGTTCCCAGAACTGCGCCGCTCAGTGTTGTGACGAATTGCCAAACTATTCACACCGCAAAGCAATCATCGGATCAACCCTGGTCGCACGCTGCGCGGGCACCAAACAGGCCAACAACGCGACCAGCAACAACAGCGCGGGAATTGCGATGAAGGTCAGCAAGTCGGTCGCGCTGACGCCATACAGCAGACTTTCAATCGTACGCGTTGCGGCAAACGAAGCCGCCACTCCGACTGCCGCACCGAGCAGCGCCAACAACATACCCTGGCGTAACACCAAGCGCAGCACATCGCCGCGTTGTGCGCCAAGCGCCATGCGTACGCCCAATTCACGCGTGCGCTGCGACACCATATATGACATCACGCCATACACGCCCATCGCGGCCAGCAACAGCGCAACCACCGCAAAAACGCTGAAGATGCCCAAGCTGAACCGGCGTTGATCCAACGACGAAGAAAACACCTGATCCATCGTCTGAAACCGCAGCACTGCGTCCTGGTTGAGCGCCTGTACTTCCGCTCGCAACACCGGAATCAGCGTTGCGGGATCGGTGCTCGCACGCACCACGTAGCTTTGGTTGGAAACCTGCCACCATTGCGGGCGCTGCAAGGAATGCGCGTACACGATCTGCCCAACTTGATTGTCCAATCCACGATCGCGAATGTCGCCCACAATGCCCACGATATGCAGCAACTGTTTGTCTCCATCCATGTTGCCAAATTGAATTGTACGACCGATGGGGTCTTCGTTCGGCCAGTAGGCTTTGGCCAGCGATTGGCTGATCACGGCGGCATCAGGGGCATTGCCCGTATCTTTCTCGTTAAACAGCCGCCCGCGCAAAAGCGGAATGCCCAGCGCGGCAAAATACCCGCCACTCGCCAACCGATAATCCGCCTCGCCGGGCGTAGCCGGATTGTCATCTTTCAGGAACTTGCCGTTTGCGCCACGGCCCGTCATTGGCAATGCGTTGATTCCTCCCATCGCAACCACGCCGGGCAGATGGCTGAGCCGTTCCAACAACTGTTCGTGGAATTGTTGCAAGCGAACTTCCTGCGCTTTGTCTACCGTCGTTGGCAATGACAACGTCATCGCCACAGCACTTTCCGTGCGGAACCCGGGGTCGGTATCGAGCAGCTTCATAAAGCTGCGAATCAGCAGCCCCGCGCCCATCAACAACACCAAGGTCAACGCCAATTGCGCGACGACCAACAAGCTTCGCAACCGTGAATTGCGCGTTTGACCGCGTCCCGCCTCTTTCAAACCGGCGTGCAAATCATCCGTCGAGACACGCGTTAGCGGCACGATCCCCAACACCACGGCAATGGCAACGGACAATCCCAAAGTGAACAGCAAGACGCGTCCATTGACGGCAATTTCTTCGGCGCGCGGCAAATTGTTTTGGTTCAAGCTGATGAGCAGGTCAACGCCCCAAAACGAAAACAAAATGCCCAAGGCTCCGGCCAGCAACACCAACACCAGATTTTCTGTTACGAATTGCCGCGCCATTCGCCAGCGCGTAGCCCCCAACGCAGCTCGCACCGAAAGCTCACGTTCGCGCGTGGTGACTTGCGCCAACAACAAATTGGCGACATTGGCACAGGCCACCAGCAACAACAACGCGACCGCAGCCAGCAGCAACAACAATCCGTCGCGTACGTTGTTGGTCAAAAATTCTTTCAGCGGAACGAGCGCCAAATCCACGGCGTCGGTTCCCTTGCCATATTCCTGGCGAAGCTGTTTGCCGATGGAACTCATGTCCGCCTGGGCTTGCGCCAGCGTAACGCCGGGCCGCAAACGACCGATCACCAACCAATTGTGCGCGGTGCGCGAATTTTGTGGCCCTTCGGCTTCGCGCGGCACCCAGATTTCGGCTTGTGGCGGATAGCTGAACCCTTGCGGCATGACGCCCACGACGGTGAACGGTTGGCCATCCACATTCAATTTCACCGTGCTGAAATCGGTTCTTCCGCCCAGGATTCGTTGCCAGTATCCGTAACTGATAACCGCCGCTGAGGCACTGCCCGTTTTCGACTCTTCCAACGAAAACGTGCGTCCCGCCATCGGTTGCACGCCCAACACACGAAAGAAATCGTTCGTGACCCAGTACGCCCCCACACGCACAGGTTCGCTGCCGCCGGTCACGACAACCGTGCCGCCCGCCAATTGGCTCATCGTTTCAAAACTGCGTTGCCGGGCGCGCACGTCCAGATAATTCGGTTCTGCCACGCGAATCTGACGGCCGATCTCATTCACCTCGCGCAGATGAACAATGCGCTCTGCATCAGGAAACGGCAGCGAACGTAAAACCACCGCATCCACGACACTGAAAATTGCAGTGGTCGCGCCAATCCCCAACGCCAGCGTAAAAATCACGGTCAGGGTAAAGCCTGGCTTTTTCCACAACATTCGCGCGCCAAAGCGCAAATCATCCCAAATCGCTTGCATGCAGAAGCTCCCCAAATTGAAAAGAGTTGCTGATCAATTTTCAGCCGACGCCCACAACTCACTCATAGCGCAGCGCCACCAACGGATCAACTTTGGTTGCGCGTCGCGCGGGCAACCAGCACGCCAACAATGAAACCAGCAACAAGACACAAGGCAATAACACAAACGTCAGCGGGTCAGTTGCGCTGATCCCAAACAACAATCCATTTAACGAACGCGTCAACGCCCAAGCCGTCACCAACCCGACACCGATGCCAAACGCAACCAGCGTCATTCCCTGTTGCAAAACCAAAGCGAGCACCGCTCTGGGCGTAGCGCCAAGCGCCAAGCGAATGCCCAGCTCCTGTGTGCGTTGCGCCACCGAATACGAAATCACGCCGTAAATGCCTACTGCAGCCAGCAACAATGCCAGCGCGGCAAACGTGCCGAGCAGCGTGGTATACAATTTCGGTTCGGCCAGCGCCTTGCCCAAAACGTCAACCGGCGTATCCATTTTGGTGGCGATATAGCCCGGATCAAGCTCACTGATGGCGCGCACAACATCTGCGCGGGTCGTATCAACGTCGCCGCGCGCGCGCACCAAAAGCGACTGCGACAACCAGCTCTGTTGGGTATAGGGCACATACACTTGCGGCTCGATTCGCGATTGCACACCTTGCACGTGATTTTTCACGACACCAACGATTTGCCGTCGTTGCCGTTGATTCAGATACGCCAGCAAGACTGTTTTCCCGACCGGGTCTTCACCGGGAAAGAATTGTTGCGCCAGCTTTTCATTGATGATGACAACCGGCAGCGAACCATTGCGATCAAACTCGTTGAATTCGCGCCCCGCCAGCATTTGCGCCCGCAACACGCGGAAGTAATTCGCACTGATCGAATCGTACATAACGCGCTCATCGGCAGGCAGCGGTTTGCCGTCGCGGTTGCAGGCGAATTGCAGAAACGGAAACGCGCCGCCACTGGTCACGGCCACGCCGTCAACGCCAGGAACAGCCGCGACGCGTTCTTGTATCTGGCGCACACGTTCAGCACGCGCACTGCCGTCCTGATATTTTGTCATCGGCAGCGCGACGTGATTGACCAGCAATTGCTGCGGATCAAATCCCAAATTCACCCGCTGCAACCGTACAAAGCTGTTGATTAGCAAGCCAGCGCCAATCAGCAACAACATCGCCAACGCAATTTCCGTCACGACCAGCGCGCCGCGTGTACGCTGTTGCATGCGGCCTTCCGTGCCACGGCTGCCGTCTTTCAAAATGTCATACACCTGTGCGCGCGATGCTTGCCACGCAGGCAACAAGCCGAACAAAACGCCTGTCAGCACCACGGCCAGCGCCGTGAACGCCAACACCGTGGCATCGAGTTGCACCTGATCTTGTAATTGCAAATAGGAATAGCGCACAGGCAAAAGCCGCACCAACACGTCTTTGCCCCACAATGCCAGCAACAACCCAAACACGCCGCCCGTGCAGGAAAGCAACAGGCTTTCTGTCAAAAGCTGTATGGCAATGCGTTTGCGCGAAGCGCCCAACGCCGCACGAATCGCCAATTCTTTACGGCGTCCTGTCGCACGCGTCAGCAGCAAATTGGCGACATTGGCACAGGCGATCAACAACACAACCACCACGGCGGCCATCATCACCAACAGCGACAATTTCACGTCGCGCACCATACGCGCGCGCAACAGCGTCGCCGCCATCGAAATATTTTTGTTTGAATCGGGGTATTGCGCCGCCAGTCGTGCGGCGATGGCTTGCAGTTCTGTCTGCGCGCCTGCCAGCGACTGTTCCGGTTTGAGCAATCCGATGACGTTGAAATAACGTGCGCGACGCAAAGACATCTCGCCGGAATCGCGCGCCATCGGGGTCCAGGTTTCGGCAAAGTCAGGATATTTGAAATCTGGCGGCATCACGCCAATGACTTGCACAGTGCCGTTATCCAGTCGCTTGCCGATGATATTGGGATCGCCGCCAAATTTGCGTTGCCAAATGCGATAACTGAGTACAACCGTGCCCGGCGCGCTTTGCAATCCGTCTTCTGGCAGAAAGGCGCGCCCGAGCAAAGGATTAGCGTCAAACAAGGAAAAGAAATTTGCGGTTACACGTGCGCCCGGCAATTCTTCCGGCTGGCCATCAGTGACTGCCACGCCACCATCCCCGCTCATGGCCGCCAACTGGGTAAAGCTTTGGCTCTGCGCCTGCAAATCCCAGAAATCGGCGGGAGCCAATCCGCCCAGATTTTCCACCCCGCGTTGCGGATCGCCGGATTCAAGCGTGACCAACCGTGGCGATTCCAGGTATGGCAACGGTTTCAACAACACCGCATTCACCACGCTAAACAGCGCCGTGTTCGCGCCAATGCCCAGCGCCAGGGTCAACACTGCGATGAATGTATACACCGGGCTTTTCAACAACTGACGCAGCCCAAAACGAAGATTTTGCCCCAACAACTCCATGTCAACTGCTCCTTGCTTCCTGTACTTCCCTGCCTGGTTATTCCTGCCGCAAACGAGTCTTGCCGCGATCATTGCGAATTGTCAGGCGCGGCCCGCCACCGTTGATTTCGCCTTCGATACGTTCGTCATCAAGCACGCGGGTCGCAATGGCAAAGTCGCTTTCAAATCCCGCACGACGGCTGCGATTGGCGCTGATTGTCAGTCCTTGAGCGCGCGCCAACCCAACTTCAACTTCGCCGCGATCCACCTCCAACCGCGAATCTCCCGTCAACACCAATCCGCTCACCTTGACGTTGGTGCGGTCGCCGACCAGTTCCATTCGCGCTTGCACCTGACGCAACGTCAATGCGCCGCGATCCAATTTCAAACGCAAATCACCTTTCAGGTCTTCGCCGCTGATCTGTGAACGATCCGTCGTCACCTGTAAGTAGCCTGTCACGGCGCGCAAAGTAACCTGTGCCCGATCGCCATCAAGATTCAGGTTCACGGAACGCGGCGCGCGAATTTCAAAATGAACATCCGGCGTCGAGCGTCCGTCATCACTCCATTTGCTGCGCTTGGGCAGTTCATCGTAATTGGCGCGAATTGTCAGCGAGCGTGTATCGCCCAGGATTTCAATGCGCGTGAGTTCAATCGAACGCACATCAAAATCGCGGTCATCGTTTTTGGGGCGTTCGATGCGCGCATAGACTTCGACTTCATTTCGCTCCCAACCAATCAATTGCACACTGCCGCGATCAATCGTGACACGCAAATCTCCGCCCGGATTGAACGCCACGGTTTTCTTTTCTTCGCGGCTTTGCGCACAGACCGACGCCACACACAATGCGGCCAGGAACAGCGTTCGCAAACAAATTGAAAATACGTTTCGCATCAGTTGTCTCCCTCTACAGGTTGTCGCCGAAATCGGCAACGGCCTCCCAGGCTCGTAAATGCCGATCGTCATAGCAGTTGGGGTTGTTGGACTTTTCCTATACTCAAGCACCGTGCCAATTCGTTTGTGCGCTAAACCTAGTAAATCCAAGAAGTTTGAATGCTTTCAGGCAGCACATTACCAAGTGGCTTGTGCGGTTTGGGGAAACGCCGATCCCGAAAGTGGGACAAATCCGGTCAAGCAAACCTGACCAGGACGCAGACGCGTCGCAGCGTATATAATCGCGTCCTTAACATCACAACGCTCAATTAACATCTGGACCGATCCGGTTGCAGCGGCGCTTAGCCGTAACAACCACTCATACCTTTATGCTGCTTGGAATAGATTTTGGAACAACACGCACCGTCGTCGCGGCGGTGGATCGAGGCAACTACCCTGTCGTCAGTTTTCAGGACGACAATGGCGATACGATCGAATGGTATCCGTCAGTGATTGCCACGCGTGGCGCTGAGGCCCTGTTCGGCTTTGATGCCCTGCAAAAACAGAATGAGGCTGGCTGGCACGTGCTGCGTTCGTTCAAACGCCAGTTGAAAACAATGGGACAGGAAGATCAGTTCCTGCTGGGTGAAAGGAAACTTTCCGCGCTGGAGCTGTTGACCAGTTTTCTGGCGGCGCTGCGCAATGATTTGCTGACGCGCTCCAATTTGCGCGTCAAACGCAACGAGAAGTTGCAAGCGATGGTTTCTGTGCCCGCCAATGCCAACAGCAATCAGCGCTTTTCGACGCTTGAAGCATTTCGACGCGCAGGCTTTGACGTGCGCGGCATGATGAATGAGCCGTCAGCAGCGGGCATCGAATATGCTCATCATCTGGCCAGCAGCGGCAACGCCAAACGCGAGGCGCTGGTGGTTTATGACCTGGGCGGCGGCACGTTTGACTCATCTGTCATCAGTCTGGTCGAACGCGATCACGAAGTGCTCAGCAGCGAAGGCATCGCGCAATTGGGCGGCGATAACTTCGACATCATCCTGCTTGATCTGGCGTTGAAAGAGGCCGGGATTCAACAGGTTTCAGATGCGGCGTTGCTCACCTTGCTGGAAGAATGCCGTCACAAAAAAGAAGCGTTGCATCCGAATACACGACGCATCACGATTGATCTCGGCCTGGCGATTGAGAGTGCGGGAGAAGTTGCGATTCCGGTCAGCGACTTTTACGAAGAGTGTCGTCCGTTGGTGGAAAGCACGATCGAAGCCATGGAACAGGTGATGGAAAAATCGGCGCGCGCTGCCGGTTTCGATCTGCACCAGAGCGCCGCCGTTTATCTGGTTGGCGGTTCCAGTGATTTGCCGCTGGTTACACGCTTGTTACGCGACAAATACGGTAAACAAGTGCGCCGCTCTCCCTATCCGCATGCGGCAACTGCGATTGGATTGGCCATCGCGGCAGACACTGACGCAGGTTACAAATTGCGCGAACGTTTCACGCGGCATTTCGGCGTCTGGCGCGAATTGGAAGCCGGACAATCCGTCGTATTTGACGTGTTGTTTGCCAAAGACACGCTGCTTCCGGCCAAAGGCGAAGCGCCGTTACAGGTCGTTCGTCGCTACGTGCCGACGCACAACCTGGGCGATTTTCGTTATCTGGAATGCAGCCGCGTTGACCAAAGCGGGCAACCGCAAGGCGATCTGGCTCCGTGGGATGAAATTCTCTTCCCCTATGATCCGGCGCTACAAACAAACGACGCGCTCAAAGACGTGGCAGTGGCGCGCAACAACGGGCTTCGCAATCTGGTGGAAGAGCGATACACCTGCAACAGCCAGGGCGTGATCGAAGTCGAAATCGCCGATGTCACCACCGGCTACCAACAAACGCATCGGTTGCGCGGTAAGTAACCGCGCAACCGACAGCCATCCGTCATTCCGCCCGCAGCGCGATCAGGGGATCAACCTTGGTCGCGCGCTGTGCGGGCAGATAGCAAGCCAGAAACGCAACCAACGCCAACAACGCGGCAATGCCGACAAACGTCAGCGGATCGGCGGCGGCTACGCCATACAACAACGACTTCATCAGCCGGGTCAGAATCAACGCCACCGCCAATCCTAAACCGATGCCCAGGCCGACCAGCGTCATTCCTTTTCCAAGCACCATACCCAACACATCGCGGCGCTGAGCTCCCAATGCCATACGCACACCGATTTCGGAAGTGTGCTGTGCGACGAAATACGCCAAGACGCCGTAAATGCCCAGTGTTGCCAGCAACAACGCCAACGCCGCAAACGTCACCAACAAAATCATGCCGATGCGGCGTTGCTGTGTTTCTTCGCCCAATTGTTCTGACATTGTGGCGATATTCGACAGCGGTTGATCCGGATCAACCGCATGAACTTCGCGGCGCACTGCGCTCACCAAATCCAAGGGCGGCCCGCTCGACCGAATAACCAGATCGCGCGGTCGGAAAAACAGATGCGTCGTAATCTGCCGATACGGCAAATACATTTCCGCCTTCACCGGCACATCCAATCCCATTTGCCGCACATCGGCGACCACCCCGACAATCGTCAGCCAGGGCCGGTCAGATTCAGGCGCGCCGATTTTGATGCGTTTGCCCAATGGCGACTGGCCCGGCCAATGCTGACGCGCCAACGTTTCATTGACGATGACCACGGGAACCGCTTGCCGGTCATCGTGGTTGTCGAAATAGCGGCCTTCGCGCAAGGCAATCCCCATCGTTTGCAAATACTGCTCGCTGATCTGGCGGTGATTGGCATTGGGCGGCACGTTCTGTTGCGGCTCGCGCCCTTCGATAGAAAATCCGTTTGCGCCGCCTTTCCATTGCAATGGCACACTGGTCGTATAGCCTGCCGAAACGACGCCCGGCAAAGCGTTGACGCGTTCCAACACCTGATCATAAAACGCTACGCGTTTGGCGTGCTCGTTGTATTTACCGTCGGGCAATCCTGTGCGCACGGCCAGCAATTGGTCCGGTTGAAAGAGCGCATACTGGTTTTGCAGGTGATAAAGCGTTTGTACCAGCAATCCCGCGCCAACGAGCAAAACCAACGCCAGCGTAACTTCCGTGACAACCAGTGCGCCGCGCATACGATTACCGACAGCGCTCAGACTGCCCCGTCCACCTTGTTTCAGCGTTTCGTGAAAATCCACTTTTGACGCTTGAATGGCAGGCAACAAGCCAAAGACAAGCCCGGTCAGCAGTGAGACCGCCAGGGTAAAAAGCAGCACCGGCAAATCAAGTTTCAGCTCGGTGGTCATCGTCATCCCTGGCGGAATCAGCTTGCGCAGAAATTCAAAGCTCCACGAAGCCAGCACCGCGCCGAGAACCCCGCCCAACCCCGCCAACAAAACGCTTTCGGTCAATAACTGCACGATGATCTGACTTCGGCTGGCCCCCAACGCAGTGCGAATCGCAATTTCCTTGCGCCGGTGTGCGGCACGCGCCAGCAACAAATTGGCAATGTTGGCACAGGCAATCAGCAGCACAAATCCCACCGCTACCAACAACAGCGACAACGGGCGGCGTGCATCTCCCGCCAATTGTTCGCGCAACGAAACCACTGCCGCTTTCAGATTCCCGGCCTCGTCTGGATAGGTGCGCGCAATGCGTTCGGTGATTAAACCGATGTCGGCTTGCGCCTGTTCGACGCTGACGCCCGGCTTCAAGCGCCCGACAACGTTCAAATAGTGATTGCCACGACTGGCCAATTCTTCTGCGCTTAACGCCATCGGCACCCACAATCCAATGTGCGCTTGCATGAACTGAAAGCCCACAGGCATCACGCCGACCACGGTGTATTTTTCGTAATTGAGCAGAATGTCTTTGCCAACGATGTCCGCCTGACCGCCATACCGGCGCTGCCACAACTGATGGCTAAGTACGACGACTTTGTTCGTTCCCGGTTTGTCTTCGGCGGGCAGAAAGTTCCGCCCCAAGGCAGGTTGTACACCCAACAACGAAAAGAAATTGGCCGTCACGCCAAACGCCATCACCTTTTCGGGTTCGCCATCGCCCGTCAGGTTGAAGTTGCGCCAATCAAGCGCTGCCATGTCTTCAAACACCTGATTCTGCGCTTTCCAGTCAGCGTAATTTGCCGGTGCAGGCGTATCGCGCGGAAAACCAATCGCGGACGAATCTTCCCACACCATGGCCAACCGATCGGCCTCGCGAAACGGCAGCGGTTTGAAGAGCACTTCGTTGACCAGACTAAAAATTGCGGTGTTCGCGCCAATTCCCAGCGCCAGTGAAAACACCGCGACCAGGGTAAAGCCGGGATGCTTCCACAAACCACGCAACCCGTACCGCAGATTTCGCCACAGATTGTTCATTGACCTGTCTCCTATTCGTAACGAAGCGCGACCAAAGGATTGACTTTGGTCGCGCGGCGGGCGGGCAAATAGCAAGCGATCAGCGACACGCCAGCCAGCAACAAGATAATCACGACAAACGTAGCCGGGTCGGTCGTGCTGACCCCATAGAGCAACGATTTCATCAATCGCATCATGGCCAGCGCCGCACCTAATCCGATGCCCAGTCCGACAAGCGTCAGTTTCATTCCCTGGCGCAAGACCATCTGCAACACATCGCCCGTTTGCGCGCCCAAGGCAATGCGCACGCCAATTTCTTGCGTGCGTTGCACGACCGAATACGCCATCACGCCGTAAAGACCGATCGCCGTCAACAGCAACGCCAGGCCCGCAAACAAGGACAGCAACAAGGCGTTGAATTTTGGTTGTGCAACCGCAAGCCCCAGATATTGCGCCATGGTTTTGATGCGATACACGGGCACGTCTTTATCCAGCGAGCTCACTTCGTGCTGAATTGCCCCGGCCAGTCCACGCGGATCATTGCTCGTGCGCAACACCAGATTCATGTAGGTAAACGCCATTTGCGCGTGCGGCAGGTAGTATTCCGGTTCGAAATCCCGGCTCAGCGATTGACGGTGGCGTACGTTTCTAACGACTCCGACGATTTCTCGCCACTTCTTTCCACCGCCAAGCGAGATGCCCGGTTTCAGACTCTTGCCCAAAGGGTTTTCTCCGGGAAAGTGTTTCTGCACGAACGCCTCGTTGACGATCATCACGGGTAAGGATTTCGCATCATCGCGCGGCGTAAAGCTGCGGCCTGAAACCAGCGGGATGTTCATGGTCTCGAAATAGTTATCGCTGACCACACGAAAATTGGCGCTCGGCTCTTCGCTCTTGGGGACATTACGGCCAGCGACTTCAAACGAGATTGAAAAAGAATCGCCGCTGAGCGGCAAAGGGGTAATCGCACTGGCCGATTCAACACCCGGTAATGCCCGCACTTTTTCCAGCAAATTTCCGAAAAATACGGCTGCCTGTTCCTGCTTGGGATAATGCGTGTCTGGAATTTCGACGGCGGCCGTCAACACATTGTGCGTATTGAAACCGAGTTCAACGTGCTGCAACTTACGAAACGTTTGCAACAACAATCCCGCGCCAACCAGAACGACAAGCGCGACAGCGATTTCAATTACGACCAAGACATTGCGCAATCGCGCGCGGCCAGCCCCCGCACTAGCAGCACGCCCGCCTTCTTTCATCGCTTCTGTCAGTTCAATCTTTGACGCTTGCAAAGCTGGCGCGAGACCAAAAATGATTCCCGTCAGCAGCGACACCAACAAGGTGAATCCAAACACCCAAAGATCAAGGCGGATTTCCGCCAATCTGGGCACATCCGTCGGAATCAAGCGCAGCAGCGCCTCTGTTCCCCACCAAGCCAGCAACAATCCGAGCAAGCCGCCTGACAAACTCAGCGCCAGGCTTTCGGTCAGCAATTGACGGATGACCCGCCAGCGATTTGCGCCCAACGCGGCACGAACGGCAATTTCCTTATACCGCGCTGTCGCACGGGCCAACAGCAAGTTGGCGACATTCGCACAGGCAATCAGCAACACACATCCGACCGCGCCTAGAATGATCCAGAGAGCTTCTTTGTAGTCCGCCACCAAATCTGCGTGAAAAGAGATCAGCTTCACGCCTGACCGTGTGTTGGTGTCGGGATATTGTTTTTCCAGATTGGCTGCGATCAGGCTCATTTCCGTTTGCGCCTGTTCCAAGGAAACGCCGGGCTTCAAGCGCCCGACAACTTGCAAATAGTGCGCGCCGCGCTGTTCGTCGTTGGCCTTTGATTCCGGCGTCTCTTTTTCCCCGTCCAGCGCAGAGCTAACCCAAACATCAACTTTTTCCACTTCGATGGGAAACTGGAACCCGGCGGGCATGATGCCTACGACATTGAAGGTTTTGCCGCTCAACGTCAGGCTGCGACCAACAAAGTCTGGCGCACCGCCGAACTTTTCCTGCCACAAGGCGTGACTGATGAGCGCCGCACGCCCTGTACTGTTGCCGGGGCGGCTCTCTTCCGGCAAAAACGAACGGCCTTGTGCGGGTTGCACGCCGAGCAAGCTAAACAGCTCCGTCGAGACAACCGCGCTGTGCAAATTCATGGGCGTGGCAAGTCCGGTCAGCGTCATGTTGACGGTGTAATAAGACGCCAATCGCTCGAAGGATTTGTTCTGCGCACGCCAGTCGTAAAAATTCGGATATGACACCGAACTGGCAGCGCCCGGATTTTTACGAGAGGTTTCCCAAACAGCCACCAGCTGCGCCGGTTCCGCAAACGGCAATGGCCGTAGCAATACAGCATTCACGACGCTGAAAATTGCCGTGTTTGCACCGATACCCAACGCCAAGGTGACAATCGCAATCAATGCAAATCCTGGCTTCTTTAACAACATGCGCACGCCGTAGCGTAAATCCTGCCCAAACGTTCCCATAAGTCTCTCCTTGGTTTCGAGCGACGTGGCGTTGCTATTCGTAACGAAGCGCAACCAGCGGGTCCACTTTGGTGGCGCGGCGCGCCGGAATGTAGCAAGCGATCAAGGCAACCAGCGCGAGCAGCGTCACGACTGCGGCAAAAGTCATCGGGTCGGTTGCGCTGACTTCAAAGAGCAAGGTCGCCATCAAACGGGTCAACGCGAATGCACCTGCCAACCCAACAACGACGCCTGCGGCCGTCAATTTCGCGCCTTGCCGTAAAACCAACGCCAACACATCGGTGCGGCTGGCTCCCAACGCCATGCGCACACCGATCTCTTTTGTGCGTTGCGACACCGAATACGCCATCACGCCATAAATCCCCACCGCCGCCAGCAACAACGCGACGGCCGAAAACAGTGTGAGCAGCAATGAAAGGAAACGCGGTCGCACCAACGAATTCGCGACGATGTCAGACATCGTTTGCAATTCGTATAACGGCAGGCCCGGGTCCAAGTCGCGCACAGCACCGCGCACTGAGCTCGCCTGCGCCAGCGGATCGCCTGCGGTTTGCACGACGAAATTCATCTGACTATTCAAGCCGCCGAGAGCGGAAGCTGCTTGAGTCGGCAATAGATAAAGTTCAGTGCCGGCGGGTTTGTCCACGCCCAGGTTTTTGGTGTCTTCAACGATGCCAACCACCGTGAACCAGGTAGGCGGCGAATTGAATCCGGGATTGATGCGCCGTCCCAGCGGATTTCCCTGCCAAAACCGGCGCGCCATTGCCTGGTTGATCACGACAACGCGCTGCGCGTTGTCGTTTTCGTCCGCAGCCTCAAACGTGCGCCCATCCAGCAATCGAATCCCCAAGCTTTTGAAGTAGTTCACCCCGACAATGTTCCAGTAATCCACATTTTCCGCCGGGCCATCGGGTCGGCCTTGGTAATCTTCGATGTCTGTGTCATTGGCATCTATCGGACGCAACGGCGGCAGTTCTCCGGCCAGCGCGGCGGATTTTACGCCGGGCAATGCCGCCAACTTTTCTTGCAAGGTTTTGGCAAAGCGCAAGCGATCCGGCGTTTGATATTTGTTTGGCGGTAACTGCAAGCTAAATGCTAAAACGCCTTGCGGATTGAAACCTAAATCCACCTGACGCAACTTCCAGAACGCGCGAATCATCAAGCCAGAACCTACCACCAACACAACCGCCAGTGCGATTTCAGTAACAACCAGCGATTTGCGTAGCCACTGACTGCCAGTGCCACCAGCAGCGCGCTGACTTGCGCCGTGTAACCACGACGCCAGATTTTGCTCACGCAGTTGCAGCAAAGGGGCGAGCGCAAACAGCACAACCGACAACACCGACACGCCGACGGTAAACGCCAGCACCCAGCCATCAATGCGAATTTCACCAGTACGCGGCACGCTGTCCGGGGCCGCCGCCAAAATTGCGGCCAAACCTGCTTGCGCCAACAAGATGCCGCTGACCGCGCCAAGAAAGACCAGCAACACCCCTTCGGCCAGAAATTGCCGCAGCATACGGCCACGCCCTGCGCCCAAAGCCAGCCGCACGGCGAATTCACGATGACGCGCTTCAGCGCGCGCCAGCAACAAACTGGCGACATTGGCGCACGCAATCAACAACACAAATCCGACCGCACCGAGCAACATCAACACCGCAGGTCGTGCCGCGCCGACGACATCTTCGTGCAGGGATGACAACAACACCGGATGCCCCTGTTGATTGAGCAAGTGCTGCGCGCGTCCGGTGCTTTTCCAGCCAGATTCGAGCATTTCGATTTCGGCCATCGCCTGCGCCACACTCACGCCCGGTTTCAAGCGACCAATGACTGACAAAAAATGACCGCCGCGATTGCCTGGGTTTGCGGGATCAAATTGGAACGGCGTCCAGACATCCACCGGCTCATTGCTGCCCGGCGGAAACACATAGCCTTGCGGCATCACCCCGACAACGACATTTGGCTGTTCGTTGATACGCACTTCTTTGCCAATGATGTCAGGCGCGCCGCCAAACGCGCGTTGCCACAATCCATGTGACAACATTACCGCGCGCGGACCGCCAACAGCGGCTTCTTCTTTGCTGAAATTACGGCCCAGCATCGGTTGCACGCCGAGTGTCTCAATCAGGCTGGGCGTGACCCGCGTCGCCGACACACGCATCGGCTCTCCTGCGGCGCCGACATTCGCCCCGCCCGTCGCCCAAGCGCCCAACGATTCCCACGACTTCGCTTCGTTTTGCAGATCAATGAATTCCGGCGCCGAAAGCCAGAACTTGCGCAGATTCATGGTGGGAAATTCGCTGTAGACGCGCACCAATTGTTCGGGCTGGCGGAACGGCAGCGGACGCAGCAACACGGCGTTCACAACGGAAAAAATGGCTGTGTTCAAGCCAATGCCAATCGCCAACGTCAAAATCACAACCAGCATGAAGCCTGGCCGCTTTCGCAGCATTCGTACGCCATAGCGCAAATCCTGTAGCAAAGTCGTCATCGTGGTTCCCCTTTGTCGTGATGATGTTTGTTGTTATCAGCCAAACGCTATGCCAGACAGGTAAAACCGCTAACCAGTGCCCGTGCAGAGAGTTCGCCATAACGAAGCGGAACCAGAATGGCTTCGGGATGTTCGCTTGTGGGAATCACAGTTTTCGAAATCGGGAACCTGCAAAGAGAAAGAAGGCGAGAAATCAAAGCAGAAAAAGCCCGACTCTCCGCGTTGGAAAGCCGGGCTTTTTGAGATGCAGTCTGATGCAGTCTGGCGACTGGTTAGAAGGTGATACGGCCGCCGACCTGCAACGCGCGCGGGCCGCCGGAACCGAAGACCTGTGTCGCACGCTGCGTCGGTTGTCCGAACGCGGCTCCCGACGTCAGGTTGAAGTTAAACCCGCTCAGGTTGGCGATGTTGAAGACGTTGAAGATTTCTCCGAAGACCGCGAAAGTCA
Organism: Acidobacteriota bacterium; assembly: GCA_016789605.1. Classification (GTDB taxonomy): domain Bacteria; phylum Acidobacteriota; class Blastocatellia; order RBC074; family RBC074; genus RBC074. The sequence goes on from JAEUQO010000176.1 coordinate 15,941, forward strand.
GGCGATCTTTGAAGGTGAATTTCTTGGTCAAGCGAACGTCTTGCGAGCTGAAGTAGTCGCCCAATTCATAGCTGGCTGGCAAGGTCAGGAACGGAATGTTCTGACCACGCACGTCCTTCTTGAAGTCGGCTGCCGCCACAGGCGCGCCATTCGGATAGAACCGGGCATTCCAGTTCTGCACGGCCGTCGCCAGATCGCTCTTGCCGCAACGACGGTTGAGGCAGTTGTAGCCTTTTGCCAGCGGCAAAGGCTCAGAACCGCTGCCATCACCATCCAGGTCAATGCCGTTGATGCTGGGATTCAATGCGCCTTTCGACGACATCGCGGAAATGAAGCCCACCTGGAAGCCCCAGGGCAGGTCCACCAACGCCGACACATTCAGAATGTGACGAGCGCCTTGCGGGCCCCAGGTCTGGAAGTAGTTATCCAGGTTGGCAATGCCGTTGATGCCGTTGGCTGACGTCAACGCATATGACGCGGTGAAGAGATAGCGTTTGGAGAACCGCTTGTCGAGTTTGAGCAACATCGCGTTGTACACGCTGCGTCCGCCCGGCACCCAGAAGCTGATGCCGCCGGTCGAGCATTGCGCGTTCACATCGGCGCGTTGCGCTGCCGTGGTGCACAGCGGAATCACCGGCGTTTGCACACCGTTGATGCGGCGCTGGAAGCGATTCAGATCGAGTTCGCCCAACAGGGTGTTCAGGAACACGCGGCGGGCATAATCCACAGTCAACACCATATCGTGTCCCAGATCGCGCTGGATGCCGATATTCATGTGGTAGCTGTGTTGCACCGGATATTCTTTCGGATAGAGCTGGGCGGCGGATTTGTTGAGCTGAATGTTGCGCACCGACAAATCGTTGGTCAGCGTACCGAAAGTTTGATTGATCGCGCCGATCTGCTGATTGTAAATCTGCAGGAATTGGCCCAGCGTCAACGTAGTCAAGCTCTGCGGAATCGAGGAGCCGGGACCAACAGGCCGTCCGCCTGCGCCAAAGTCAATGATGGTCACGCCCGCCGGCAAAGTGAAGCCGGTCGAGGGGAACTGAATACGGCCGTTGCCTCTGGGACCGATGAACGCACGTTCTTGCAAACGACGCCACAAAAGTTCCGTATCCCAATAAAGTCCCGCACCGCCGCGCACGACGGTCTTGTTGTCTTTGCCCAAATTCCAGGCAAAGCCAAACGAAGGCGAGAAGTTATTGTAGTTATTGTTGGTCGGCGTCAGATCGTCGCCATACAACGGTTTGAGATAAGCAGGTTTGTCGAGGTCGCGGTTCACCAGCGTGCTCTCGAAATTCCAGGCTAAGCCATAATTGAGCGTGAAGTTCGGTTTAACCTTCCAGGTGTCCTGGCCAAAGAAACGCAGGCGATTGTTCTTTTTCGCCTTGTCAATGTTGTACGGCGGCGGCTGTCCGGGATCGCCCACACCAATGACTGCACCAGCAAAGGGCAGGTTCAACAAATCAGCATTCGAGCGAATCGTCGTCGGCAAATTCGGGAAGAACTGCGACACGACTGCTGCGGGCAGCAAGCTTCTCACGGCTTCCGGCGAGAAAAGGCTGGCACAACCCGGATCGCAATATCCCCAGAAACCCGTTCCCGGCGCGTATTCGATCTCGGTGCCGAAACGCATGCGGTGCGAGGCTTTGGTCCAGGTCAACGTGTCGAGGAAGGTGAAGCGGCGCAAGTCGCGGCCTTGGGTCGCGTTGGAGGTGTTCCCCACCGCAAAGTTACTGGAACCTTGCAGGTTGATTTGCGGAAAGCCCAAGCCCAGACAATTCGGGCAAACCTGCTGATCCGCAAACAAGTTGCGGTTTTGCCAATAGGTGAAATTGAACCGGAAGTCATTGACCACGGTGCCTGCCTGGGTCAACGACGAGGTAATACCAATCACACCTTGATCCGAAAAGTTTTTGTTCTGTAACCAGTTCGAAGGCAACGGCGCACCGCCATTGGGACCGAAGCCTTTGTTCTGATCGTGCGAATACCGCAGGAAAGCCGTATGGCGATCATTGACGCGCCAGTCAATGCGCGTGCTGAACAGGTGTCCGCGATACGGACTCAAGAAGGTCCCCGCCAAGCCAGCCACTGACGGCAAGTCAGGCTGCACAGCGAAAACTTGTGTTTGGTTCGAGTATTCGTAGTTGGTGAAGAAGAAC
>JAEUQO010000243.1 GCA_016789605.1 Acidobacteriota bacterium
TGGCACACAGGCCGCGCTCGAAAAGGATAAACAGGCGCAGGCGCAAGCGCAGGGGCTCATGAATCTTGCTTTGAGCACCTGGCTCAACGGCTACAACCGCAACAGTGAAGATCAAGCTGACCGCGTAGGCATGCGTTATGCCTATCAGGGCGGCTTTGATGTCGTGCGAGGCAGCCGTGTTTGGGAACGCTTCCGTGAACGTTACGGCGATCCCGATGTCATTCAAAATTTCTTCCAGGGCAGCCATTCACGCCCCAGCGACCGGCTGCGAAATCTGAACCGCGAAATCCGATTGAACTACAGCAAGTAAGCGTAATTTGAGCCTGGCCGACAGCGGCGCGGATGTGAATCCGTTGCCGCTGTCGTGGTGCAGAGTAGATCGGTCGTTGGTGCAAGTCTTACTGGGAGCGGCCACCTGATTGCGTCGGGCAAATTGGCCGGGGGCTTATCCACGATTTGCCCGGCGCGGCCTTTTCGGTGAAGCACTTTGAATTGACCGCTGTACGAGTTTGCCTTAGATTACACCCGCCAAAGCTTCCTACGTTTCTCACTGGCTTCAGACGAAACCGAAATCCGAGCTGGCAACTTGGGGGCCTACCCATTCCACGGTAGGCGAGCGGTGTTCAGTTTCCCCATCAAATACACACCATCGTTGGATTGGCTGACCGGCTTTTCGCGCGTCACCTGATGTGCCTGTCGCCGGATGCCATAAGCGCTTGCGCGGCGCTAATTCTGCCCAGACCAAAACCACGACATGTGAGCAACTATTAAATTGAAAAAGGAGCGCTTCTCCACATGCGAACTACACACACACACATAGCCGCGCCTACGTATCGCGGCAGACGGAAATTTGTTGGCAGTCTTTTGTTGTTATTGTTGGTGGCATTCAGCTTTTGGGGCGGAACCTCCGGCAACGCCGCGCGGAACTGGTTCGCGCGTCCGGGCAATGCCAGTGCGGCTGTCGCCAGCTCGACGGTAACGGCTACGCTATTTGCCACGATCACGGTCAACACGACGGCGGATGACAACACGGTCAACGGCAATTGCACATTGCGCGAAGCGATCATCGCAGCCAACACCAATGCGGCCGTGGATGCTTGCACAGCAGGTGCGGCAGGGGTGGACAACATCGTCTTCAACCTGGGCGCGGGCACGCCGTCCATCGCGGTCACGGGTTCAGCGCTGCCGGATATCACCGAGCCGGTCGTTATAGACGGCGCGACCGGCGGGGCGACGCGTGTCGAATTGAATGGCGCCGCCGCCGGAGCGGGGGCCAACGGATTGACGGTCAAGGGCGGCGGCAGCACGATCAAATCGCTGGTCATCAATCGTTTCCCGGATGATGGCGTCGAGTTCAACGGTGCGGGTGGCAATACGATTGTCAATTGTTATTTGGGCACCGACGTGAACGGCACGGCTGCCCTCGGCAATACCTTTGATGGCGTGTTTATGGTGGATAGTGTCAACAACACTGTGGGCGGGACAACGGCGAGCGAGCGTAACCTGCTTTCCGGCAACGGACAGTCTGGGGTAAACGTCGCGGGGGCGACCGCGACGGGCAACAAGGTCGTCGGCAATTACATCGGCGTCAATGCCACAGGCGCTGCCGCGCTCGGCAATACCCTCTTTGGTGTGCTGATTGCAGCCGGGTCGAACAATACCATCGGTGGGGCGACGGCGGGCGAGCGCAATCTCATCTCGGGTAATAACGGGCCGGGAGTGCGTATCTTTTCAACTGCGACTGGCAACAAAGTCGCGGGCAATTACATCGGCACCGATGTCACGGGCGCCGCCGCACTCGGCAATGCTTCGGATGGCGTGGTCATTACTGGGTCGAACAACATCGTGGGCGGTACAACGGCAGGCGAACGCAATCTCATCTCCGGCAACAAGCGGATTGGAGTGTTCATTAGCGGTGCCAGCGGTACGGGCAACAAGGTGATAGGGAATTACATTGGCACCGATGCCACTGGCGCCGCCGCGCTCGGTAATGTCTCGGATGGCGTGCAGATCACTGGGCCAAACAACCTCGTGGGAGGAGTGACAGCGGGTGAACGCAACCTTATCTCTGGGAACACAAGGGTAGGAGTGCTTATTGCGGGCGCAAGCGGGACGGCAAATAAGGTCTTAGGCAATTATATCGGCACGAATGTCAATGGCACTGCTGCTCTCGGCAATACCGGTGATGGCGTACAAATCCAAAGCGCGAACAACACCGTGGGCGGCACAACGGTGGGCGAGCGCAATCTCATCTCGGGTAACAAAGTGGCCGGGGTGCTCATCGTTAACTCTGCCGCGACAGGAAATAAGGTCAGCGGCAATTACCTCGGCACCGATGTCACGGGGACAGGCATTATTGGTAACCTTACTGATGGCGTGGCCATTAGTGCGCCAAACAATACCGTGGGCGGGTTGACGGCGGGCGAGCGCAACATCATCTCTGCCAACCTGCGGAATGGTGTGATCATCTCTGGTACAGCCGCGACGGGTAACAAGGTGATCGGCAATTATATCGGCACTGACGTCAATGGCACTGCCTCGCTCTCGAATTCTTTTGCGGGCGTGCGAATCCAAAGCGCGACCAACACCGTAGGGGGGACGACAGTCGCTGAGCGCAACCTCATCTCTGGCAATTTTACTCATGGAGTGTCCATCAGTGGCGCAACCGCGACAGGCAACAAGGTGACGGGCAATTATATTGGCACTGATGTTACGGGGACTGCCGTGCTCGCCGGTTTCGGCAATTTCGGTAATGGTGTGTCGCTCTCAAGCGCGCCGAACAACATCGTGGGCGGGACTACACCGGGTGAGCGCAACCTGATTTCCGGCAACAGCGGAACCGGATCCTTTGGGAATGGAGTGTTCATCGAGGGGGCGACTGCGACAGGTAATAAAGTGACGGGCAATTACATCGGCACGGATGTTAATGGAACCGTTGCCCTCGGCAATGAGGCGGCTGGTGTGATTATCCTGAGCGCCAACAATAGCGTGGGCGGGACGACGGCGGGCGAACGCAATCTTATCTCCGGCAACAAGCAGAACGGGGTGTTTCTCAGTGGCACCGCCGCGACAGGCAATAAAGTGACGGGGAATTTCATCGGCACTAATGCCACGGGCACAGCAGCGCTCGGAAATATCTTGGATGGCGTGGGGATCACCGGGCCGAACAACACTGTGGGCGGTACGACAGCGGGCGAGCGCAACCTTATCTCTAAAAATCGGGTCGGGGTCATCATCGCGGGCGCAGCCGCAGGCGGCAACAAGGTGATCGGGAATTACATCGGCACCGATGTCACTGGCACCGCCGCGCTCGGTAACACAGTTGATGGCGTGAATATCCAAAGCCCAACCAACACGGTGGGAGGGACGACAGCGGGTGAGCGTAACCTCATTTCTGCTAATAACGGGGTCGGGGTCATCATCCAGACCGCCAACGGGACGGGCAACAAGGTGACAGGCAATTTTATCGGCACAGATGTCACGGGCACCGCCGCTCTCGGCCAAAGGTTGGACGGCGTGCTGATTCTGTCCAACAACAATACCGTGGGTGGTACAACGGCAGGCGAACGCAATCTCATTTCCGGCGGTAATCGGACGGGGGTTACCATTTATGGTACCGGCAACAAGGTGATGGGCAATTACCTCGGTACCGATGTCACGGGGACTGTCGCACTTGGCAACAACATAGATGGCGTACAACTTCGTTCACCTTCAAATATCGTGGGCGGTACGACGGCGGGCGAACGCAATCTCATTTCCGGCAACAAGGAAGCCGGGGTGTACATCGTTGGCGCACCCGCGACAGGTAACAAGGTGACGGGCAATTACATCGGCACCGATGTCAATGGCACAGCCGCGCTCGGCAACATCCTGAGTGGCGTCGTGATCCAGGACGCGCCGAGCAACACCGTGGGAGGTACGACGGCGGGCGAACGCAATCTCATTTCCGGCAACAGTGGAGTCGGGGTGTTCATAGTTGGCGCACCCGCGACAGGTAACAAGGTGACAGGCAATTACATCGGCACCGATGTCAATGGCACAGCCGCGCTTGGCAACACCCTGAGTGGAGTCGCGATCCAGGACGCGCCGAGCAACACCATGGGCGGTACGACGGCGGGCGAACGCAATCTCATTTCCGGCAACACCGAAGCCGGGGTGTTCATCGTTGGCGCACCCGCGACAGGCAACAAGGTGACAGGCAATTACATCGGCACCGATGTCACTGGCACAGCCGCGCTCGGCAACACCCTGGATGGCGTCGCGATCCAGGACGCGGCGAGCAACACCGTGGGCGGTACGACGGCGGGCGAACGCAACCTCATCTCCGGCAACGCGCGGATCGGAGTAATCATCGCTGGCATCGGAACGGACAACAAGGTTATCGGCAATTACATCGGCGCGGATGTGAACGGGGCCGTGTTGGGCAACGTGATTGGTGATGGCGTGAATGTCCAGAGTTCAAACAACATTGTGGGCGGAACGACCGCAGCCGAACGCAACCTCATCATCGGCAATGGCCGGAACGGGGTGACCATTCGGCTCGACACCGCGACGGGCAACAAAATACTCGGCAACTCGATCTTCAATAACGCCGCGCTGGGGATTGACCTGTTTCCACTCGGCCTGAGCGCCAATGACGCGGGCGACGCGGACACGGGCGCGAACAAGCTGCAAAACTTCCCGGTGCTCACCGGATTGACCAATACCACGATTACGGGCACGCTCGACAGCTTGCCCGCCAATACGACTTATCCGGTGCGGATCGAATTTTTTGCCAATACCAGCGCCGACGCGTCCGGCAACGGTGAAGGCGAAGTCTTCCTGGGGGCAACCAGCGTGGCCGCGCCCGGCGCGTTCAACTTCAATTACACGCCTGTCGCGGGCAAACCCTTCATCACGGCGACGGCAACCGACAACGCGGGCAACACCTCGGAGTTTTCGTCCGCGCTGACCGGCGCGCCCACGGTGGCGATCACCGATCCGTTCAGTTGCAGCGGGCCGGGCAATGCCCTGACCGT
>JAEUQO010000324.1 GCA_016789605.1 Acidobacteriota bacterium
CCGGGACGCCTGCGACGATGACGTGTTCGATGCCTTCGGGAAACTGTCGCGACTCTTCAAACGTCGCGCGATCAATCACCTGATGCGGATTGAAGACAACGAGGTTGGCGACTGCGCCGCCTTCGATTTTGCCATAGCCGCAAAGCTGAAACGTTTCTGCCGCCAGACCGGACATTTTGCGCACGGCTTCAGGCAGCGAAAGCAAGTTTTGTTCGCGTACGTAGCGGCCAAGAATTCGCGGATACGTTCCGTACGCGCGTGGATGCGGTTTGCCGCCCAGCAAACCATCCGTGCAAACATTGACATAAGGCTGCTGCATGATTTTGCAAACCACGTCTTCCGATTGGCTGAACGAAATCATGCCGACGCCCATTCGCTCGGCCAGCAACAAATCAAACGCGAATTCAACCGCGTCGGCTTCGCTGATTTGATCGGCGTGGTTTTTCAGCCGTGCGGCCTCAGCCAAATTTTTGCCGATGAATTCGGGGTGGTTGCCTGAAGGAATGTCGGGAATGACAATGCCTTCGGGGCCAGACCATTTCCAGAAGTTGTCCCACTGTGAAGGCGTGCGATCGAGCATCGCCGCGCGCATCTTTTCGCGTTCTGAATTGCTGGCCAGCCGCTTGAGCGTTTCTTCCACGCCGCCCGCGTGCGCCCACGGCGGCAGAATTGCGCCGAGCATCGTCGAACCGGCAATGTACGGATACTGATCCGCCGTCACGCGAATTCCTTCAGCTTGCGCTTGTGCGATCATCGCCAGCACGCCGTCAATACGATTCCAGTTTTCGCGCCCGGCAATTTTGAAATGCGAAATGTGAACGCGCACGCCGGACTGTTTGCCGACTTCGATCATTTCGGCGATGGCGTCTTCGATGTAATCGCTTTCGCTGCGCATGTGCGACACGAAAATGCCATCAAATTCCACCACCGCACGGCACAGTTCAATCAGTTCAGCGGTGTCGGCAAAACAACACGGCGGATAAATCAGACCTGTCGAAAGGCCCAACGCGCCTTCGCGCATGGATTGGCGAATCAGTTCCTGCATTGCGGCGATTTCGTCAGGACGTGCTTGCCGATCTTCCATTCCCATCACCGCCAGCCGGACTGCTCCGTGCGGGATCAGGTACGCGCAATCAATTGCCGGATGCGCGCGCTCAATCGCCGACAGATATTCCGCCACCGATTGCCAATCCCAAGCGCGCCCAAGATCGCCGTCCAGCCCGGCCAGCGAACGCGCCACCGCTGGTTGATCCGACGACCGAATCGGTGCAACGGAAATGCCGTCCTGGCCGAAGACTTCCAGCGTAATGCCTTGGCGAATTTTCATCGGCAGTTCTGGCTCCATCAACACGCGCAAATCCGAATGGCTGTGTGTGTCAATGAAACCGGGCGCGATGACCAAGCCAGAGCAATCCAGCTCTTCCATCGCGTGCAGCGAATTCGGCGCATCAATCGCCAGAATGTAATTTCGGCGAATCGCCACATCCGCCGGATACAATCCGCGCCCCGTGCCATCGGCTAGCAGTCCGTTTTTAAGAATCAGGTCAGGCGTTTTCATGATGGAAATTCTTGTTGTCTCGAAAGTCAGAGTCAGACTCATTTTCCATTTGTCATTTGATAGTTGTCATCTGTCATTTTGGGAGGCTACGACGCAGACGCGCAATGACTAATGACAAATCCAAAATGACAACTGGAAAATGAAAAGACGAAGCCATGGCTTTTTACTGTAATGTTTGATTCAGCCTTTCACGCCGTCCATCTGGCTGAGTGCTCCGTACATTTCCGGGCGACGGTCGCGATAAAACTGCCAGTGCGTGCGGACTTCGCGGATTTCGTCCAAATCCAGATCGGCCACGATCAGTTCGTCTTTGTCTTCGCTGCCTTTGGCCAGGATGCGGCCATCAGGATTGCAGAAATACGACGAGCCGAAAAACTCGCCGATGTTCCAGGGCGCTTCGGTGCCAACGCGATTGATCGTGCCGACAAAATAGCCGTTGGCGACGGCGTGACCGCGCTGTTCCAACTCCCACAGATAATCGGCGTGGCCTTTGGTTGTCGCCGAAGGAATGAAAACGATTTCCGCGCCGTTCAATCCGAGCGCCCGCGCGCCTTCGGGAAAGTGCCGGTCGTAGCAGATGTAAACGCCGATGCGCGCGTATTTCGTTTCAAAGGTCGGAAAGCCCAAATTGCCCGGCGTGAAATAAAACTTTTCCCAAAATCCGGGCAGACAGTGCGGGATGTGCGTCTTGCGATATTTGCCCAGGTACGTGCCGTCGGCGTCAATCACGGCTGCGGTGTTGTAATACACGCCGGTCATTTCTTCTTCGTAAATCGGCGCGACAATGACCATCCGGTGTTGTTTGGCGATGTCTTGCATCAGCTTTGTCGTCGGCCCATCGGGAATGCGTTCGACCAAACCGTACCAATGCGGGTTCTGTTCGGCACAGAAATACGGGCCATAAAACAGCTCCTGCAAACAAATGATCTGCACGCCCTGTTTGGCGGCGTCACCGATCATCGCCACATGCTTATCAATCATCGCCTGCTTGATTTTTTCGATAGAACTTTCGCCTGGCGCTGCATTCGTAGCCTGAATCAAGCCGCATCTCACAATTCGTGACATAAAATCCTCCATATAGGTGCTAGGTGTCAGGTGCTAGGTGTTAGTGAAACAATCAGGTGCTATGTGATTGGAACGATACGGATTCTTTCTGTCACCTGATACCTGACACCTAATAGCTAAATGTATCAATCATCAAATAGGGATCGCTCATCGGATACAGCACCGGACAAGTGCAACCGCGCCGTTTGTATTCTTCTACTTTGGCGCGCACTTCATCGGGCGTGCCCGTCGCCGAAATCTTCAACACGAATTCATCAGGCACGTATTGCATCGCCTGATGAATCTGCTCTTTGGTTGCGGGCCAGGTCAGGATGGACTGCACCTGTTTGACGATGTCTTCGCTGACGCCCGAAGCCTTGGCGATGTGCGGCTGCTGCGCCAGATACTGCGTCAACAACACCTTTGCCGCTTCGATGGCTTTTTTGCGGTCGTGGTCTACCGAACAAACGACCAGTTGCGGACGATCAATTTCGTCGAGCGAGCGTCCGGCTTTTTTCGCGCCTGCTTCCAGCAATTCCAGTGCGCGGTCGTTGTATTCCGGCGGCACGCAATAATTCAGCAGCACACCATCGGCGATTTCGCCGGTCAACTCCATCATCTTGTCGCCCGTCGCGCCAATGTAAATCGGCACATTGCGCGGTTCGCGGCGGCCATGCACCACGTCGAGTTCAATGCCCGTGACGTGATGAAACTCGCCGTGAAAGGTGACGTTTTCCATTCGCAGTAACCGGCGCAAGACTTCGACCGTTTCGCGCATCGCCAGCAGCGGCTTGCGCCGTTCGATGCCGACATTCGCCGCCAGCGGATCCCACCACGCGCCGATGCCGCAAATCATCCGATTGGGTGCCAGATCATCCAGCGTCAGCCATGTTGCCGCCAGCAAGCCAATGTTGCGCGTCCAATTGTTGATGACGCCCGCGCCGATCTTGATACGCTCGGTCGTCGCGGCAAACGCAGCCATCGGCACAATCGCATCGCGCACCAAACGGCTTTCGGCCTGCCACACGGCTTCAAAGCCTTTGCTTTCGGCGTACTGCGCGTATTTGATTCCGTCTTGTAAGGAATGTGCGTCTTGTAGATAAAGCGCCACTCGTTCGGTTGGCATTTTGGTTTTGCTCCTTTGCTAAATTCTACCCCAAACTTGTTGTGCTAGTTCACGGCTCTTGGCGGTGATCTCCGCTTCATCCAGAAACAGCAACTGCCGATCTTTCATCAGCACCTTGCCCGCGCAGATGGTCGTCGTCACCATCGAATTTTCAAAGCCGAACAGAATATGCCACGGCAGATTCCTTGCACTGAACGGTGTGGTTGGATGGTAGTCCACGAAGATGATGTCGGCGAAGGCTCCCGGCGCGAGCACGCCAATTGGTGCCTGTGGAAAGAAGACATTGGCGAGCGCCGCGTTATTGGTAACGGCCATTTCGGCGACGGTTGTGCCGTTCATCCGGCGCGGATCGCGATGCGCGGCTTTGTGCGACAGGTAAGCCGCTTTCCATTCGTCCCACATCGCATTGGAAAAGCCATCGTTGCCGAGTGCGACTTTTACGCCCAGCCGCATCAAGCTTTCCACGTCTGCCGCGCCGACGGCGTTGTTCATGTTCGAGCGCGGTTGATGCGTCACCCAGGTACCGGTTTCGGCCAGCAAGGCGGCTTCGCGGGCGTCTATGTGAACGGCGTGTGCGACGATGGAGCGTTCGCCCAGAATGCCAAACTTGTGCAGCCGGTCAATTACGCGCAGGCCGCTTTTTTGTAAACTGTCATATTGGTCGGATTCGTGCTCAGCGGCGTGAATGTGAAAGCCGCCGCTCCAGGCATCACGGCAGGCTTCGAGCGTCGCGTCCGAAAGTGTCAGCGAAGCGTGCAAGCCAAATGTGGCGGCAAGCCCGGGAGCGCGGGCGGCCTCGCCCGCCGTTTTGATGAAGCGCAGATTTTCCTTGATCCCGGCTTTTGCTTTTTCGTCGCCGTCGCGGTCGGTGACTTCGTAACAGAGGCAGGCGCGCAAGCCTGCTTGCGTGACGGCTTCGGCCACCACATCCAGCGAACCGTCAATCGCGCTTGGCGAAGCGTGATGGTCAATCAAAGTCGTCGTGCCGTGTTTGATGGCATCAATCAAACAGACCAACGCCGAATAACGCACGTCTTCAAGCTGTAACGCCTTGTCCAGCCGCCACCACAGCCGTTCCAAAATTTCCGGGAAGTCTTTCGGCGCTGCGCCCGGAATGGCCATCCCGCGCGCGAAGGCTCCGTAAAAATGCGTGTGCGCGCAGATGTTGCCCGGCATCACAAACTGGCCGCGCGCATCGAGTTTGTCGGCTTGTGGATACTTGGCTTCGAGTTCAGCCGACAAGCCGAGTTCGACAATGCGGTCGCCTTCTACGTAGAGCGCGTGCTTTTCCAGAATCTGATTCGGTGTGCCCCAGGTGATGAGCGTGGCGTTCGTGATGAGCATAACGTCAGACCTTCAGCTTATTCAGTTCTGCAACGTCAGGTTGTACTCGCAACGGTTCGCCGACCGAGCGCCGCGCGGTGTTGATGTCTTTCAATCCGCTGCCGGTGCTGATCAGCACAACACGCTCTTCAGATTGAATCACGCCCTGTTCGCGCAGTTTGATAAAGCCCGCCAACGCCGCCGCCGCGCCCGGTTCGGCGAATACTCCTGTCGTTTGTGCCAGATGCGGAATGGCGGCAATGATTTCTTCGTCGCTGACGGCCACAGCGCCGCCGCCTGTTTCGCGCATCGCCCGCATTGCCCGAGTGGCATCGCGCGGATCGCCTACGTTGATACCGTCGGCAATGGTTTGCCCAATGACCGGACGAATGACGCCGTCGCCATTCACTGCCGCCACCAACGGCGCAGCGCCCGCCGCTTGCACGCCAGTCAACTTTGGCAACCGCTCAATCCAGCCCAGTTGTTGCAGGTCACAAAATCCTTTCCACAATCCGCCGATGATGTTGCCATCGCCTACGCCAACGAGGACACGGTCAGGGACTTGCCATTGCAATTGTTCAGCGATTTCCAGCGCGGCGGTCTTTTTGCCTTCGACGGTGTAGGGGTTGTAACCCGTCGTGCGTTGATACCAGCCGAAGCGTTCCGAAGCGGCCAGACACAATTCGCACGCCTGTTCGTAACTGCCTTCAACCAGCACGACGGTTGCGCCGTAAATTTGCAACTGCGCGACTTTGGCCGCAGGCGTGGTGGCCGGAACGAAGATAACGGATTTCATTCCCACGCTGGCGCACATTCCAGCCAGCGCCGCGCCCGCATTGCCCGACGAAGCGGTTGTCGCGACAGTTGCGCCCGCTTCTTGCGCTTTGACGACAGCCAACGCGCTTGGGCGATCTTTGAACGAAGCGGTTGGATTGCGTCCGTCGTCTTTGACCAGCACTTGCCGCACGCCGAATTCATCCGCCAGGCGTAGCGCATCGTACAGCGGCGTCCAACCCACACTGAGCGGCGGCACAGGCGAAGTGTCCTCCATCGGCAGCAAGGGGCGATAGCGCCAGATCGTGAGATTGCAGTCTGCGGCGAGCGACGCTTTGCTGAAGTGTTGGTTGATGCGCTCATAATCGTAACGCACGTCCAGATTGCCGCCGCAGTCAGGGCAAACATATTGAATTTCGTTGACGCCGAACGTCTGGTTACATTCCAGGCATTGAAAACCGGTTACATTGTTCATTGATTCAATTCATTTTCCATTTGTCATTTGACAGTTGTCATTTGTCATTGCTTCGGATCATTTTTTATTGGCGCGAGCCGTTCGATGAGATGACGTAAAAATGCGGCAGAGTTCCTTGTTTTCTTCGATGAGGTCTTTAATCAACTCTGCTTTCAGCAGTTCGCTGCGTTCAATCACGCGCAACCAAATCGAAGTTTCATTGAGTTCTTTGAGCACGATGCCGAGTTTGTGAACAAAATCGGCATGGCTTTCGGCTCCGCGTGCTTCGCCATAATTCGGAGCGGGAGATGTGCCCGATCTCAAAATCTGGCCGGCAATGTGTTTGCCCGCAGGTGTTTTCGGCAGGCTCGCCGTTAGCTTGATGACGCGGACAGCAAAGTTGATCAGACGCTCTTCGAGTTCATCGCCTCTTGACTGAGTATTTCCTGCCATGACCTCGCTTCCCATCTTATTCCCTTTCAGCGGTACTACCGGTTTGCGAACCTCCGCTTTCGCAATGACAAATGACAACTGTCAAATGACAAATGGAAAATAAACCCCCTTATGGCTCAGCCTTTACGAGCCTCCGCAATCCGTGCATCCATCTCAGGAATCAACTGCTGATGTTTGAGCCACCATTCCGGATCGCGCTGCGCGTCCAGTTCTTCCACTGTCTTGCCCTGCTGTTCCACCCACGTGAAGTATTTCAGGTTGTGCCATTGGCGGCGAATGTCGGGCGTGCCGTCTTTGATCCAATCGGTTTTGGCACCGTGAAAGATTGCTTCGACATAGGCCGTTGCGCGCGCGTCATCTATCGCACCGTAACATTCCGCCATCGAGTCCATCACCGAATGGTAACGGTCAATTGCGTCGGTGCAGATGGTGACGATTACATCGCGTTTGCCAAGCTGGTAATGCTTCGCCGTTTTAATTGCGCCCAGCACGTTGCAAACGCCCGAAATGCCGAAGATCGTGCCAAGCTGTTGCAGCTTCGGTTCGGCAATGCCGTAACGCCGCGCCAGCGTTTCCTGTCCGGCCTGGCTGGTTAATACCTGCAAGCCTTTTTTGCACTCGATGTCGTCCAGGCAGGCAATCGCGTCCATGTTCAACACGTTGTGAATCCAGGTGACGTGCTTGTCGCCGATGCCCTGAATGTCGTGGCCGCCATAACCGTTGTTGTACAGCGTCGGGCATTGAATCGGTTCCAGGCCAACGGTGCGCGCATTTGGCCAGACTTGTTTGATGCGGTCGCCCGCCGCAATCGTTCCGGCGCTGCCCATCGCCGAACAAAACGCCGCGATGGAACCATCCCCGATGCCTTGGGCTTTCAATTCCGCCGCAAGTTCGACAATCGTGTTGCCAGTGACGTGATAATGGAACCGGTAATTTCCCATCACCTCAAACTGATTCAGGATGCGAATGTTTGGATCGCGGCGCAGTTCCCAAGTCTTGTCGTAAATTTCTTTGACGTTGGATTCAACGCCATGAGTTTTGATGACCTGCGCGCCGTAACTTTCGATGCGCTCGAACCGTTCGCGGCTCATGCCTTCGGGCAACACAACAATGGACTTAGCCCCGACGCGCCCGCCGACCCACGCGCCGCCGATGCCGTAATTGCCCGTGCTGGGCCAGACAACCGTGTGCTGGTCAATGTCTACGTGACCGAACAGCAAGGCTTCGGCAATCACCGAATACGCCGCGCCGACTTTGTGCGCGCCGGTCGGGAAGTCTCGCCCGTACAGCACCACAATCGGCGCTTCCACGCCGGTCAATTCTTGGGGCAGCACTTCGTATTTGATTTGGTCATCCGCGCCGCGCCAAGTGATGTTGTACAGATTGATCGGGTCAAGCGGTGCTTCAGTCGCGGCCCGGATGGCGCGCTGACGCACGGCCGGATCAATCGCACTCGGATGTAGCATTTCTTCAAAGGTGGGGCCAAAAATGGCTCTGGTCATCTTCTCTATTTCCTTCCACTTCTGTTCGCGCTTGTTCTTTTTGCTGCCGCGTCAATGAACGCGGCATGATCGCCGTGTTCCCACGCTTCACTGGTTTCTTTCTCCGTAAAACCGGCGACGCGGCCTAGCAAAAAGAACGGCGCGTACGCGTGGCCTGACGCTTTCCAACGCGCCATCTCCACCAGGGAAGAACGCGCATGGTGGCGAAGTTCGGCTAGCACGACGGCATTCCGCTGCTCCGTCAATCGGACCAGTGCCAGCGATGATTTATTGCGGTCAGTCCACTCAATCGAATTCAGCATTTCAACAAAGGGCCGCGCAGGAATCTGAATCTTCTGTTTGCCCGCTTTGCCGGAAAGCTCCGCCATCACGGCCAAGGCGCGCGTCGCGTTGTTTCGCACATTATCCGCCGGGTCACGCATCGCTTCGACAAGGTCGCTGACCACAGCCTGTTTGTTTGCGGCGTAGGCAATCACCTGAGCGGCCAGCGCACGCTGTTCCGCGTCGGCAGAATGACGCAACACATCGCGAAGGAGGTTCAAATCCCGCGCGGCGAAGGTCAGGAAACGCTGCTGGATGGCACGCGCTACGGAATCACTCATCAAGGCATGTCCCTGCGAATTGTCTTCGTCCGCCTTTCCCTTCAGCACGGCATCCATTTGAGCCTTTTGAAACTCTTCGCCTGCCTGCTTGATGTCTTTCGGTAATTTGATAGTTCCCTTGGGAGCTTGACGAAACTGAAACGCAGGAACGCCCTTTTCAGCAATTCCGACATACAGAATGGCTTTGCCGCCATCACAACAAACCATCTCCAGTTGCGCCTGCGCGACGCCCGGTAAGGCTTCCAGTCTGCGCCGCGCATCTTTTGGCTCGTCAGACAGGGAATCGCCTTCTTTGATTTGAAGCGCCGCTCGCGCTTGCTGTTCGGTGACAGTCCGCAGCCCATAAAAATCAATGATTCCAATCGGAGGAATCTGCGGGTCTTGTACCGATAGAAGCAGAAGGGCGAGAAAAATCAGCCAATTCATAATTCGTTTTCGGTAAGACCGCCGTCATTGATTGTTTAACTTTGTCTTCAGCCACTTTTTATCCGCAGGCAGATTGTAACAACGCACGCCGGTCGCCGTGTAAATCGCGTTGATGATCGCCGGAGTGGTTGGAATCGAAGCGAGTTCGCCTACGCCTTTGCCGCCGTACGGGCCATCGCTGGTTTCGTGTTCGACGAAGAAAGAAACCACTTCGGGCGTTTGGTCAATTGTCGGCAGATTGCACTTTTTCAGCGTGTCGGTTTGCACGAAGCCGTCTTTCATCACGAAGTTTTCCTGCAACGCCATCCCCAGGCCCATTGAGATGCTGCCTTCGACCTGACCTTGCAGCGCCAGCGGATTGATGACGCGGCCCACGTCGCTGGCGGCGATGACTTTCAGGACTTTGGTTTCGCCGGTTTTCACGTCCACTTCAACCAGCACGGCTTGTGCGCCGAAACCGAACGCGAAGTGATGATACGGTTCGCACATCGGCGCGACGTATTGGTAACTCATCTTGGGCAGGCGGCCTTCGCGGCGCATCAACCGAACAATTTCAGTCAATTCGACACTGTGGCCGTTGTTTTTTATCAATCCATCCGCAAAGAGCAATTCATCGGGCGGAGCGCCCAGCATTTCGGCGGCTTTGAGTGAAAGCAGCTTGCGGACTTCTTTGCTGGCATACCGCGCGGCATTGCCGGTGACATACGTTTGCCGCGAAGCCGTTGTCGCCGCGCAATCCAGCGTGCGGTCAGTGTCGGCGACCAGCACATCAACTTTGTCGTAAGGCACGCCGAGTTCTTCGCTGACGACTTGCGCCAGCACGCCGACCAAGCCTTGGCCGATTTCGGCTGCGCCTGCGCGCACGGCGGCGCGTCCATTGGCGAAAAGTTCGACTTCGGCTCCGGCGGCGTCATACGCACCGCTGCCAAAGCCGGTGTTTTTGTAAGCGCAGGCCACGCCCCAAGCGCGGCGTTTGTCGCCATCCACTTCGACAAAGGGTGCCATGAACGGATGCTTTTCCATTTCGGCGGCGACGGTTTCCAGCGCGTCGGCCAAACCGCAGCTTTCGTGCATGACTTGTCCGGCCAGCGTTTGTTTGCCGTAATTCAAGACGTTCTTGCGGCGGATGGCGACGGGCGAAATTCCCAGGGCTTCGGCCAGTTGATCCATCTGGCTTTCCATCGCAAAGGCGCTTTGCGTCACGCCGAAACCGCGAAACGCGCCCGAAGGCACGTTGTTCGTGTACATCGCAAAGGTGTCTACCTTGACGT
>JAEUQO010000116.1 GCA_016789605.1 Acidobacteriota bacterium
TGCAACTGATTTGCGTCCCGCGCGGCGCTTTGATGATTTGCGTTGTGTTCACAGTATTTCAGCCTCAGGCCAGCTCGCGCACCAATTCGGCGAGCGATTCGATATACCCGGAAAGTTGTACGTCGTGTTCGAGCGCAGGAACGCGCTGACGTACGCGTTGATAGACTTCGGCCAGTTTCGGCCCCGGCTTGAGCGGTTTGAGAAATTCCAGCCCTTGCGCCGCGCAAAGCAGTTCAATGGCCAGTACGGTTTCGACGTTTTTTACGATCTGGGCCAATTTCAGCGCCGCCGTCATTCCCATTGAAACGTGGTCTTCTTTGTTGGCTGAGGTCGGCAAGGTGAAAACGGAAGCCGGATGCGCCAGCACGTTGTTTTCGGCGATCAGCGACGCGGCGGTGACCTGCGCGATCATCAAGCCGGAATTGGTGCCGGGATGCGGCGACAGAAACGCTGGCAAACCCGAAAGCGAAGGATTGACCAATCGTTCGACGCGGCGTTCAGAGATGGTCGCCAGATCGGCAATGGCGATGGCGGCATAGTCGAAGGCCAATGATACCGGTTCGCCGTGAAAGTTTCCGCCCGAGAGCACTTCCTGCGCTTCGGCAAATACCAGCGGATTGTCGGTCGCGCTGTTGATTTCAATTTCGACCACGCTGCGCGCGTGATTCAGGGCGTCGCGCACTGCGCCGTGCACTTGCGGCATGCAGCGCAAGGCATAGGCGTCTTGCACGCGCGGGTCGGTGGCTTTGTCGCGATGCGATTCGCGGATTTCGCTGTGTTCGATCAGCGCACGCAAGCGGCGCGCGCTGGTCAACTGACCCGCGTGCGGACGCACGGCGTGAATCTTTTCGTCAAACGCGACCGGCGTGCCGCGCAACGCTTCGAGCGTCAGCGCGCCGATCACATCCGCGGCATCGGTCAACTTTAAGGCTGTTTGTAAGGCCAAGCCGCCCGTTGCGGTCATCGCTTGCGTGCCGTTGAGCAGCGCCAGACCTTCTTTGGCTTCCAGTTGCAAGGGGGCGATACCGGCTTGCCGCAAGGCTTCGCCGCCGGGCATTCGTTCGTTGCGGAAAAAGGCTTCGCCTTCGCCAATGGTAACCAACGCCAAATGCGCCAGCGGCGCCAGATCACCCGACGCGCCCACCGAACCCTTGGACGGAATGACCGGATGAACTCCCTGATTGAGCAAGCTGAGCAAGGTTTCGACAACCACCGGGCGACAGCCGGAAAATCCTTTGGCCAGCACGTTGGCACGATGCAAGAGCATGGCTCTGACGACGGGTTGCGGCAGCGGATCGCCTACGCCGCAAGCGTGCGAGCGCACCAGATTGACTTGCAGTTGTTGCAACTCGTCGTTGGGAATGGTCATTTCTGACAATGCGCCAAAGCCCGTGTTGATGCCATACACGACTTCGCCGCGCGCGATGATGTCGGCGACAAGCTGGCGTGATGCTGCAATGCGCGCGCGCGCGCTGTCGCTTAGTGAAACTGATTCTCCTACGGCGACGGCTTCGGTTTGCGCCAACGTCAATGACGCACCATCCAATTCGACCATTTATGTTGTCCTCAATAACTGTGCGAAAAATAGGGTGAAGGTGTTATGCCACGCCCCCTACCACCTGACAAGTCGTTCAAGCGGCAGGCCATTTGGCTATTCCATATGGCTGGCCGCTCGAACGGTGTCATTCTGTTTAGGGATGTTCGGACTGTTTAGGGATGTGTGGGATGGTTGATGGTTATAGAGCCAGGACGTCTGCGAATTCGCTCAGCTCCGGCAAGCGTCCGTCGAGCTCAGCCCAGTATTGCTCAGTGATTTCGCGGCTGTATTTTTCGGGTACCCCCGCGCGCGTGGCGGTGATTTGCAAGCCCAGATGCATCAACGTGCATCCGTGAGGCAAGTGCCACAGAATGTTCGCAACGGCCAGATGGCGCGCGTGGTTAAAACCTGACAAACGCCCTGCGAAAAACAGGCGCAAGATTGGTTCGTAGCGGGCTTCGATTTCCGCTGCCGTGAGCGTGACTGACGAATTGTTTGAAAGCATCGTTCCTCCAAAAAGAAAACCGCCCGGCGCAACTAAGAGTGTGCGCCGGGCGGCGAATGTCTTTGTATTTCTAACGTGTGAAAAGCAAAACCGCGTGGGCAAGTGGTTCTTGCTCACGCGGACAAACAGATCGTAAAAGCTGTCAGACGATCTGTCAATTACGAAGCCGATCGTTTCAGCGAAAGGCTCGTTGAAGTTCTCAATTGTGTTGAACTTTTGCCAAAGATTGCGCTTGTCTTTGGCCAATACGCTCCCTACAATGCGCGTGCGCTGTCTGCTGTCAGTGAATCCAAATCTATAACCCTAATGACGCGCGTTTGCGCATGGCCGTTCTGCCAGCAGACGAACGGCATCACGGCCGGAAGCCTCACCTGCTTGTGACTCGCCTTAGGTCTTTAAGTTCTCCCTCTTTCATAGTGTCGTGCCCCACAACGCAGTCTCTGCATCTTCACGATCGCATCAGGAATGTTGCTGAGCAGGGACGTCGCGTAGCATCTGTGAGCAGTGGAGGACCTGAGACACTCATCCAAACAAGCTTGCTATCTTTCCGAGGAGTTGACGTAGATGTTCACCAGGAAAAGTTTCCACCCAGTTGTTGGAACAGGATTGCTGTTCTCTTTAATCGTTGCATTGGTTGCTGGCGTGTTTTGGCGACACCTGCCGGTTTCGGCCTCGGCAGACCCCGCTGCACTGGCTCAAACGCGGCAAGCGGAAATGAGACAGGCGTATGGGCGGTTGCCCATGAATTTCGAGGTCAATCAGGGCCAGGCAGACGAACAGGTCAGGTTTTTGGCGCGTGGGCATGGATATCAAGTGTTTTTGACCGAGGGGGAAGCTGTGCTGACGTTGCAGCGCGCCGTCGAAGCCGCAGACGGTTCTGGGGCGACAGGCGCCAAGCGCTTGCCGGAACTGGAATCTTCTGCGCTGCGCTTGAAGCTGGCAGATGCGCAAATCGCGCAAACGATCAGTGGCGCACAACCGCTGCTCACCAAGAGCAATTACTTTATCGGCAACGATCCGGCGCACTGGCAAACCGAAATTCCAAACTTCGCGCGCGTGGAATACACCGATGTTTATCCGGGCATTTCGTTGGCGTATTACGGCACGCAGAGCGCCCTCGAATATGATTTCATCGTGCGTCCGGGCGCAGACCCGCGCGCCATCACCATGACGCTCGAAGGCGCAGAAAACATCGAACTCGCGCCAAACGGTGATCTGATTTTGACCGTGGCCGGGCAAAAGCTTTATCACCGCGCGCCGGTCAGCTATCAACAAGTCATTGGCAAATCATCCAACCCCAGCAAACGCACGGTCGGCAGCCGGTATGTTTTGCGCGGCGGCAATCGCATCGGGTTTGAAGTTGAAAGTTATGACGCCAGCAAACCGCTGGTGATTGATCCGGTGATTGATTTTTCGACGTTCTTTGGCGGTGTCGGGTCTGACGAAGGCCTGGCCATTGCCGTGGATCAGAGCGGCAACGCCTATATCACAGGCACCACCTATTCCAACAACTTCAACACCTTTGCGCCGCTGCAAACCATCAATCGCGGCGGCAAATACGATTCATTTGTCACGAAGATCAACGCGGCTGGCACCACCATCGTCTATTCCACTTATCTGGGTGGTTCGGCAGAAGACACTGCGCACGGCATTGCCGTTGACGCCAATGGCAACGCCTATATCGTCGGTACCACCAACTCGACGGATTTCAACACGCGCAACGCATTTCAACCGGCGCTGAGTTTTGCCGACGATGCGTTTGTGACCAAAATCAACGCGCAAGGCTCCGATTTGTTGTTTTCGACCTATCTGGGCGGCATTAGTTCCGACCAGGGATTTGCCGTTGCGCTTGATGGCAATGCGGATGTGTATATTGCTGGTTCGACTGCTTCGCCGGATTTCAAGACCCGCAATCCGTTGCAACCAACCAACCGCGGCAACACGGATGTATTCGTCACCAAGATGAAAGGCGACGGAACCCAGTTGGTCTATTCGACCTATCTGGGCGGCGGCGCGTTTGACGAAGCCTATGGCGTGGCTGTGGATGCGTTTGGCAATACCTATGTGACAGGCACGACGTTGTCCACGGATTTTAACGTCGCCAATCCGCAACAACCTGCCAATGCGGGCGGCGGCGGGGATGCGTTTGTAACCAAAATCAACGCGCAAGGTTCAGCGCTGGCGTTTTCCACGTATTTCGGCGGCGCAGCCGTGGATGTCGCCTATAGCATTGCGGTTGACGTCAACACCAACGCCTACATCACGGGACATACCTTTTCGACCAACTTTCCGCTCGCCAATGCCTTGCAAACAACCAATCGCGGCGGCGCAGACGCGTTCCTGACGCGGTTCAATGCCAACGGCTCTGGCTTGATTTATTCGACGTATCTGGGCGGCGCAGGCGGTGATTTTGCGCGCGGCGTCGCCGTGGATGGTAGCGCCAACGCCTACATCGTCGGCCGTACTATCTCGACGGATTTCAACACGCGCAATCCGTTGCAGACGAACAATCGCGGAGAGTTCGACGCGTTTGTGACCAAAGTCGGTCTGACCGGGCAATTGGTTTACTCGACCTATTTGGGTGGTGCTTCAGATGACCTGGGCTTTGGCATTGCGGTGGATTCTTCCGGCAATGCCTATGTGACCGGCGACACGCGTTCAACCGATTTCAACACCAAGAGCCCGTTGCAACCGGCCAATCGCGGCGGTTTGGATGCTTTCGTGACGAAGATCAACGGTGCGGGAGCCGCGCTGACCTATTCGACCTATCTAGGCGGCAGTGGTGAAGACCTGGGGCTGAGCATTGCGCTCGATACGGCGGGCAACGCCTACATCACGGGCTACACGTCTTCGAACGATTTCGGCACGCGCGCGCCGATTCAGGGCACCAGCAAAGGCGGCCTGGAAGTTTTTGTGACCAAAGTGCTGGCGGATGCTTCTGACCTCGCCTTCAACACGTATTTTGGCGGCAACGGATCAGACACCGGCAATGCCATCGCCGTGGATAACGGCGGCAACTGTTACATCATCGGAGCAACGACTTCGACCAATTTGCCGACGCGCAACCCGATTCAGCCGACCAATCGCGGCAGCCTGGATGCGTTTGTCGCGAAATTCAACGCCACGGGCACAAACATCGTTTATTCCACCTATATGGGCGGCACGTTTGGCGATCTGGGCAAAGGAATTGCGGTGGATTTGGCGGGCAGCGCGTTTATCACGGGCAGCACGTTTTCTGACGATTTTCCGACGCAGGCCGCGTTTCAAGGCACCAATCGTGGCGGCGGCGATGCGTTTGTCGCGCGTCTGAATGCTGCGGGAACGGCGTTGGTTTACGGCAGCTATTTGGGCGGCGCTGGTTCTGATGAAGCAGCCGCAATTACCGTGGATACTGCCGGAAACGCGTATGTCGTCGGCAACACGGCTTCTGGCGATTTCAACACCAAGAACCCGTTGCAGGCCAACAATCGCGGACAGCAGGATGTGTTCGTAACCAAAGTCAGTAACGATGGCACGACGCTGGTGTATTCGACCTATCTGGGCGGTTTGCGCGCAGACGTCGGCAACGCCATCGCGGTAGACGTCGGCGGCGGCGTCTATGTCACCGGGTCAACCGCTTCGAACAACTTTCCCACCCAGACGCCCTTGCAAGCCACGTTTGGCGGCGGCGATTTCGACGCGTTCTTTTCCAAGATCAATGCGACCGGTTCGGCGCTGTCGTATTCCAGTTATCTGGGCGGCAGCTTGAACGAAGTCGGCAACGGCATCGCGGTGGATTTGTTCGGCAACTGTTACATCGCGGGTGTTTCCAATTCGGTCAACTTCCCCTTGCGCAATCCGATTCAAGCCGATTTGCGCGGTGCAGGGGATGCGTTCATCACCAAGGTGAATTCGACCGGAAACGGTCTGGTGTATTCGACCTATTTAGGCGGAACGAATGACGACCGGGCGTCGGGCATTGCCGTGGATAGCACCGGCACAGCGTATGTGACGGGTTCGACGGCTTCCCCGGATTTCAACATTCAGTTTCCGCTGTTGGCCTATGGCGGCGGCACAGACGTGTTTGTCGCGAAAATCATATCCGAACCTTCGGTGGCGCTGAGCCCGGCGCAAGTCGAGTTGCAAGCTGGCTCGAGCACGACAATGACGGTCACGATCAGCGGACCGCAATCACAGCCGATGGCGGTTGCGTTGAGCTCATCCAATCCGCAAGTCGTGACCGTGCCACAATCCGTCACCATTCCGGCAGGCGCTGTGTCGGCGGATTTCCTGGTGACAGCCGTCGCCCAAGGTGGCCCGATTACGATTACGGCTACGTTGCCGCAAGCGCAGGGTGGCGCAACGGGAACGGCGACAGCCAATGTCAGCACCTCGAGCCGTGCGCTGCGTATCGCTTCGCAGACGGTGGCGGCGGGCGGATTACTGACCTTGCCGCTCGAACTCGATGCGCAAGGCAACGAAAATCGCCTGGCGTTCAGTTTGTCGCTCAATGCGACCTTGTTCAGCAGCGTGCAATTCACGCTCGGCGCGGATGCTTCTGCGGCGGGGGCGTCTTTGACCACCAACACGTCACAGGCTGCGCAAGGGCGGTATGGCATCATCATCACCTTGCCCGCCGGTCAGACCTTTACCAATGGAACCAAACAAGTCCTGGTGTTGAGCGCCGTTGCCACCAGCGGCACCAGCACGACCACGACCACCATCAGTTTTGGCGACCAACCGACGGTGCGGCGTTTGGCGGATACCGGCGGATTGACGCTCAGCACCAATTTTGTGAACGGTACGATCACCATCGCGCAGGGGTACGAAGGCGACGTCGCACCGCGTCCCAATGGCAGCAACGGCACGGTGACCATTGCCGACTGGGTGCAAACCGGACGCTTTGCCGCCGGGTTTGACGCGGTCAACGTCGGCAGCGAATTCCAACGCGCAGACACTGCGCCGCGCGCTTCGTTGGGCAATGGCTTGCTGACGATTTCAGATTGGGTGCAGACCGGACGCTATTCTTCCGGTTTGGATCCGGTGGTACCGGCGGGCGGCCCAAGCATTCCGGCGGCCAATGTGTTGGGACAATCCGGCACGGAATCCTTGCTGGCCAGTTTGGATGTTCCGGCGTTGCTGGCGGG
>JAEUQO010000349.1 GCA_016789605.1 Acidobacteriota bacterium
CCCGGCGTCGTGGTGTCGCAAACGCACAACGATTACCTGCAAATCCTGACGGATGGCGGCCTGATCGGCGCCTTGCTCGCCGTGTGGTTTCTGTTTGTCACCGTGCGCGGCATCAGCGTGGGTTTGCGCGTGCGCGAACCGTTTATGCAGACAGTGGTCCTGGCGTGTGGTGCGGGAATCTGCGGGCTGCTGGTGCACAGCCTGTTCGACTTCAATTTACAACTGCTTTCGCATGCATTGCTGTTTCTCTCTTTTGCGTCCCTCGCCGTGCAACTGAGCGAATTGGCGAAAGCCTGGAATTTAGCGCCCGTCCGGCATACGGCTCCCGGATTCGTCACCAGTTTCTCTGGCGCGGAATAATCACGAGGTCTGACACTTATGCAACCGCCACAGTCACCGAATCAAAATCTCCCTTCTCCTTTTGATCGTCCTGCCAACGGACCGGTAGACACGTCTGTCGTGCCGATCAATTACACCGAAGGCGTACCGGCGCCCAGCCCGTACTTTCCTTACGAGCGGCAGGATCAGGAAGAAAGTTCGCTCAACCTGCGCGAAATCTGGCGCAAGGTCAAACGCCGCAAGTGGCTGATTCTGGCCATCGTGGCCATCGCCACGACCATGACCGCTGTGGAAGCCGCCCGCCAGAAAAACATTTATCAGGCCACCGCCACCATCGAAGTCGGCAACAACAGTCAGATGTTGCTCAAAACCGCCGATCTGATGATCGAAAGCGACAATTCCGACATCGAAACGGCGCTGTTTTTGCTCACCAGTTATCCGCTGCTCGAAGACGTCGCCGCCAACCTGAAACTGGAACAGAACAGGGTCTTCCTCGACGACACCGAAGAGCTGTCGTATTGGGACGTCATCAAAAACAAACTTTCCCATTCGTCGCAGGCGCAAAAAGTCGAAGACGAACGGCGCGAAGTGGCGCAACTCGATCAGGTCGTGCTCGAAAGCCGCACGCCCGAAGAAAGCAATCGTCTGGCGCCTTTCGTCAATATGATCCGCGGCGGATTGAAAGCCCAACAGGTACGCGATGCGCGCCTGATCAAAGTGTCGTTTACCCACACCAATCCTGAAATCGCCGCGCTGGTGGCCAATGGCGTCGCCCAGACCTATATCGAAAAAAGCTACAAGAAAAAGACCTCGCGTTTCACCGACACGTCGGAATGGCTGAGCAAATCCACGCGCGAATTGCAGGCGCAGGTGCAAAAAGCCGAACAAGACCTGGCCAATTACACGCGCGCCAACGGCATCTTTTCCACCGAAGGCAAGGAAGATCTGACCGGCACCAAACTGGCGCATTTGCACGATCAGGCAATGCGCGCCGAAACCGACCGCCTGATCAAACAATCATTGTTTGAAGAGGTGCGACAAGGCCGCGTCGCGCAATTGCCCGAAGCTTTTGCCAACCAGGCAACCTCAGATTTGCAAAAACGCCTGAGCGAATTGACCGTCGCCAATGCGCAACTGGCCGCCAAATACGGCACGGACAATCCGCGCATGGTCGAAGTCCAGCAACAGCGCGCCGCCTTGCAGGAAGAAATCAGCAAGACGCGCGAACAACTGGCTGAAAAGCTGCGCGCCGATTATGAACGCGCCCAACGCGACGAGAATTCCTTGAAGGCCGCGCTGAACCGCGCCAAAGCCGAAGCCGTTCAGCAAAACCAGACGGCCATTCAATACAACATCCTCAAACAGAACGTCGAAACGTCAAAAACGCTCTATACCGACTTCTTGCAAAAAACGCGGCAAGCCGACGTTGAACGCGCACAACAAACGCGTGATGCGCTGGTCGCCGAACCCGCACGCAAACCCGGCGGCCCGATTGGTCCTGACCGCGCGCGTACCGTGATGCTGGCCTTGATCCTGAGTCTGGCGGGCGGCATCGGGTTGGTCTTCCTGCTCGATCACCTCGACAACACCATCAAAACTGTGGACGACGTCAGCCGCTATGTGCGACTGCCAGCCCTGGGCGTGATTCCGGCGATTGCGACGCCTGCCGCCCGGCGTATGGGCGGACGACGCAGCCCACAAGCTGCGCTCAACAGTCCCAACGGAACTCCGACAACGTCGCCCACGGCCCAGGCCACCAACGCGCTGACACAAAGCAAAGACGCTTCGTCCATCGCCGAAGCCTATCGCATGCTGCGCACTTCGATCCTGTTGGCCGCCGCTGGCCAGCCGCCCAAAACCATCTTGATCACCAGCAGCCAGCCCGCCGAAGGCAAAACGACCACCATCTCAAATACGGCCATTTGCCTGTCGCAACTGGGCGCCAAAGTGCTGGTGATTGACGCTGATATGCGCCGCCCGCGCATTCACAAAACCTTTGGTCTGCAACCCAAACGCGGACTTTCGACCTATCTGTCGAGCGATGTGCCGTTGCAAAAAGTGGTGCAACCTTCGGGCATTCCCAATCTGTGGGTGATGACCGCGGGTATCGTGCCGCCCAATTCCGCCGATTTGCTCAGCTCTGAACGGATGCGCCGGATGCTGCAAAAACTGTCAGAGCATTTCGATCACATCCTGATTGACTCGCCGCCCGTCAGCAGCGTCACCGATCCGGTCATTCTGTCGCGCTTGGTGGATGGCGTGATCATGGTCATTCACGGCGGCAAAAGCTCGCGCGAACTGGTGTCGCATGCGCGCCAGGAATTGCAAAACGTCGGCGCGAAAATTTTCGGCGTCGTGCTCAACAACGTCAGCCTGGATCGCGACGGATACGATTATTACTACTACCGCCGCTATCAGTATGAATACGGACGCGACACGGCCCGCGCCGCCGTTCCCGAAACCACGCGCGAAAGCGGACGATTGGACAATCCGGCGACGCAAGGCTAAGCTTGCGCCCATCTCACCCACTCGTCCCCCGGCCTGTTGGCCGCTTCATTACTCACAGTTTGCCGACGTTGGTCTGGCTGTCTTTAACCTGATTGCATGCTTTCTGATTCTCCCAACTTGCCGCTCGAACCGGCGGTGCGGTTCTCTGCCCCGCCGTCAGCAGAATCATTCGATCTGCTGATCGAAGCAGGCCGCACCGAAAAAAATTACTGGCGCGATCTGTGGCGCTATCGCGAACTGTTTTACTTTCTCGCCTGGCGCGACATTCTGGTGCGTTACAAACAAACCGTCATCGGCGTCGCCTGGGCGCTGGTGCGACCGTTTGTGACCATGCTGATTTTCACGCTGGTCTTTAACAAAATCGCCAAACTGCCTGCGCCTGCCGCAATTCCCTACCCGCTGCTGATTTTTGCCGCGATGCTGCCCTGGCAGTTTTTTGCCACCTCGCTCGGCGAATCAAGCAACAGCCTGATCAGCAACGCCAACCTGATTTCCAAAGTCTATTTTCCGCGTCTGATCGTGCCGGCCAGTTCCGTCATCACCAGTTTTGTAGACTTCCTGATCACGCTGGCGCTGATGGCGGGCTTGATACTCTGGTATGGCTTCTGGCCGGATTGGCGCTTGCTGCTGTTGCCGCTGTTTATCGCCTTGGCGTTTGGCGCAGCCTTTGGCGCGGGATTGTGGCTGTGCGCGCTCAACGTGCGCTATCGCGATTTTCGCTACATCGTGCCGTTTATCGTGCAATTTGGCTTGTATGTGTCACCCGTCGGATTCAGCAGCAGCGTGGTGCCCGCGCAATGGCGCTGGCTGTATGACTGCAACCCGATGGTCGGCGTGATCGAAGGCTTCCGTTGGTCGCTCTTGCGCGGCACGACCAGCGTCTCGCCCACCGCGTTGCTGACGTCCGTCGTGGTCACCGTCACGCTGTGCGCGTCGGGCATCTGGTATTTCCGCCGTACGGAAAAAACCTTTGCCGATGTGATCTGACCGCGCGCCGAAGCGGCGATTGCCGTTTTTACTTACCTGATTCTGAAGAGGCTTATGATTGCGATGAAAAAGATGTTGGTGACCGGGTCTTCCGGTTTGATCGGTTCTGAAGTCGTGGCGTATTTCTGCCAGGCGGGCTGGGAAGTCCACGGCGTGGACAACAATATGCGCGCAGATTTTTTTGGTCCCGGCGGCGATACGCGCTGGAATCAACAGCGGCTGCTGTCTACCTTGAGCGGGTTTCGCCATCACGAACTCGACATCCGCGACCGCCACGGCGTAAACGCGCTGCTCGCCAGTTTGCAACCGGAACTGATCGTGCACACCGCCGCACAACCCAGCCACGATCTGGCCGCCTCGCGCCCGTTTGACGATTTCGACGTCAACGCCGTAGGCACGCTGAACCTGCTCGAAGCCACGCGCCGCCACACGCCCGACGCCGTCTTTGTTCATATGAGCACCAACAAAGTTTATGGCGACCGTCCCAACACCATCGCGCTCAAAGAACTGGCGACGCGCTGGGAATATGACGATCCGGCGTTTGCCGACGGTATCGCCGAAGACTTCCCGATTGACCAGAGCAAACACAGCATCTTTGGCGCGTCCAAAGTCGCCGCCGACGTGCTGGTACAGGAATACGGACGCTATTTCGGCATGAAAACCTGTTGCTTGCGCGGCGGTTGCCTGACCGGCCCCAATCACAGCGGCGTCGAATTGCACGGCTTTCTCAGCTACCTGATCAAATGCAACGTCGAAGGCCGTCATTACAAAGTCTATGGTTACCAGGGCAAACAGGTGCGCGACAACATTCATTCGTATGACGTCGCCCGCTTTATCCACGCCTTTGCCGAAAACCCGCGCTGCGGCGAGGTCTATAACATCGGCGGCGGACGCGACAACAGCGTTTCGATCCTCGAAGCCTTTGACCGCATCGCCAACCTGAGCGGCAAACCGATGCAATGGGAATACGTTGACCAAAACCGCGCGGGCGACCACATCTGTTACATCAGCGATTTGCGCAAAATGAAGGCGCATTACCCCGGCTGGGACATCACCAAATCGCTGGACGACATCTTCCGCGAAATTTACGACGCAACCCAAACACGCCAGCCGCAAGAAGCGCGCGCGTCTTCGCTTGGCTGAAAAAGCCTGGCAACGGTTCGGATTTCCTGACCGCACACGCAGTTTCACCCAGCTCTTGTTATGAAGATTTTGATTACCGGCGGCGCAGGCTTCGTCGGGTCCAATTTGGCGCTTCATTTGCGGCAAACAATGCCCGCCGCTGAAATCGTTTGTCTCGATAACCTCTATCGCCGAGGCGCGGAGTTAAACGTCGCGCGCTTACGCGCACACGGCGTGACCTTTCATTGGGGCGATATTCGCACCCCTGACACATTTCCCTCAGGCCCGTTCGATTTCCTGTTGGAATGTTCTGCCGAACCATCCGTCCTCGCCGGACATAACAGCAGCCCGGACTATTTGTTCCAGACCAACCTGACCGGCGCATTTCATTGTTTGGAAGCCGCGCGCCGCTGGCACAGCCGCGTTCTGTTTCTGTCAACCAGCCGCGTTTACCCGATTGCCCGGCTTGAAGCTCATCCCTGGCGCGAACAGGAAACGCGGTTCGCCTGGGAAGATGACGGCACGCCCGGCATCAGTTCGCGCGGCGTGCGCGAAGACGTTTCTCTAACCGGATCGCGCTCGCTGTATGGGTTTACCAAATACGCCGCTGAACAGTTGATCGAAGAATACCGCGCCGCCTATGGCTTGCAGGCCGTCGTCAATCGTTGCGGCGTCATCACCGGCCCGTGGCAATTTGGCAAAGTAGACCAGGGCGTCGCCGCCCTCTGGGTGATGGCCCATCATTTTGGGCGGCCTTTGAAATACATCGGATACGGCGGGCAAGGAAAACAGGTGCGCGATCTGTTACACGTTGCCGATCTGTGTGAGCTGGTCGCCGAACAGCTTCGCGCATTTGACCGCTGGGATGGCTGGGTAGGCAATGTCGCGGGCGGACTGGAAACCAGCGCTTCGTTACAGGAATTGACGCAGCTTTGCCGCGAAATCACCGGGCGCGAAACCAGCATCGAATGCGATCCGGTCAACCGCCCCAATGATCTGCGGTTATTTATTGCTGATTGCCGACAATTGTTTGCGCGCACCGATTGGCGTCCGCGACGAACCGTGCGCGACATCATCCGCGATCTGGCCGACTGGGTCGCCACTTATGAACGCGAACTGGCCCAACTGTAAATGCTGCGGGCGTATATGCGCCCTTGAAAGCCCTACGCACCAAACATTACCAATACCGCATGAGTCGTAACGTCATCGTCGTCGAAAATCTGGGAAAACGATATCGCCTGCACCACCAGGAGCGCGAACGCTATAGCACCTTGCGCGATACCCTGGCCCGGCGCGCCAAATCGCTGTTTCGCGATCCGCGCGCGGCCTTGCGTACGGGACAAACCGACGAAGATTTCTGGGCGCTCAAAGACGTTTCGTTTGAAATCAAGGAAGGCGAAGTCGTCGGCATCATCGGACGCAATGGCGCAGGCAAATCTACCCTGCTCAAAATTCTGTCGCGCATCACCGAACCAACCACCGGCC